>NZ_JAUJFI010000102.1 GCF_030849505.1 Azospirillum isscasi | reverse complement strand
GACCACCGACGCCGCGGGGGCGGGCGGCGGTGGAAGCGGTGCCGGAGGAGGCGGGGCGGAAGGCGGCGGAGCAGGGGGCGCCGCCATGGGGGACGGAGCCGGAGCGGGCGGTGGCGGCGGGGGAGGCGGAGGAGGGGCAGCCTTCGGAATCAGCCGCAGCGGGCCTTCGGTCGCCACCGGGGCCTCCGCCGTCTTCGGACCGCGCCCGCGGTAGCACTCGTCGCGCTCGGCGGCGCTCCTCATCGGTTCGCAGCGGGCGGCGCGGTCGAGGCAGGCCTGACGCAGGCTGTCCACGGTGATGTTCTCGCAACGGGGCGGCGCGGCCAGGGCGGATGTCCCGCCGGCCAACAGCCACACGCCCGCCACACCGGCGAGCCCCATCAGCCCCCTACGGAGTTCCATCGTCTTTTCCCTGCCGGATAAGGGCACATCCATAGCAAGGCTCCGGCTTGGTGAGGATTGCCCGGAACGGTCCTCTGGCTTGCAATCCGCAGGGGCGGGTTCTAGCGTGCGCGGCATGACCGATGCAGAGGCCCCGATGATCCTCCAGATCAAGTCCCCGCAAGCTGTCCTTCTGGAACGGCCCGCCCACGGCGTGCCGCAGACCAGCGAGATGCTGTTCGGGGAGAGCTTCACCCTGCTGGACCGTGACGGCGATTGGCTGAAGGCGGAGAACCGGACGGACGGCCATGTCGGCTGGCTTCCCCCGGGCACACGGACCGGAACGCCGGTCGCCCCGACCCACCGCGTCGCCGGGCGGACGGCGAACCTGCACCCGGCCCCCACCCACAAGGCCGTGCCCACCGCGGCGCTGAGCTTCGCCAGCCTCGTGACGGTGGCGGAGCAGGCCGACAACGGCTGGGTCCGGCTGGACAACGGGTCCTGGATCTTCGGCAAGCGGCTGGAGCCGGTCGCCAGCCCGCTCGACCGCGCGCCGGTGGACACGGCGCTGCGCTTCCTGGACACACCCTATGTCTGGGGCGGGCGGAGCGGGTTCGGCATCGACTGTTCCGGCCTCGTCCAGGTGGCTCTGGGCGCGGCGGGGATCGTCACCCACCACAGCAGCGGCATGCAGCGCAACGACGACCGGCTGGGGCCGATGCTGTCCACGGACGGGCAGGGGGTGGATTACCGACGCGGCGACATCGTGTTCTTCCCCGGCCATGTCGGGATCATGCTGGACGGCGCCACCCTGCTGCACGCCACCGTCTTCACCATGTCAGTCGTGACCGAACCCCTGGCCGACGTGGCCGCCCGTGCCGAGGGCATCACCGGCGTGCGCCGCCCGCTCCTCTAGCGCCCAACCGACCAGCAGCAGCGTTGGGCCGTCGCCCGCCGCCACGCCCTGCTCGGCCATGACGCCCAGCGTCGTCCGATGGTGGCGCTCGTCGGGGCGGCAGCCGTTCTCCACGGCCAGCACCGGGGTGTCGGGGGAGAGGCCACCCGCGGTCAGGCCGCGCCCGACGCGGCGGGCGGCCTCGCGGCCCATGTAGATCGCCAGCGTGCCCTTCGGGTCGGCCAGCCGCGCCCAGTCGGGCTCGGTCGCGTCGCCCTCGCGGGCGTGGGCGGTGACGAAGGTGACGGCGCGCGACACGCCGCGCTTGGTCAGGGACACCCCGGCGCTGGACGCGCAGCCGAGCGCCGCGGTGATGCCGGGGATCACCGACACGGAGATTCCGGCGCCCTCAAGATGCTCGATCTCCTCGCCGGCCCGCCCGAAGACCATCGGGTCGCCGCCCTTCAGCCGGACAACGCACCGCCCGGTGCGGGCCTGCGCCTCGATCAGCGCGTTGATCGCCTCCTGGGAGTGGGAGTGCCGGCCCGACCGCTTGCCGACGCAAATCAGCTCCACCCCCGGCTGCGCCAGCGCAAGGATGCCCGTCCCGACGAGATGGTCGTAGAGGATCACCTCGGCCTGCGCGATGGCCCGCACCGCCGCGACGGTCAGCAGGTCGGGGTCCCCCGGCCCGGCGCCGACCAGCGTGACGTGTGGCGTCCGCTTGCCCGCCTCCGGGATGGCGCGGGCGACCCGGCGGGCCATGCGCGGGCGCAGCGCCGAGCCCAGCACCGAGCCCAGCGCGGCGCGCAGGGTGACGATGAAGTTGAAACGCTTGTCCCCGGATCGGGAGACGAGACCGTCAAGCCACATGGCAGCGCTGGGCATCGGCGAGGATCTCCTTGAGTTCGGGAATGCAGGAGCCGCAGTTGGTCCCGGCCCGCAGGGCCTGTCCGACCTCCTGGACCGTGGTCAGGCGTTGGCTTTGGATGGCGGCGATCAGGCGGTTGACGCCGACGTCGAAGCAGGAACAGACCGTCCGCCCCTCGTCCGCCGCCGGCACCGGCGACCGTCCGGAGAGCAGGGCACGGCGGGCGGGGCCGTCCAGCGCCTCCGCCGACAGCAGGTCCACCAGCCAGCCGCGGCTGGGCAGAGCGCCCGAACTGGACAGGAACAGGCAGGCTTCCAGCCGGTCGTGGGTCACCCAGGCGCGGCGCAGCACGCCGCGGGCCGCGTCGCTGTAATCGACCGTCGCCCCCGCGAAGCCGACGCCCAGCGCGTCCGGAGCGGGCAGGGCGCCCTCGCCGGCCAGTTCGATCAGGTGGCCGCCGGGGACGGCGCGGCGGGACCAGTAGCCGCCATGGGCGGGCTCCACGGGGCTGCGGGCGATCAGGAAGCCGGTCCAGGCGGCGGGGTAGGGCGCCACCGTCACCGGCATCCGCTTCAGGTCGGGCTGGCCCGACACCGGGTCCACCGCCCTGTCGTCCACCAGCCGCCCGACGACGCAGGCGGCGGTGAAGCGGTCGGTCCAGTGCATGGGCAGGAAGGCGTCGCCCACCCGCTGCGCCTCCGTCACCCGCAGGCGGGCCAGCGCCGTGCCGATGGGGGACGCGATGCGGACCAGGGCACCATCGGTCAGGCCGCGCGCCGCGGCGTCCTGCGGGTGCAGGTCCAGGCACGGTTCCGGCGCGTGGGCGGACAGGCGCGGCGACAGGCCGGTGCGCGTCATGGTGTGCCACTGGTCGCGCAGGCGGCCCGTGTTCAACATCAGCGAACCCGGCTCCATGCTGTGGGGCAAGGGGCGGGGCAAGGGGCGGGGCAGGGGGCGGGAGGTGACGGGGACGAAGCGCGCCCGCCCGTCCTCGGTGAAGAAGCGCCCGTCCGTGTAGAGGCGGCGCGCCGGTTCCCCGCCGACCCGCCGCGGCCAGGGGGCGGGAGCCAGCGTTTCAAATTCAGCGTCGGAAAGCCCGGCGAGGCCGCCGATATCGAAAGCGCGGGTTCCGTCGTTCTCGAAGGCGGACAGGGCGGCGTGCTCGCGGAAGACGCCGGCGGGCGTCTCGAAGGGGAAGGCGGAGGCGAAGCCCATCGCGCGGGCCACCTGGGTGACGATCCACCAGTCGGGCCGTGCCTCGCCGGACAGGGGGCGGAAGGCCCGCTGGCGGGAGATGGTGCGGTCGGAGTTGGTGACGGTGCCGTCCTTCTCGCTCCAGCCCGCGGCGGGCAGGCGGATGTGGGCCAGCCGCGCCGTGTCGGTGTCGGCGATGCAGTCGGAGACGATGACCGTCTCGCAGCGCGCCAGCGCGCGGCGGACGCGGGCGGCGTCGGGCATGCTGACCGCGGGGTTGGTCGCCATGACCCAGACGGCGCGGACCGTGCCCTCCTCGACCGCGCGGAACAGGTCCACCGCCTTCAGGCCGGGCTGGGCGGCGACCCGCGGCGCGTTCCAGAAGCGGCGCAGCCGGTCCACCGACTCCGGCTCGAACCCCATATGGGCGGCGAGCTGGTTGGCGAGCCCGCCGACCTCGCGGCCCCCCATGGCGTTGGGCTGGCCAGTGACGGAGAAAGGCCCCATGCCCGGCGCGCCGATCCGCCCGGTCAGGAAATGGACGTTCAGGATCGCGTTGACCGTGTCCGTCCCCTGCGAGGACTGGTTCACCCCTTGGGAATAGATGGTGACGGTGCGGCGGACCGTTGCGACTTCAGCGTAGAAGGCTTCGACTTCCGCCACCGGCAGACCGCAGACAGCGGCGACATGGGCGAGTGAGGGCGCATCGGCCCGCGCCGCCTCCAGCGCCTTCGCCAGACCGGCGGTGTGCTCCGCCACGAAGCGGGCGTCGATCAAACCGTTGTCGGCCAGATGGGCGAGCAGCCCGTTGAACAGCAGGGCGTCGGTGCCGGGACGGATCGGCAGGTGCCGGTCGGCCCCGTCCACCGCGGCGGTGCGGCGCGGGTCGATGGCGACGATGCGGGTGCCGCGCGCCTGCTTGGCCGCCAGCAGCCGCTGGCTCAGGATCGGATGGCACCAGGCGAGGTTGGAGCCGACCAGCACGACCAGATCGGCCTCCTCCAAGTCTTCATACGTCACCGGCACCGCGTCGGCCCCAAAGCCGCGCTTGTGCCCCGCCACGCTGGAGGCCATGCAGAGGCGCGAGTTGGTGTCGATGTTGGCGGTGCCGATGAAGCCCTTCGCCAGCTTGTTGACGGCGTAATAGTCCTCGGTCAGCAACTGGCCGGAGACGTAGAAGGCCACCGAGTCCGGGCCGTGTTTGGCGATGGTGTCGGACAGGCGCGTTGCGACGGCGGCGATGGCCTCGTTCCAGGCGACGCGCCGCCCGTCCACCTCCGGATGCAGCAGCCGTTCGCCGAGGCCCAGCGTGTCGGAGAGGTTGGTGCCCTTGGAGCAGAGCTTTCCCCGGTTGGCGGGGTGGTCGGGATCGCCAGCCACGCTGACCGTGCCGTCCGCCGCGACGGAGGCCAGCACGCCGCAACCGACCCCGCAATAGGGGCAGGTGGTGCGGATGGGCATATCCCCTCCCGTTCCCCTCTCCCGCCCCGGGAGAGGGTGCCCGCGCAGCGGGCGGGTGAGGGTGCCGCCGAGGATCGGCGCTCCATTCTCGGCGGCACCCTCACCCTCCCACGCTGGAGCGTGGGTCCCTCCCTCTCCCGGGACGGGAGAGGGGCCATCAAGCCGCCCGTCACCCATGGCCGCACCCCCCACGTCCCGGACGGAAGGCCGCCAGCCCGAGCTGCACCGTGCCGTCCACCACCCGCACCGGGCAGTGGCCGGCGCAGCCCTCGTCCGGGCCGACCGCCTCGCCGCTGGCGAGGTCGATCACCCAGTTGTGCAGCGGGCAGGTCACCCGCGCCCCGTGGACGATGCCCTGCGACAGCGGGCCGCCGGCGTGCGGGCAGCGGTCCTCCAGCGCGTAGACCTCGTCCGTGACGGTGCGGAACAGGGCGATGTCGCCGCCTTCGGTCCGCACCACGCGGGAACCCTGGCGGGGAATGTCCTCGACCGAGCCGACGGTGATCCAGGAAATGCTCTGATCCATGTGTCGTTACCCCACCTGAGCGAGCGGTGCGAATTCGTGACGGTCCACCGACCCGCTGGCCCGCTCGGCCCAGGGATCGTCCTGCGAAAAGCTCTGGGAGAAGAGGAAGCGGGCGTTGAGGGCCGCGCGGCCCTCCGGGTCATCGACCAGCCGGCGCTTGATGTGGTCCAGCCCGACCCGCTCCAGCCACGGCGCGGTGCGCTCCAGATAGCGGGCCTCCTCGCGGTAGAGCTGCATGTAGGCGCCGGTGTATTCCAGCACCTCCGCCTCGGTCTCCACCTTCACCAGCAGGTCGCAGGCCCGGACATGCATGCCGCCGTTGCCGCCGACATGCAGCTCGTAGCCGCTGTCCACGCAGACGACGCCGAGGTCCTTGATGGTCGCCTCCGCGCAATTGCGCGGGCAGCCGGAGACGGCCAGCTTCACCTTGTGCGGGGTCCAGGTGCCCCAGGTCATCCGCTCCAGCTTGACGCCCAGGCCGGTGCTGTCCTGCGTGCCGAACCGGCACCATTCCGACCCGACGCAGGTCTTCACCGTGCGCAGCCCCTTGGCGTAGGCGTGGCCGGACACCATGCCGGCGGCGTTCAGGTCCGCCCACACCGCGGGCAGATCCTCCTTCTTCACGCCGAACAGGTCGATGCGCTGGCCGCCGGTGACCTTCACCGTGGGGATGGCAAACTTGTCCACCACGTCGGCGATGGCGCGCAGTTCCTTGGCGCTGGTCAGCCCGCCCCACATGCGCGGAACGACGGAGTAGGTGCCGTCCTTCTGGATGTTGGCGTGGACGCGCTCGTTGATGTAGCGGGACCGGCTGTCGTCCTTGTATTCGCCCGGCCATTCGCACAGCAGGTAATAGTTCAGCGCCGGGCGGCAATGGTGGCAGCCGTCGGGCGTGCGCCATTCCAGCCGCTGCATCACGTCGGGGATGGATTTCAGTTCCAGCGCGGTGATGGCCCGGCGCACCTCGTCGTGGGTGCGGTCGGTGCATTTGCACATCGGCTTGGCCTTCGCCTCGCCCGCATAGCCGTCGCCCAGCGTCAAGGCCAGGAGTTGCTCCACCTGCCCGGTGCAGCTTCCGCAGGAGGCCGAGGCTTTGGTATGAGCCCGCACCTCGTCCAGGCTGGACAGGCCCTTCTCGGTGATCGCCTTGACGATGGTGCCCTTGCACACGCCGTTGCAGCCGCAGATCTCCGCACTGTCGGGGAGCGCTGCAACGGCGGCCTTAGGGTTTGCCGCCCCCTCGCCTCCGAATCCGCCACCAAAATTTGGGCCGAAGATCAGGGTGTCGCGGACCGGCGCCACCTCGGTCCCGTCCTTCAGCATCTGGAAGTACCAGCCGCCATCCTTGGTGTCGCCGTAGAGCACGGCGCCCAGGATGCGGTTCTCCTTGACCACCACGCGCTTGTAGACGCCGCGGGCGGCGTCGCGGAACACGATGTCCTCGCAGTCCTTGCCGCCGGTGAAGTCGCCCGCCGAGAAGACGTCCACCCCCGTCACCTTCAGCTTGGTCGAGGTGACGGAGCCGGTGTAGGCGGACTCCACTCCCCCGGCCAGCCGGTCGGCGGCGACCTTGGCCATCTCGAACAGCGGGGCGACGAGGCCGTAGGTCTGGCCGCGGTGCTCCACGCACTCGCCGACCGACAGGATCGCCGGGTCGGAGGTGGTCATGGCGTCGTCCACCTGGATGCCGCGCCCGCAGGCCAGCCCCGCCGCCTTGCCCAGCGCCATGTTCGGGCGGATGCCCACGGCCATGACGACCAGATCGGCGGGAAGCTCCTGCCCATTTTTCAGGCGAACCGCGGAAACGCGCTCGTTGCCCACTATTTCGGCAGTGTCGGCGCCGGTCAGCACGGCGATGCCGCGGCCTTCCAGCTCGTGCCGCAGCAGCGCCCCGGCAGAGCGGTCGAGCTGCCGTTCCATCAGTGTGTCCATCAGGTGCAGGACGGTGACGTCCATGCCCTTGACCTTCAGGCCATTGGCCGCCTCCAGCCCGAGCAGGCCGCCGCCGATGACCACGGCGCGCCCGCCCCGGGCCGCCGCCTCCAGCATCGTTTCGACATCGGCGAGGTCGCGGAAGCCGACGACGCCGGGCAGGGTGGCGCCGGGCACCGGGATGATGAAGGGGGTGGAACCGGTGGCGATCAGCAGCCGGTCATAGGCAACCGTCAGGCCGGACATGGCCGTGACGGTGCGGTTCGCACGGTCGACCGCCTCCACCCGGTCGCCGGTCAACAGCTTGATTCCGTTGGCCTCGTACCAGTCGCGCCCGTTCAGCACGATCTGTTCGAAGGTCTTCTCCCCGGCCAGCACGGGGGAGAGCATGATGCGGTTGTAGTTGGGGTGCGGCTCGGCGCCGAAGACGGTGATGTCGTAACGGTCCGGCGCCTTGGCCAGCAATTCCTCCAGCGTGCGGATGCCGGCCATGCCGTTGCCGACGACGACCAGCCGCTCGCGCGGCGCCTTCAGCGGGTGGGCCGGGGGCGGTGGATTGGTGTGCGTGCTCATGCTTTGTGCCCTCTTGCGAGGCCGCGAGGCCGAAAAGAAAAGGCGCCCGAAGCCGAGGAAATCCCGCGGGATTCCCAGGGTTTCGGACGCCGTTGTCCGGGTGGTTCGCCGTCGAACCGGCCATGGCGCCGTTGCCCTGGCCTTGATCTGCCCGTCCTTCTGGCAAGCCGCGTGCCAACACTGGCACCAAGGTATGAGAAAGGGACCGGAATGGCGGATTTCCGCCGTTTTCCCGGCCCCACCACCTGTGGAGCCGGACGGGAATGTCGGGACTCGAACACGCGCTTTTGTCTCGCATCGAACAAAAAGCGGTCCGAAAGCCGACAATTTGTGCAATGCATCACCACCAAGGTACCAGCACAAAGAATAGGCAATTCGCGTCAAAGCCGCGGAAACAAAGACCTTTGGCCCTGTTCCGATGCTCTTCATGGCCTTTGGCATGGTCTTTGCGAGACGAACGGCGGGACGCGCCAACGGCGGTGCGTCCATCCCATACGCCCAAGGTTGGGCCCCTCGGCACCGTCGCTGACCCGGTTCGACAGCCCTTCACGGCTGGAGGCCCTCACGGCGCGTCGCCGGTGGGGCGTTGGACCGAGGTCGGGCGTGCCGCGGGGGTCCCGGAACGAGAGATGGAGCGACCGACGTGACCCGAGACGTGACCCGACTTTCCGCCTCCCCCCGCACCGCCCTGCTGTCCGCCGCCGCCACGCTGGCGCTGATGCTCGGGTCCGCCCAGGCCGCGCCGCTCGCCGTGGAGAAGGACCAGCTCAAGCTGGGCTTCATCAAGCTGACCGACATGGCCCCGCTCGCCATCGCGGTGGAGAAGGGCTTTTTCGAGGACGAGGGCCTGTCCGTGACGCTGGAGCCGCAGGCCAACTGGAAGGTGCTGCTCGACCGCGTGATCTCCGGCGAACTGGACGGCGCCCACATGCTGGCCGGCCAGCCGCTGGGCGCCACCATCGGCTTCGGCACCCAGGCCAACGTGGTGACGGCCTTCTCCATGGACCTGAACGGCAACGGCATCACCCTGTCGAACGAGGTGTGGGAGCGGATGAAGCCCAACCTGCCCAAGGGGGCGGACGGCAAGCCGCTGCACCCGATCAAGGCCGACGCGCTGAAGCCGGTCATCGCCCAGTACCGGGCGGAGGGCAAGCCCTTCACCATGGGCATGGTCTTCCCCGTCTCCACCCACAATTACGAGCTTCGCTACTGGCTGGCCGCGGGCGGCATCAACCCCGGCTACTACGCGCCCAACGACGTGTCGGGGCAGATCCAGGCCGACGCCCTGCTCTCCGTCACCCCGCCGCCGCAGATGCCGGCGACGCTGGAGGCCGGGACCATCTTCGGCTACAGCGTCGGCGAGCCGTGGAACCAGCAGGCGGTGATGAAGGGCATCGGCGTGCCGGTCATCACCGACACCGAGATCTGGAAGAACAACCCGGAGAAGGTCTTCGGCGTCACCGAGGGCTGGGCCGCCAAGAACCCCAAGACCCATCTGGCGCTGGTCAAGGCGCTGATCCGCGCCGCCATGTGGCTGGACGAGAACGACAACGCCAACCGCGCCGAGGCGGTGAAGATCCTGGCGAAGTCCGAATATGTGGGGGCCGACGCCAAGGTCATCGCCAACTCGATGACCGGCACCTTCGAGTATGAGAAGGGCGACAAGCGGGCGGTTCCCGACTTCAACGTCTTCTTCCGCTACAACGCCACCTATCCCTTCTACTCCGACGCCGTGTGGTACCTGACGCAGATGCGCCGCTGGGGCCAGATCGCCGAGGCCAAGCCGGACGCCTGGTACGACGAGACCGCCCGCAAGGTCTACAAGCCGGAGATCTACCTGAAGGCCGCGCGGCTGCTGGTGGAGGAGGGCAAGGCCAAGGAGGCCGACTTCCCCTGGACCAGCGACGGCTACAAGCCGCTGGACGAGGGCTTCATCGACGGCATCGCCTACGACGGCCGCAAGCCCAACGACTACCTGTCGAAGCTGCCCATCGGCCTGAAGGGCGGGCAGGCGGTGCAGGGCGGGCAACTGGTCGGCGGTTGAGCGCTTCTTTCCCCGGATGACCCGCGCAAGTGGTCGCGACGGGCCCCCACCCTAACCCTCCCCCGCTCACGCAGGGGAGAGGACTGGCTCCCTCCCCTGCGTGAGCGGGGGAAAGCCGGGGTGGGGGCCGCGGCGCCCCGCGCCAAACAGAAAGAACACCCGATGACCAGCGTGACCGAAGCCTCCACCCTCTCCTCCGCCGAGGCGATCCGCGCCCGGCGCAAGGCCCGCCTCGCCCAGGCGCTGAACCGCACCGCCGCCACCCTTCAGATCGTCGGGTTCGGCTGGCTCAGCCCGCTGCTCCGCATGGCCGCCGGCGACAGCCCGCGCCAGCAGGGGCGGGAGCTGTGGCAGCAGATGGGCGTGCCGCTGACCGCCCTGATGCTGTTCGTCGCCGCCTGGGCGTGGCTGGCGCCGCAGGTGAACACCAGCCTGGGCGCCATCCCCGGTCCCGCCCAGGTGTGGGAGCAGGTGGGCAACCTCCGCGCCGACCATCAGGCCGAACGCGCCAAGGAGGCCGCCTTCTACGACCGGCAGGCCAAGCGCAACGCCGAACTGCTGGCCAAGGACCCCGCCGCCGAGGTGAAGACCAGGCCCTACGCCGGCAAGCCGACCTATCTGGACCAGATCCTGACCAGCCTGAAGACGGTCTTCACCGGCTTCCTGCTGGGGGCGCTGGTGGCGGTGCCGCTGGGGGTGGCCTGCGGCCTGTCGCGCACGGTCAACGCGGCGATGAACCCGCTGATCCAGCTCTTCAAGCCGGTGTCGCCGCTGGCCTGGCTGCCGCTGGTCACCATGGTGGTCAGCGCCACCGTGTCGAGCGACAACCCGACCTTCGAGAAATCCTTCCTGACCTCCGCCATCACGGTGACGCTCTGCTCGCTGTGGCCGACGCTGATCAACACGGCGGTCGGCGTGTCCTCCATCGACAAGGACCTGATGAATGTGGGGAAGGTGCTGCAACTGTCCGGCCCTACGATGGTGCGCCGGCTCGTGCTGCCCTCCGCACTGCCCTACATCTTCACCGGCCTGCGGCTGTCGCTGGGCGTGGGCTGGATGGTGCTGATCGCGGCGGAGATGCTGGCCCAGAACCCCGGCCTCGGCAAGTTCGTGTGGGACGAGTTCCAGAACGGCTCCTCCAACTCGCTGGCCCGCATCATGGTGGCGGTCTTCACCATCGGCCTGATCGGCTTCCTGCTGGACCGCGTGATGCTGGCGTTCCAGGCCGCCGTTTCCCACACCGGCACCCGCTGAGGAGTCCCCGAGCATGGCCATCCTTGAGCTGAAGAACGTCGCGAAGTCCTACGGCGGGACCGAGGTGCTGCGCGGAATCGACCTGTCCATCGCGGAGGGGGAGTTCGTCGCCATCGTCGGCTTCTCCGGCGCCGGCAAGACCACGCTGGTCAACCTGATGGGCGGGCTGGCCGAGCCGGATGTGGGTGAGGTGCTGTTCCGCGGCCAGCCGGTGCGCGGGCCGGGGGCGGAGCGCGGCGTCGTGTTCCAGAACTACTCGCTGATGCCCTGGCTCAGCGTGAAGGACAATGTGGCGCTGGCCGTGGACGCCGTGCACAAGGGCAAGCCGTCGCCGGAGCGCGGCGTGCTCACCCGCCGGGCGGTGGAGACGGTGGGGCTGGGCCACGCCACCGACCGCCGCCCCAAGGAGCTGTCGGGCGGCATGCGCCAGCGCGTCGGCTTCGCCCGCGCGCTGGCCATGAGCCCGGAGATGCTGCTGCTGGACGAGCCGCTGTCGGCGCTGGACGCGCTGACCCGCGCCAAGCTGCAGGACGAGATCGAGGCGATCTGGCGCAAGGACCGCAAGACGGTGGTGCTGATCACCAACGACGTGGACGAGGCGATCCTGCTGGCCGACCGCATTATCCCGCTGACGCCGGGTCCGGGGGCGACGCTCGGCCCCGCCTTCGCGGTGGACCTGCCGCGCCCGCGCGACCGCACCGCCGTGAACCACGACCCCGACTTCAAGCGCCTGCGCGCCGAGGTCACCGCGTGGCTGATGGAGGCCGGGGCCAGCCGCGCCGCCGCCACGGTGGACGAGAGCCTGACCCTGCCGGCGGTCACGCCGGTCACCGCCGCCCCGCCGCCCAAATCCTATCTGGCCAAATTCAATCTGTTGGGCCAGCCGGGCGGCCTGTCCGACGACCGTTACGTGGAGTTCAGCCGGGTCACCAAGACCTTCGCCACGCCGAAGGGGCCGCTGACCGTGGTGGACGGCTTCAACCTGAAGATGCGCAAGGGCGAGTTCATCTCCCTGATCGGCCATTCGGGCTGCGGCAAGTCCACGGTGCTGTCGATGGTCGCCGGGCTGGCCGACGTGTCCAGCGGCGGCATCGTTCTGGACGGCAAGGAGGTGACCGGCGCCGGCCCCGACCGGGCGGTGGTTTTCCAGGCGCCCAGCCTGTTCCCCTGGCTGACCGCCCTGGAGAACGTGATGCTGGGGGTGGACCGCGTCTATCCGCAGGCGGGACGGGGGGAGCGCAACGACATCGCCCGCTACTACCTGTCGCGCGTCGGGCTGGGCGACGCCATGCACAAGAAGGCGGCGGAGCTGTCCAACGGCATGAAGCAGCGCGTCGGCATCGCGCGGGCCTTCGCCCTGTCGCCGAAGCTGCTGCTGCTGGACGAGCCCTTCGGCATGCTGGACAGCCTGACCCGCTGGGAGCTTCAGGAGGTGCTGATGGAGGTGTGGGCGCGCACCCAGGTCACCGCCATCTGCGTCACCCACGACGTTGACGAGGCGATCCTCCTGGCCGACCGTGTGGTGATGATGTCCAACGGGCCGAACGCCCGCATCGGCCACATCCTGGAGGTGGACATCCCCCACCCCCGGACCCGGCAGGCCCTGCTGGAGCATCCCCGCTACTACGCCTACCGGGAGGAGTTGCTGAACTTCCTGGAAGGCGGGCATCACGGGACGGCGAAAGCGGCGTGACTGGGGCGGCGTAAGGCGGAACCTTGGGAAGAGGGCGGAGCGGGCATGGCGAACAAACCCCTGACCATCCTGGTGGCCGGCTCCGACTCCGCCGCCACGCGGACCGTGGAGGACGGGCTGGCCGGGACGGGGCGCGACCGGGTTGCCGCCGACCGGATCGCCGCCGACCGGATCACCGTGGTCCACGGCTTCGGCGAGCTGCCCGCCCGCATCGCCGCGCTGGCCCCGGACGCGGTCGTCGCGGCGTTGGGAGAGCCGGACCGCGCCACGCTGGACGGCTTCTTCCGGCTGGCCCGTGCCGGCGGCTGCGCCGTCGTGCTGTTCGCCGACCGCGCGGACCCCGGCGTCGCCACCCAGGCGGCGGAGGCCGGGGTCGCCGCCTTCGTCCTGGACGGGCTGCACCCCGCCCGTGTGCGGCCGATCCTGGAAACGGCGCTGGCCCGCTTCGCTGCTTTTGAAACGCTGAAACGCGAACGCGACGAGGCCCGCACGCAGCTCGCCGACCGCAAGCTGATCGAGCGGGCGAAGGGCATCCTGATGCAGCAGAAATCCCTGACGGAGGAGGAGGCCTACAACGCCCTGCGCAAGGCCGCCATGAAGCAGGGCCGGCGCATCGCCGACATCGCCCAAAGCGTCATCACCGCCGCCCAGATCGAGCTGTGACGCCTTTCGTATCAAGGGCTTGAGGGGGCGATGATACGGAACGCCGCGTTTGCTTCCGACACTGGCGCATGGAAGAATCGGCGAATCGCAAATTGTGGAAGTCCCCCACAGTGCCAGAGTCCCGGAGTCCCGGCAAGCCATCCCTGAGGACGCTTCGGAGACTGTCTTCAGAACCGGCATGGCCTGCCAAAACAGCGCGTCAACCCGCCGTTCCAGGGCTTCTTTGAAAAGCACCGCATGAGCAGGCCCACATCACTGCGCAGCAAGTCATTTACGAATGACGCCCGACATTACGTTTAGAAAATAGCGGTAAAGTGATTGCGCTGCACTCTTGAACCGTATTGGCTTTATTCGGATCGGCTTGGCCCAAAAATATCATACCGTATCTTGCCGTTTTCCGGTCAATGCTTCATCCGATTGGAGGGGGCATGGCACGGACGAAGATCGCTGTTTTCACAGCCACGACGCAAGGCACGGGCACGGAGCCCTGGGTGACTGACGGCACGCCGTCGGGGACGCGCCTCCTCGCCGACATCAGGCCGGGCGAACAGGGAAGCGCTCCACAGGACGCTGTCGTCGCCGGCGGCAAGATCTTCTTCACCGCCGATGATGGCCTCCACGGTCGCGAACTCTGGGTCACGGACGGCAGCAACGGCGGAACCCGGATGTTCGACGCCGCTGCCGGCGCCGCATCCGGCGCTCCGGACGACCTGACTGTGGTCGGCGACCGGCTGTTCTTCACCGCCGACGACGGCATTCACGGCCGTGAGCTGTGGGTGAGCGATGGGACTGCGGCGGGCACCCGCATGGTTGCCGACCTCATGCCGGGAACCCAGGGGTCCTCACCATCGGCGCTGGCGGCCGCACACGGCCGGATCTACCTGCACGCGGACGGCGGGACTCATGATGGCATCTGGAGTTCCGACGGCACCACCGCCGGGACCCGCCTCTTCCATGAGATGGCGCCACTCTCGCCATGGTCCTACGGCATCACCTTGGTCGGCATGAATGACGGAGGGCTGGCCTTCCACGAGGGGACCGCGTCCTGGCCCTCAAAGCTCACCTTCGTCAACGCTGACGGCACCCCGACGGCCTTCACGAACCTCGTTCCCGACAGCGGGGCCATCCGCTATGCCGCCACGCCGGACGGCATCGTGGCGTCGGTCACCAACGTGATCGACTGGACCGGCAGCATGGAGTGGCCTACCGCCGTCCGGCATTCGACCTTCTGGATCACCGACGGCACCCCCGAGGGCACGCGGTACCTTGGCGATCTGACGATGCAGGGCTGGGACCTCGACCGCGTCGTCGGCGTGCGCAACGGCCATGTGGTGTTCACAAGCGACATGGACACCTACCGGGTGGAACAAGGGTCCGCCTCGCGGATTGGCGTGCTGGACGAAGCCACGGGTCAGGTGAGCTTCCTGCCGGGACAGGAGCTTGCCAGTCCGCTCGGATGGCTCGATCAGGGGCCGCCCGGTGAGGAGGGCGACCGTCTGCTCTTCCTGGACGAGAGCTATTGGTCGGGCACCCAACGCCTCCTTGCGACCGACGGCACAGCGGAGGGGACCGCCACCCTCCATCAGAACGATTGGATGTACCAGGATGTCGCGATCGCCGGCGACCGAGCGTTCTTCCTAACGGACCAGAGCGGAAGCAATTCCGCTGGGCTGTGGGTGACCGATGGCACCTCCGAAGGCACGCACCGGGTGCTGGACACGGCGGGAGGAGCGTCCGGCGACACGTTGCTCGGGGAATTCGACGGCCGCGTGCTGGGCTTCGATCGCGACTATTCCGCCAACACCGATCGGTTCCTCCTGTCCGACGGCACGGCGGACGGCACCGTCATGCTCTCTGAGCTTCCCCCCGGAACCGGGGCCGATTACTGGGATCACACGGCCAAGCTGCTCGGCGTCATCGCGGCGCCGGACGGCATCCGCAAGGGGTCTGACGGCAACGACACGCTGTGGGGCGAGGACGGTGCGGACCGGATTCACGGCTTGGGCGGCAACGACCGCATCCTGGCCGGCGCCGGGGACGACCGGTTGAACGGGGGCGCCGGCGCGGACTACATTGACGGAGCGGACGGCGACGATCGCCTCTACGGCATGTCCGGACGGGACGTCCTTGTCCCGGGAGCGGGGCGCGACATCATTGATGGTGGTGCTGGCGACGATGTGCTGCTCGCGGAGCGGGACGGCGAAAGCGACCAGTTCTTCTTTGCCCCGGGCAGCGGCGCCGACCTGCTGACGGCCTTCGACCCGCTCCTGGACGTCATCATCCTGACGGGTTTCGCGCGGGACATCGGCTCGGCGGCATGGCGGGCGGAGCACCTGACCGAGTTGGGAGACAGTGTGCAGGTCGATCTCGGCGGTGGGGACAGTATCCTGGTCCTGAACGCAATGGCTCAGGACCTCCGCTTCACGGTCATCGACCCAAGCGTCTGAAGCGGATGGCGATCCGCTTCAACCGGCGGCGCAGCGCCGAACCGGACGCCGTGGACGGCTCCGCTCCATCGGCTCGTCTTCCAGACGCTCGATGATCTCGGCAAGCTTGGCGTTCTTGAATCTCATGGCTGAACGTCGGCAGATTACAGCCAACGATTATTGGCACCCGCCTCTTAGCCCCTCTCGCGCTGGCTGAAAGCAGCGCTGACGGCGACAGGCGGATGTTTCAAATTCAGCGTTTCCGGACACCGCTTTCCACTGTTGACACAACATGACCGAATCCGAAGGCCCGATTCCCGACATCGTCGCACCCGGCCTGGCTGCCCTGTTCGTCGGCTTCAATCCGGGAACGCGCTCCGGCCTGCTCGGCCACAATTACGCGGGACGCGGAAACCAGTTCTGGAAGTTGCTGGCGGAGTCCGGGCTGACGCCGCGCCTGCTGCGTCCGGAGGAGGACCGGCTCCTGCCGGAGTTCGGGCTGGGCTCCACCAACCTCGTGGCGCGGGCGACGCCAAGCGCCGCCGATCTCAGCCGGGCGGAACTGCGCGGCGGGGTGCCGCGGCTGCGCGCCCTGGTCGCGGCATTCCAGCCGCGGGTGGTCGCCTATACGGGGAAGGGGGTCTATCTCGCCGCCGCGGACCGCGACCGGGCGGCGTGGGGCGTGCAGCCGGACAGCCTGTTCGACGGTCCGGTGGACGTCGTGCTGCCCTCGCCCAGCGGGCTCGCCCGCCTGCCCTTCGGGGAAAAACTGCGCTGGTTCCGCGAGGTGAAGCGGGTGATCGACGCTGAAGTTGACACCCGCCGCTGACGTCGGCGGGTGTCCGTTACAAATTCAGCGTTGCCAACGGTCAGGCCAGCAACTCGTCCAGAAGGGCATGCAGGCGGCGCAGTTCCTGCCATTGCGCCTCGCTGAGCTGCTTGCGGTGCGCCCGCAGCTCCCCGGCGTCCACGGCGGAAAAGTCCTTGGCGATGCGCTGGACGGCGGAGACGAAACGCACCGCCGGGGCCGGCTGGGCCTTCGCCGCCGCGTCCGGCGGCTCCCCGCCGGCCAATTGGGCGCGCTTCGCCTCGCGCAGCGCCTTGACGGTGCCGCCGTCCTTCACCGTGTCCCACAGCTTCTTCTGAAGGACGGGATCGTCCACCGCGGCGATCTCCGTCAGGATGCTTTTCGGGACGGAGCGGTGGCGCGTTTCAAATTCAGCGACGATCTCCGCCGGCAGACGCAGCAGGGACAGGGTGCGGGTCACCTCCGCCTGGCTGCGCCCGATCACCTGCCCCAGCGCCTCGTGCGTGTAGTCGTGCCGCTCGACCAGCCGGGCGAAGGCGCGGGCCAGCTCCATGGCGTCGAGATCCACGCGCTGGATGTTCTCGATGAGGGCCAGCTCGTCCGGGTCGCCGTCGGTGACGATGGCGAAGATGGTCTGACGCCCGGCCAGCCCGCAGGCCCGCAGGCGCCGCTCGCCGGCGATCAGGCGGTAGTCGCCGTCGCCCAGATCCTGCACCAGAACCGGCTGCTTCAGCCCGTGGCGGGCGATGGAGTTCGCCAGTTCCTGGAGCGACTGCTCGTCGAAATGGCGGCGCGGCTGGTCGGGGTTGGGGTGCACCCGGTCGAGATCGACCTCGATCAGCCGCGGAAAATCGGCGGACAGCCCGAACAGCGCGTCCCCGCCGCGCTGCGCCGCCTTGTCGAAAATGCGGGTGCTGGTCCGTTCGAGCTTACGAGACATGGGCGTCTTCCGCAGTCTGGAGGTGGGCGGCCAGTTCGCGCGCCAGTTCGCCATAGGCCTGGACGCTGTTGGAATTCGGGTCGGCCTCGATGGCCGGTCGGCCCGCGCCCGACGCCTGGGCGAACAGGGTGGCGCGCGGCACCGCGTTCAGAACGCGGGTGCGTCCCTCGTAATGCTCCTGAATCTCGCGCAGGCTGGCCTGATCCTGCGTCAAGCGGGACGAGAACATGGTCGGCAGGATGCCGAAGATGTTCAGCGACGGGTTCGAGCGGCGGCGGATCTTGGCGATGGTCTCCAGCAGCAGCGGCACGCCCAACCCGGCGAACACCTCCGTCTGCACGGGAATCAGCACGAGATCGCTGGCCGCCAGCGCGTTGATGGTCAGAAGGCCGAGGTTGGGCGGGCAGTCGATCACGATGACGTCGTAACGGTTCCGCACCTCCGCCAGCTTCTCCTTCAGGACCAGGGAGTTGTCCGGCTCGGCCACCAGCTCCGTCTCCGCCGCGGCGAGGCCGATGCTGGAGGGGGCGAGCATGACGGCGCCGCCGCACACCGGCTGGAGGATGCTGTCGAAGGACGCCCCGCCGCGCACCACATTATAGATGCCCTTGCGGTGGGTCTCGATCTCGCCGGGGTCGAGGCCCATGTGGACGGTGGCGTTGCCCTGGGGATCGCTGTCGAGAAGCATCACCTTCAGGCCCAGCGTGGACAGCGCATAGGACAGGTTGACCGCCGTCGTCGTTTTGCCCACGCCGCCCTTCTGATTCGCGACGGCGACCACGGCGCGCTGCATCTTGGGCACCCCGGCGTTCTGGGGCACGGCGGCCATGCCGCCCTGGCCGGCCAGGAATCCGGCCACCTGCTGGGGGATGCGCTCCGCCCCGCTCTCCCACCGGCTGATCCGCGAGCGGTCGTAGCGGCGGTTCAGCGCGCCATTGAGCCATGTCGCAAAGCTCAACTGGTCCTCGCCGCGCCGTTCGCGGATGGCGCGCAGTTCTTCCCCGTTCATCGGGCCTCCGGCTTTCCCTGTGATTGGCCCCTTTTCGCAAAATGTGACGCAACTGGTCAAGCCGCAGCGCGCCGAATTGCGTCAAATGGCTGTGGGAAAGCCCGTCATGCGACGTCGTATGGGACCTTGGTCATAAAAAGGATGGCTTCCGGCGGGCGAAACCGGGCGGCGCGAAACCGTTCCGGAGACGAATCGACCGATACCCCGTCAAGCCCATTTTCCAAAGCGTTACCAATTCAGCGTTGTCCGGCGGATGCCGTTCCGATTCGGGCCTTGATACGCCTGGAGTCTGCCGTTTCAAATTCAGCGTCGGATGCCGAGTCGCCGGTTTCCGCCGCCGTTGCAAGATCTGCGCGGGACTCGCCGAGTCGGCTAAGCCCCGGAAAGCCTTGGGTTTCCGAGTCGAATGTTACCAATTCTGCGTTGGTGCCGAGTCGCCTTTGTATCAAATTCAGCGTCGGAGGCGGTTGACAGTTGACGGTCCGGCCAGGGCACCCTCGATGAGCCGCGATGCCCGCTCCGGTGGAGGATCATCGTCCGGAACACCCCCGAATGCCCGGTTGGCGATTCTCCACCCCGTCCGCCGTTGCGTTTTCAGCGAAGGAGGTCGCGCCAGCACCCGCGCAACCGGTCTAACCGGAGAATCCTATAGGGACTCATATAGGACATGGTTGCGAGTTCAGCGTGGATAACCGCCTTTCGTGACTCGTCTTCAGCGTGGATGAGCGAGTCCCCGTTGCGACTTCGGCGTCGCTGCCGTTGCGGAATCAGCGAGCCGATCCGGCCCGTTTCGCCCTCTGCGATTCCAACTCAGCGTGGACAAGCCCGTCCGGCTGTGGACAAGCGGCCGGACGGCACCCGGCGGTCCGGTGGCGACGCTGATTTTGAAACGCCGGCTTGGCCGTTGCGCAGCGGTCGGGGCCGCGAGAGGCGCCTTCGCTGAAGTTGAGTCGGAATCTGCAGCTTCCGTTGCGACTTCAGCGATTCGTGGGATGGACCCGCTTCACAGCCACCACATTTTGTGTTTTCTGGGATGACAGCAACGTGACCGAACGAGGCCGGAGGGGTCCTATGGCGAAAATCCACGAGCAGCTTACCCTGGAGGGATTCGAGGCGGTTCTTGCCCGCACCGAAGACCCCAAGGAGCGCCGCCGTGTGATCATGGCCCATGAAGCGCTGTCCAACGAGATGGACGCGATCGGCTATCTGCACGCCGGATTCTGCCAAGCCTCCCTGCCGCACCGCAAGCCGAAGGACGAGACCGCCCCCTGGGTCCGCAACAACGGCAAGTACCAGCTCGTCGTCCGCCCCGGCATCCTGCCGCTGCGCGACGGCACGGTCCTGGACGTCGGCGTTCCCTACGGCGCCAAGGCGCGCCTGATCATGATCTACCTCCAGACCGAGGCCCGCAAGACGCGCAGCGCCCACGTCGATCTGGGGCCGAGCATGAGCGCGTGGCTGCGCCGCCTGGGGCTGGCCCCCACCGGTGGCGAGCGCGGGAACTACAAGCCGGTGCGCGAGCAGGTGCTGCGGATCGCCCGTAGCGAATTCACCCTGCGCACCACCACCGGCCCGTCCACCGCGGAGATCTCCGACCAGCGCCTGATCGACGGGATCAAGCTGTGGCGCGACGAGGAGGACACGCCCGATCTGTTCCGCACCGGCGGCGAGTGGGTGCGCTTCGTCCGCCTGACCCAGAGCTTCTTCGAGCATCTGATGGAGCACGCCGTCCCGCTGGACGAGCATGCCATCGCCAAGCTGAAGAACTCGGCCCTGGCGCTCGACGCCTATGTGTGGCTGGTCCACCGCCTGCACCGTCTGGACAAGCAGACGGTGGTTCCCTGGCACGCGCTGTCGCAGCATTTCGGTTCGGTCAGCGAGCACCGCGTCCTGGCCTTCCGCCTGAAGGAGGCGCTGAAGGACGTTATGGCCGTTTATCCCGACGCGAACATCGAGCCGACCTCCAAGGGCCTCGTCCTGCGCCCGTCGGCCCCCGCCGTGCCGTCGAACAAGCATCTCGTCCTGCGCCCCGTCCGGGGCTGACGGCTTTTCCACGACAGAGACACAGAGGGATAGGAGGCAGGGCACCACCGACCAGCCCTCTGTGCCTCTGTGTTTCTGTGGTGAATCCCACACCACCCGGAACGCCTCACAGAGGCAGCAGCAGCTCCCGCTCCGCCGCCGCGTCCGGCGACGGCACCGCCAGGGACCCGTGGACCACCGTCACGGCGCTGCGCCCGCCGCCCAGCGGAGTGACGCGCACCTGGACGCCGATCCGCTCCACCAGCGCCGGGACGTGGCTGATGACCCCCACCTGCCGCCCCGTGGCCTGAAGCGCCTCCAGGCAGGACAGCGCCAGATCCAGGCTGCCGGGGTCCAGCGTGCCGAACCCCTCGTCGATGAACAGCGTGCCGATCCCGCCGCCTCCGCCGCCCCCCGCCATCGCCGACAGGCCGAGCGCCAGGGCCAGCGAGACCAGGAACATCTCGCCGCCGGACAGGCTGTGCACGCCGCGCCGCTCGTCGCCCATCTCACCGTCCACCACCTGGATCTCCAGGTCGGCCCCGCCCACCCGCTCCAGCCGGTAGCGGCGGGCGAGATCCGCCAGATAGCGGTTCGCCTGAACCAGAAGCAGGTCGAGGCTGAGGCTCTGGGCGAAGTTGCGCAGCTTCCGCCCGTCGGCGGAACCGATGAGCTGCGCCATGGCCGCCCACAGCCCGTGCGCCGTGCGCTGCGCCTCCACCCGGTCGAGCACGGCGGCGAGGCGGCTGCGGTTCTCCGCATCGGCGCGCAGCCGCGCCTGGGCCTCGCCCAGCCGTCCGCGGGCCTCCTGA
>NZ_JAUJFI010000101.1 GCF_030849505.1 Azospirillum isscasi | reverse complement strand
AACCGTGGCGGACAGGGAGGGCCGCAAGGACAGCCCCAGGGCCAACCCCAGGGCCAGCCCCAGGGGCAGGGCCAGCCGCCGTCCGGCGATGCGCCGGCGGGTGGCGATCCGGACAACGCCCCGTCGGGAACGGACGGGCAGGGGCAGGCCCCCGCGCCGCGCGCCGACCTCGACGGTTCCGCGGGCCGCCCGGCCTTCTCCCGTCAGGTGGCTCAGATTCACGGAGCCGCCGACGCACAGTCCGCGGCGCTGCTGGCCGCCCTCTCCGCGCACGTACCTCCGGGAAGCCGGGCGGCCTAGCGCCGCCCGTGCCCCCCTCCTTCTTCCCACCTATGCTTTTCTTGCCGAATGGATTGCCGACGAGAATGACCCGCTTCGCTCCCTCCCTCCGGCCGCGCGGCCGCAAGGCCCGCGCGTCCTTCGCCCTGGTTGCCGCTGCCCTGCTGGCCAGCGGATGTTCCGTCAGTCCCAAGCCCCTGAGCGACGACGAGAACGTGTCCCGCCTGCGCGAGGACATGTCGGTCATCATGTCGCCGCAGGAGCCGATCGCCGGTCCCGTGTCGATGCACGAGGCGATGGCGCGGGCCATCAAGTACAACCTTGACGAACGTGTGAAGCTGATGGAAATGGCGGTCGCCAACCAGCAGCTCGACCTGTCGCGGTTCGACATGCTGCCGCGCCTCGTGGCGGGGGCCGGCTACACCGGGCGCAACAACGAATCCGGATCGGAAAGCCTGAACCTCGCCACCGGCCGCCGCACCGGCGAGAGCACCACGGCCACGGACCGGCACCGCCGCACCGCCGATCTGGGCTTCACCTGGAACATTCTCGATTTCGGCGTCAGCTACCTGCGCGCCCGCCAGAACTCCAACCTCGTCCTGATCGCCGACGAGCGCCGCCGCCGCGTCGTGCAGGGCATCCTGCAGGACGTGCGCACCTCCTACTGGCGCGCGGTGGCGGCGGAGCGGCTGCTGAAGCGCATCGAGCCGCTGGAGAAGCGCATCGAGGCGGCGCGCAAGAACGCCAACGCCCTGGAGGCGCAGCGCATCCAGGCCCCGTTGCAGACGCTGTCCTACCAGCGCGCGCTGGTCGATACGCTGCGCCAGCTCCAGACCCTGCGGCGCGAACTGGTGGCCGCGAAGTCGCAGCTCGGCGCGCTGATGGGCCTGCCGCCGGGTGACAACTTCAGCCTGCAGATGCCGCCGGACGTCACCGGCAAGGACGTGCCGGCGATCACGGCTTCGGTCGAATCGCTGGAAACCTACGCGCTGCTGAACCGTCCGGAGCTGCTGGAGGAATCCTACAACGCCCGCATCACCGCCGACGAGACGCGCCGCGCCCTGCTGAAGCTGCTTCCCGGCATCGACCTGAACGCCGGCCTGCACTACGACAGCAACAGCTTCCTGCTGAACCAGCGCTGGGCCGACTATGGAGCGCGGGTGTCGTGGAACATCCTGTCGCTGGCCTCCGCCCCGGACACCCACGCCTTCTCCAAGGCCCAGGAAGAGCTGGTCGCCTTCCGCCGCCAGGCGCTGAGCGTCGCGGTGCTGAGCCAGGTGCGCGTGGCGATGGTGCAGTTCCGCGAGTTGTCGCAGGAGTTCACCCTCAACGCCGATCAGGCGTCCATCGACCGCCGCATCCGGCAGCAGTACGTCAACAGCAGCACGGTCGGCCAGCAGGGCGACCTGAGCGTGATCCAGGCCGAGGTGTCGGAACTCGTCTCCGACCTGCGGCGCGATCTGGTCTACGCCGATCTCCAGAACGCCTATGCGCGCGTCATGGTGTCGGCGGGCGTCGATCCGATGCCGGAGGCCGTCCCCTCCCAGGACCTCGCCACCCTGCGTCAGGCCGTGTCCGATGGGCTGGGCGCCTGGCAGCAGAAGGCCGGCGGCACGGCGCGCCTCCAGGACCTGCTGGTTCCCGCCGCCACGACCTCCGAAAAGGCTCCGGCCGAGAAGGCCCCGGTTGAGAAGGCCCCGGTTGAGAAGGTCGAGGAGCCGAAGGCGGCCCCGGTCGCTGCGCGCACCGTGGAGCCGGCGGAGCGCAAGGCCGTCGCACCCGAGCGCGTGACGGTGGCCGAACTGCCGCAGCCGGCGGCGGCTCCGACGACCGCCCCGATGACGGTGTCCTACAGCCCGTCCAGCCGTTCGGAGCCGGTGAAGGTCTACACGGTTCCGCCGAGCGCGCTGGCCCCGGTTGGCCACGCCACCGCGCGCTGATGCCTGCGGGGCGGCGTCCGGGCGCCGCCCCTCCCGGCTGTGCCGGCTTGCCGGTGCTGAAACAAATAAGCGTGCAGGATCGCTTGCGATTCCTGGATCGTTGCGTTTCCGGAGCAATGGGTGCAGAAAATCTCTGCCATGATGTGCCGTCCTCGCCCCTCACGCTTCCTTGCCGCGCTGGCTTTCGCGCTGGTTCCCCTTCCGCTTGCCGCCGCCGACCCGGCACCGGCCCCCGAAGGCGGGGTGCGGGCGCTGATCGAGGCGCGGCAGCACGCCGTCCTGTCCAGCGAGATCGCCGGGCGCATCGGGCGGATCACCGTCGAGGCGGGCCAGTCCTTCAAGGCGGGCCAGACGCTCGTCGCCTTCGATTGCAGCCATTACCAGGCGGCGGTCGATGCGGCCCGCGCCAACCTGCGCGCCGCCGAGGTCACGGTGCGGCAGAGCCGCCGGCTGGAGCAGTTGAAGTCCATCGGCGGGGCCGAGGTCGAAATGGCCGAGGTGAAGGCCGAGGCCGCCCGCGCCGACCTGCGCAAGGCGGAGATCGAGGTCCGCCGCTGCGACGTGAAGGCGCCCTTCGACGGCAAGGTGGTGGAACAGCGGATCCGCGAGCATGAGTCGGTTCCCGCCGGCACGGCCTTGCTGGAGGTCCTGTCCGACCGCGACCTGCGGGTGGAGCTGATCGTCCCGTCCTCCTGGCTGGTCTGGCTGAAGCCCGGCCAGCGGTTCGAGCTGCGCATCGACGAGACGGGCGAGGTTCTGGACGGCGAGGTCGCGCTGATCGGCGCCCGCGTGGACCCGGTCAGCCAATCGCTGAAGGTGACGGGGAAACTGCTGGCCGACAAGCAGGGCAACGCCCCGAACCTCGTCGCGGGCATGAGCGGCACCGCCCGCTTCAACCCGCCGGAGGAGGCCAAAGGTGCCCGATGACGTCCAGTCCGTCCGGATGGAGGCGGCCAACCCGCTGAACGGCCTCCTGCTCCTCCTGAATTTGCAGCAGGAGGCCCGGCAGGCCCAGAATCCGGAAGCGCTGCGCTTCTTCCTGGTCAACCAGACGCGCCGGATGGTCGCCTATCAGCAGGCGGTCTTCCTGACCGTCGCGCCGACGGGCAAGGCGCGGCTGGAGGCCGTGTCCAACATCGCCGTTCCGGAACGCGACGCCCCCTTCACCCGCTGGTTGGAGGCGGCGGCCTCGGCCATCGCCGCGGGGGCGGAGGCGCGCGACCTGCACACCGTCTCCCCGGCGGAGGTGCCCCCCGCCCTGGCCCGCGACTGGGGCCAGTGGGGTCCGTCCCAGGCGCTGTGGGTGCCCCTGCACGGGCCGGACGGCACGGTCACGGCGGCCCTGTGGCTCGCCCGCGACGATGTGTGGACGGAAGGGGAGAAGGTGCTGCTCGGCCAGCTTTCCGGCGGCTACGGGCACGCCTGGTGGGCGCTGACCCACGCCGGGCGCCGGTCCGGGCTGCGGGCGCGCAAGGGGCTGTGGGCGCTGGCGGTGGTGGCCGTCCTGGCGGGGCTGCTGGCCATCCCCGTCCCGCAATCGACGCTGGCCCCGGCGGAGGTCGCGCCGCGCGGCCCGCTGATCGTCAGCGCGCCGCTGGAAGGCGTGATCGAGCGGTTCCACGTCCAGCCGAACGAGCCGGTGACCGCCGGCCAGCCGCTGTTCACCTTCGAGGCGACGGTTCTGAAGAGCCGCCTGGAGGTGGCGCGCAAGGCGCTGGCCTCGGCGGAGGCCGAACTGCTGACCGCCTCCCAGGGGGCCTTCGCCGATCCGCAGAGCAAGGCGCGCATCGCCCAGTTGAAGACCCAGGTGGAACTGCGCCGGGCGGAGATGGATTTCGCCCGCGACCTGATGGACCGGGTCACCGTGAAGGCGGAGCGGACGGGCATCGCGGTCTTCACCGACACCAACGACTGGCTGGGCAAGCCGGTGGCGGTGGGCGAGCGCATCCTGACGCTGGCCGATCCGCAGTCCGCGGAGGTGGACGTCCATGTGCCCGTCAACGACGCGATCGTGCTGCAGGTGGGGGCGGAGGTCAGCCTGTACCTGAACGTCGATCCCCTGCGCCCGTTGCGCGCGACGGTCGCCCACGCCAGCTACGAGCCGGGGCTGACCCAGGGCGGGGTTCTGGCCTACCGCGTCCGCGCCGATCTGGCGCCGGACCAGCCGACGCCGCGCATCGGGCTGCGCGGCACGGCCAAGATCCAGGGGGAACGGGTGCCGCTGGCCTTCTATCTGTTCCGCCGCCCGTTGGCCGCGCTGCGCCAGACCGTGGGGATCTGACCCATGGGCGCCGCCGCCATCGGCATGACGGGGCCGGCGGTTGTCACGCCGGTGGACCCGCTGGACAGCGTGCGGCTGCCGCCGCTGCGCGAGGAGCTTCAACTGCTGCCGGCCCCGCCGGCGCCGGACGGGTCGCCCTGCTGGACGATCCACGATCCGGTGCGCAACCGCTATTTCCGCATCGGCCATGGCGCCTTCGAGGTCATCGCCCGCTGGCATTGCGGATCGCCCCGCGCCATCGCCGGCGCGGTGGCCGCCGAAACCGTCCTGGAGCCGGAGGCGGAAGAGGTCGTCGGCCTGTACCGGTTTCTGGCCGCCAACAACCTGACCCAGGGCGCCGACGTCGATTTCCTGACGAAACAGGTGGCGGCGCGGCGCACCTCCTGGTGGATGTGGCTGCTTCACAACTACCTGTTCTTCCGCATCCCGCTGGTCCGCCCCGACGCCTTCCTGAACGCCACCGTGCGCTTCGTGGCGCCGTTCTACAGCCGGGGCTGGCTCTGGACGGTGATCGGCGCCGGAATTCTGGGCCTCATCCTGGCGATGCGCCAGTGGGACAGCTTCGCCCACACCTTCCTGCACTTCTTCACGCTCGAAGGCATGGCCTTCTACGGCCTGACCCTGCTGGTGACGAAGTCGCTGCACGAGCTGGGTCACGCCTACACCGCGAAACGCTACGGCTGCCGGGTGCCGACCATGGGGTTGGCCTTCCTGGTCCTGTGGCCAGTGCTCTACACCGACACCAGCGACGCCTGGCGGCTGGTGTCCCGCCGCGCCCGGCTGCAGATCGCCGCCGCGGGCATGCTGACGGAGCTGGCGCTGGCCGCCTTCGCCACGCTGGCCTGGAGCTTTCTGCCGGACGGGCCCTTGCGCAGCGCCGCCTTCTTCGTGGCGACGGTGAGCTGGGTGACGACCCTGACGATCAACCTCAGCCCCTTCATGCGCTTCGACGGCTATTACCTGCTGGCCGACGCGCTGGACGTGCCGAACCTTCAGGACCGCGCCTTCGCGCTGGCCCGCTGGCGGCTGCGCGAATGGCTGTTCGGTTTGGGCGAGGAGGTGCCGGAGCGGTTCGAGCCCTGGATGCACCGGGTGATGCTGGCCTATGCCTTCGCCACCTGGGTGTACCGGCTGGTGCTGTTCATCGGCATCGCGCTGCTGGTCTATCACATGTTCGTCAAGGTGTTGGGCATTCTGTTGTTCGCGGTGGAAATCGGCTGGTTCATTTTGCGGCCCCTGTACAACGAAATGAAGGTCTGGTGGGAGCAGCGCGGCAGCCTGCGGCCCAACCGAAACCTGCTGATGACCCTGGGCGGCCTGGCCGCGCTGGTCTGGCTGGCCTTCGTCCCGGTCACCGGCAGCATCGCGGTGCCGTCGGTGTGGCGGGCGGAGGGCTTCTCCACCCTGTTCGCCCCGGTCCCGGCCCGCATGGCGGAGGTGCTGGCCCGGCCCGGCCAGCGCGTGGCGGCGGGCGACCTGCTGTTCCGCCTGGACGCGCCGGAGCTGGCGAACAAGCTGCACCAGTCGGAGCTGCGCATCGCCCTGGCCCAGGACCGGATCGACCGCATGCTGGCCGCCCGCGACGGCCTGGACCGGGTGCGCGTGATGGAGGAGGATCTGGCCGCCGCCCTGGCCGACCGGCAGGGCCTGCTCGACAGTCTGGCGCGGCTGGACATCCGCGCGCCCATCGCCGGCACGCTGGTCGATGTCGCCGACGCGCTGCGGCCCGGACGCTGGGTGGGGCCGTCGCTGGCGCTCGGCCAGATCGTCGCGGACGGCGGCGGGGAACTGGTCGGCTATGTGGCGGAGAACGACCTCACCCGCGTGATGTCCGGCGCGGCCGCGGTCTTCCACCCCGACGACCCGCTGCGCCCCCGGATGGAGGCGCGGGTGACGGCGGTGGACCGGGTGGGCGTGAAGGGGCTGGACATTCCCGCCCTGGCCTCGCTCCACGGCGGTCCGATCGCGGTGGAAAACCAGTCCGGCCCGTCCATGGGGCGCACGAACGCGGAGGCTGCGCGCTCCAACCTGAAGCCGGTGGAGGCCGTCTACCGGGTGACCCTGGCCCCGCTCGACCGGACGCAGCCGGGTCCCGCCCACCAGTTGCGCGGCGTCGCCCGCGTGGACGGCGAGGCGCGCAGTCTGGCCGACCGTTTCTGGCGCACCGCTCTGGCCGTGCTGATCCGCGAAACCGGTTTCTGACGCCCGGAAGAAGGGGTCTTCAAGGCGCGATGGCCCATTGCCCGTTGGCCATGCGGCAGAAGGTCAGCCGGTAGGGCTGGACGGTGCGCCGGATGAAGTTGGCCTGCACGTCGCCGCAGGGCGCGCCGTCCCGTTCGTGGATCTTCTGCACGACCACGTCGCCGCGCACCCCGGTCTTGGGGTTGTTCCACTCGGTGCGCCGCCCGGCTTCCATGGGGGTCAGGGCGTCGCGCAGCGCGTTGCGGAACAGATCCCAGTCCTCGTCCGTCAGGTCCACCCCGCCGCGCCCGCCGAGGAACAGCCCGAACTGCGCCTGGGCCGGGGTGGCCGCCGCAAGTGTCAGGGCCATCGCCAAGGCCATCATCAGGGCTGGCGCGGCGGCGTGAAGCCCGAGGGACGGGAGCGATGGCGGACGCATGCGGCGATTCCTTGTGGCCGTTGAAGGGCTGTCGGTGAAGGACCGGTCGGTGAAGGACCGTTGGATTTGAGGCATTTGAGGAAGGATTGAAGCGGTCCGGCCATGAAGGCAGGTCACGAACGGGCGTCTTACCGTAAAGTACGCTGTGTCCGCCGGAACCCTGTGCGATAGCTGTCCGCGGGCGGAGGCTTGCCCCGCCGACCAGCACGCTGCAATCCCTTGGCCTCGCGGACGTCCGGAACGGAGAGCGGGGATGGACATGCCCTGCCGATGGACAGCCTCCTCCAGCTTCTCATCGTCCGCTTTCCGGCCTTCAAGGGGCTGATCCTCGACGAGATCCCCAGGAACCCGCGCCTGCGGACCTTGTGCGCCGACTATGGCGACGCGCTGGCCGCCCACACCGCGTGGGAGCGTGCCCCTGGCCCTGAAGCCGACGCCTGCGCCCGCGACTACCGCCGCCTGATCGCCGAATTGGAGCGCGAGCTGCTGCGCGAACTCCTGGAACTCGACGCCCGGAGGAATCCCCCGGCGGGAGGAAGCCTGGGGTGAGGCGGCCCGGTAGGCAACGGTAACGTACTGGCTTCCCGGCGGGGCTGGGGACGAGCGTCTCAAGCCATGGGCGCTGCCTTTCCCGATCCGGTGGGCCGCCGCTCCGTCGCTCTCCGGCTGGATGGCCCCTATGGACGAAGATTCGGGGAAATGCCGCTCCCTTCTCCGGAGGCCGGCCCTTCGGCAGCTTGTCGGCCTGCTGATCTCGGCGCTGTTGTTCGCCGGTTTGCCTGTCATGCCGGCAACGGCCCAGACGGCGGCTCCAACGGCGGCTCCAACGGCGGCTCCAACGGCGGCCCCGGCGGGGAATGCCCCCGCTTCCGTGGCGGGAGGGCCGGCGACGGCGCTGGAGCTGTATGCCGCGCGGCTGGAGGCGGTGGCGGCCATCTACCCGCGGCTTCCGTCCATTCTGTCGGATGCCTTCGCGCGTCCCAACGGGCGGGAGGCGGCGGTGCATCCGCTGCGCCTGCTGCGCGGGCTGCTGATCCTCTTCGCGGCGGGGACCGCGGCGTTGCTGCTGACCGGGCGGGCGCTGGCGGGGACGCGCCGAAGGCTGGAGGCGGACAGCGGGGCGCCGTTGCTGGCGGGGGCGCTGCGCTTCGTGCTGGGGCTGGTGCCGGTGGCCGCCTTCGCGCTTGGGGTTCTGGTCGTCTACGCCATCGTGCGCCCGCCGCACCCCGCAGCCCCGGCGGTTCTGCTGGCGGTGCTCCAGGCGGCGCTGACCGTGTTGGTGACCGACCGGCTGATCCGTTTCCTTTGCGCGCCGGACCGTCCGGCGCTGCGCCTGATTCCGCTGGAGGATGCCGACGCGCGGGCCCTGCACCGCACCGGCGTGGTGACGGTCACGCTGGCCGCGACGGTGCTGGGTCTGGTCGATCTTCTGCTGGCGCTGGGGGTGGGCGGGGATGCCATCGTCGCCGTCGGCCTGCCGTTGAGCACGGTTCCCTTCCTTTTCCTGCTCCACCGCGTCTGGCGCGGGCGGGCGGCGGTGGTGCGGGCCCTCGCCCGCCCGCTCGGCATCGAGGCGAAGGACCACCCCACGCTGGGCCTGTGGGCGGTGGCGGCGTCGGTCTATCTGGTCGCCTTGTGGCTGGTCGTCGCGGCGGCGGCGGTGCGGCTGGAGCCGGCGACGGGGCCGCGGATGCTCGCCAGCCTGCTGGTGGCGCTGGCCGTGCCCGCCGTCGCCCTGATGGCGCAGCGTCCGCTCGCCCGCTTCTACCGGGGGGAGGAGACGGAGGCGGGCAAGGCCGCGGTGGCGCGGGTGATGCGGGCGCTGTGGTCGGCCCTGTTCGTCGTCGGCGTCTTCGCCACGGCGGCCATCTGGGGGTTCCGGGTGGAGCAGGCCACGGGGACGACCGGCATCGTCCTGCGGCTGCTGTTCAACGTGACCGTCGTTCTGCTGCTGGGCTACGTCGCCTGGACGATGGTGGTGCGGGCCATCGACCGGGCGCTGGAGGGGGCGCGGCACGACGGGGTCTCCTCCCGCGGGCAGCGGCTGGCGACCCTGCTGCCGCTGCTGCGGAAGTTCCTTCAGGTCGTGCTGGTCGTCATCCTGGTCATGATCATGCTGTCCTCCGTCGGCATCGAGATCGGGCCGTTGCTGGCCGGGGCGGGGGTGGTCGGCATCGCCATCGGTCTGGGCGCGCAATCGACCATCGCCGACATCCTGGCGGGCGTCTTCTTCCTGCTGGAGGACGCCTTCCACATGGGGGACTATGTGGAGGTCGGGCAACTGCGCGGCACGGTGGAAGGCATCTCCCTGCGCTCGCTGAAGCTGCGCCACCACCGCGGCGCCGTGCACACGCTGCCCTTCGGCCAGATCAAGGCGCTGACCAACTACAGCCGCGACTGGGCGCTGATGCGGCTGGAGTTCCGCGTCCCGCCCGAAACCGACATGGGGCTGGTGAAGAAGCTGGTGAAGGAGGTCGGCAAGGAGCTGTCCGCCGACCCGGAGATGGGGCCGAGCTTCATCGAGCCGCTGAAGTCCCAGGGCGTGCGCCGGGTGGAGGACGACGCGGCCATCATCGGCGTCAAGTTCATCACCAAGCCCAACGAGCAGTTCGTCATCCGCCGCGAGGCGTACCACCGCCTGATCCGCCTCTTCCAGGAGCACGGAATCCATCTGGTCGGGCGTGGCGTGGTGGTGCGGGTGGACGATCCGGAGGCGGCCAACCGGGTCATCGGTTTCGCCGCCGCCCAGGCGATGAACGGCGGACCGAAGGAAACCGGGACCGGCGGCTGAGGTCCCTTATTCCGCCGTGCCGGACTCCACCTTCGCCGCCAGCCACGCCGCGATGACGAAGGCGGGCAGGCGGGCGAGCGCGGCGTCGTCCCGTCCGGTCTCCTCCTGCCAGAGCCGGTGACGGTCCAGCGCGCGGCGCAGCGTGGCGTCGCGCGCCGCCGCGGGGACGGCGGACAGGGCGGTGTCCAGGCTGGTCAGATAGGGCGGGAACTCCGCGTTGGGACCGGCCAGACCGCGTTCCGTCCCGTCCGGGTCGAACCACGCCTCCGCGGCGGCGGTATCGGCGCTGGGCGGGACGACCATGCCGCCGACATAGCCGGTAGGCTGGACGAGCTTCCATCCCTTGCGGCTCGGCCCCGTGGTCCAGCCGAGCGCGCGGGCGACCTCCATCGTCGCGGCGCGGGTCGGCGCCTGCCGGGTGATGCGCTCCAGAAGCTCGGTGATCTCGGCGGCGGACATCGGTGCGCTCCTTCGGTGAACCATCGGTATGGTCTTCAACGTACAACATCGACACCGGACGGGACGATGATAGCCTATCCGGGAACCGGCGCACGAGGCGAGAGGGAGCGGTGCGGAAAAGAATGGCGGCCACGATCCTGGTCATCCTGATGACGCTGGTCCTGCTGCTGGCCGGGCCGGCCTTCGTCATCGCGTCGGGAACGGCGACGCTGGGCGTGGACTGGAGCCGGGCGGACCGCTCCTCCGTCGGCCTCGCCCCCGATCCCGCCGCGACGCCGGAAGCGGTGGTGCAGGTCTATGCTGCGCGCGCTCTGTCCTGGCGCGGCGCCTTCGGCACGCATCCCTGGTTCGCGGTGAAGCCCGCGGGGGCGTCGGCCTACACCGTCTACGAGGTGATCGGCTGGCGGGTCTACCGCGGCCTGCCCGCGGTGGCGGTCAGCAACCGCGATCCGGACGGGCGCTGGTTCGGCTCGGCCCCCGCCGTGCTGGCCGAACTGCGCGGCCCCGCCGCCGAGGCCGCCATCCCCAAGATCGCCGAAGCCGCCGGGAGCTACCCCTACGCCGGGGAGTACCGCATCTGGCCCGGCCCCAACAGCAACACCTTCGCCGCCTGGGTGGGGCGGGCGGTGCCGGAACTGCGGCTGGACCTGCCTTCGACGGCGCTGGGCAAGGACTATCTGGGTACCGGGCTGGTCGCGCGGGCGCCCAGCGGCACCGGCTGGCAGGTCAGCCTGTTCGGCATCGCCGGCCTGCTCCTGGCGAAGGAGGAGGGGCTGGAGGTGAACCTTCTGGGCATGACCTTCGGGGTCGATCCCTTCGACCTCGCGTTCAAGATCCCAGGCGTCGGGCGGGTCGCGCTGAACGCCGCCACCCCGTCTGTACCCGCCGCCGACACCCAGCCTCCGGGCTGAGCCTCAGCTTTCGTCGGCGGAGGACAGGCCGGTGCCGGCGGGCCCCAGAGGCGGGTTGCCGCGCTTCAGGCCGAGCCGGGTCATGCAGTCCCACGCCTCCTCCGCCGTGTCGGCGATGTCGAACAGCTCCAGGTCGCCGGCGCTGATCATGCCGTGGTCGGCCAGGGCGCGGAAATTCACCACCTCGTTCCAATAGTCGCGCCCGACGAACACGATGGGCAGGCGGGACGCCTTGTTGGTGTTGCGCAGGTTCAGGATCTCGAACGCCTCGTCGAAGGTGCCGAAGCCGCCGGGAAAGATCGCCAGCCCGTTGGCGCGCATCGCCAGATGCATTTTGCGGATGGCGAAATAGTGGAAGCGGAAGGTCAGCTCCGGCGTGCTGTAGGGGTTGGGGTGCGGCTCCTGCGGCAGGCTGATGTTGAAGCCGATGCTGGGCGCCCCGGCGTCCTGCGCGCCGCGGTTGGCGGCCTCCATCAGGCCGGGGCCGCCGCCGGTGGCGATCACGTTGTCCCGCTGCCCGTCCGCGGTGGGCGACAGGGCGCCGCCGCGCTCCGACACGATGCGCCCGAAGGCCCGCGCCTCCTCGTACCAAGCGGCCTGCCTGGCCCGCCGCTCGGCCAGTCGCCGTTCCTCCGGAGTCCGCGCGTCGCGGAGAAGCTGTTCCGCCCGTTCGGGGGAGGGGACACGCGCGCTGCCGTAGACCACGATGGTGGACCGGATGCCCCACGCCTTCAGCTCCGCTTCCGGCTTGGCGTATTCGAGCATGAAGCGCACCCCGCGCATCGGCTCGCTCAACAGGAAGTCGCGGTCCTCGAAAGCGATGCGGTAGGCGGCGGATTCATGATTCGGCGTGCTGTCCTTCAAGCTTTTCTCCGGCATGCTGTGCTCCGGTTGGGGACGGGGGCGGCTTCTGGTCATGTGGGGTCGCCGGCGGTGCCTTGCCCTGACCCAAAGGGTTTGTGTTCAAGGGAATTGTGCCGCAAGCGTGGAGGCGTAGGGAAGGCCGGAGCGAAGGGAAACCGGTCCCGCGACTTTCCATCGGCCTCGGTCCTGCCCACATCTAAGTCACGGCCCGTCCGCACCGAACCGGCCGCGTCGTGTTTGCAAGGGACCACATTGACCAGCTTCGAGCCGCCATTGCCGGAGAATGAGCGCGCCCGGCTCGACCGGTTGAAGAGCTACGGCGTGCTCGACACGCCGCCGGAGGCGGCCTTCGACCGGCTGACCCGGCTGGGTGCCCGTCATTTCCGCATGCCCATCGTCATGGTCAATCTGGTGGACGAGACGCGGCAGTGGTCCAAGGCCGGCTATGGCCTGGAGACGGTGGTCCTCACGCGGCGCCTGTCCTTCTGTGCCCTCACCATCCTCGACGACGCGGTGCTGGTGGTGCGCGACGCCCGGACGGACGAGCGCTTCGCCGACCATGAAATGGTGGCCGGGCCGCCGCACCTGCGCTTCTACGCCGGGGCGCCGCTGATCACGCCGGACGGTTTGCGGATCGGCACCTTTTCTTTGCTCGACCACCAGCCCCATCCGGAATTCGGAGCGGAGGATGAACGGGACCTGGAGGACTTCGCCCGCCTCGCCATGCACGAGATTGAGACCATGGCCACCCGCCGCGCCGCGCAGGCGGCGGAGGCGCTGCTGCGGGACAAGAACGCCCTGCTGGAAAGCCTTCTGGAAAGCGTCACCGACCCGATCTTCGCCAAGGACCGGGAGTGCCATTTCACCCTGGTCAATTCCGCGACCGCAAACCTGTTCGGGCTGAAGCGCGAGCAAGTGATCGGCCTGACCGACGAGGATCTGTTTCCTCCGGAGGAGGCGGAGCGGCTCGACCGGCTGTGCGGACGGGTGATCGCCACCGGGCGGGAGGAAACGGTGGAGGAGGAGCTGCCCTTCCCCACTGAGGAGGGCAAGCGCGTCCTGATGATCGGCGTGATGCCCCTGCGCGATGCCTGGGGAACGGCCATCGGCGTCGTCGGGGTGGCCCGCGACATCACCGCCCGCAAGCGCGCGGAGGAGGCGCTGCGGTCGAGCGAAGCGCGGTTCCGGACGCTGGTGGACAACACGCCGCTGCTCATGTGGCTCAATCGCCCGGACGGCACCGCCGAATACTACAATGTGGAACTTCGCGCCTACACCGGGCAGGACGTGGAAAGCATGTCGGCCTGGCAGAGCATCCATCCGGACGACCGTTCGGGCTTCATCGAGCTGAGGACACGCTCCATCGCCGCCGGCACGCCTTATCAGAGCAACGTCCGGATCCGGCGGGCCGATGGGGCGTGGCGCTGGCACCAGTGCCGCGTGGTGCCGGTGCGGGAGAAGGGGGGCATCGTCTCCTGGATCGGCACCGCGGTGGACATCCACGAGATCCGGCGCGCCCAGCACGCCGCGGAGGAGGCCGACCGGTCCAAGGGCCGCTTCCTGGCCGCGGCCAGCCATGACCTGCGCCAGCCCATGCAGTCCATCCTGCTGTTCGCCGGGGCGCTGGCTCCCCACGTCACCGGCGAGGCCGGACGGCGGGCGCTGGACCGGTTGCAGCAGGGGCTGGACACGCTGAAGGATCTTCTGGACAGCCTGCTGGACGTGTCGCGGCTCGATGCCGGGGTGGTGGCGCCGCAGATCGAGGAATTCCCGGTTGCCGACCTGCTCGGCCCGCTGTCCGCCGCCTATGCCCCGCTGGCCGAGGCGAAGGGACTGGACTGGCGGGTCGTTCCCTTCACCGGCGCGGTGCGCAGCGACCGGGTGCTGCTGGGGCGGATGCTGCGCAATCTGGTGGACAACGCCATCCGCTACACGGACCGGGGCCGGGTGATGGTCGATTGCCGGCCCCAGGGAGCGCGCCTGTGCATCGAGGTGCACGACACCGGCCTGGGCATCCCGCCCGACCAGCGGGAGCGCATCTTCGAGGAGTTCCACCAGATCGGCAACCCGGAGCGGGACCGCGACCAGGGGCTCGGCCTTGGGCTCGCCATCGTGCGCCGGCTGTCGCGGCTGCTCGACCATCCGGTGGATCTGGTGTCGCGGCCGGGCCGCGGGTCGATCTTCTCCATCAGCGTGCCCTTGGTCCGCCAGGAGGAGGCGCCGCGCGTCCCGTCGGCCGGTTCCCCGGCGGCTCCGGCCGACGGCGCAGCGGCCGCCGGGGAGGGGCGGCTGGCCGTGGTCGTGGAGGACGACGCCATCGTGCTGATGGGGCTGGCGGCGATGCTGGGCGAGTGGGGGTTCGAGGTGCTGACCGCCGGAAGCACGGGGGAGGCGCTGGAGCGCCTGCGCGCGGGCGGGCGGCGGCCCGACATCGTGCTGGCCGACTACCGGCTGCGCCAGGGCCGCATCGGCACCGAGGCCATCCTGCGCGTCCGCGACCTGTTCGGCCCCGACGTGCCGGGCCTCATCGTCACGGGGGAAATCGGGCCGGAACCGCAGCGCGACGCCGCCCGGCACGGCATCGGCCTGATGCACAAGCCGGTGACCCCACGCCTTCTCGAAGCCGCATTGACCCGCCATCTTGGAGCCGCCGGGCCGGCTTGAGCGTTGCTATCGCCAGCGGCGCCCAATGGCGGCGCCGGTGTGAAGGCCATGGAGGAGACAACAGAGTGCCATCCCTGTCGAAAGGACTTGCCGTGATCGCCGCCGCGGCGGTGTTCGCCGGGTGCCAGTTCCCCGGCTTCCAGCCGCCGCAGCAGGCGGCGACCCTGCCGCCTCCCACCGTGCCGAAGCCGCCGCCGGAGGAGCGCGGGATCTGGATCGTCGGCAGCCCGTCCATGCGGGGGGCGGTCGGCACCGCGGCCAGCCGCTTCGGCGGCACGCCCGACACCCGCCCGCGCCTCGTCGCCGGGGGAACCAACAGCGGCTTCCGCAGCTTCTGCGCCGGGGTGGGGCTGGAGCACCCCGACATGGTGGTGTCCGACCGCCGCATCCGGGCGGAGGAGCAGAAGCGCTGCCGCGCCAAGGGCATCACCATAACGGAATACGAACTGGCTCCCAACCAGTTCGTCTATGTCAAGGACGCCCACATGATGACGATCCCCGGTGTGCGCGACTTCACCGAAAGCTGGGGCGTGAAGGGCAAGCCGGTGCGCGGGGCCTGATCAGGCTCCGGCGCTCGGGCCGGCGGCGGTCTGCTTGCGGAAGAAATCCACCCCCATCTGGATGCTGCGCCCGATGTTGGCCGCGCGGTCCTCGAAGAAGGCGGCGGCCTCGGGCGTGCAGACCTCCGCCGTCGTCTCGCGGAACAGCTCCAGCCAGCGGCCGAAATGCTCCGGCCCGATGTCGAAGCGGACATGGGCGGGCAGGGGGCGCCCGTCGTAGCGGTGGGTCAGCAGGGCGACGGAGGACCAGAAGTCCATCATCTTTTGCAGATGCGGCTCCCAGTCCGTGATCGCCGCGCCGAAGACCGGGCCGAGCAGGGCGTCGTCCCGGATCTTGCCGTAGAAGGTGCGGACGAGGGATTCGATCATCGCCTCGTCGATTCCGGTCTTGGCCACGCGCTCGGCGATGGTGGCGGACTGGGGCGAGGGGTCGGCGGTCTGGTCCAAGGCGGCAGGGTCCTGAAAGAAGGAAGCGAAAAAGCCCCCGCACTATACCCGTCCCGCCGTCCCGCCGCCACCCCGGGGCAATCGCATCCGGTTTCCCGCTTCCGCAACCGGAGCGGGAGGTTTCTCTCCTCCCTCATGGGGGCCCTCAATGGGGGCCCTCAATGGGGATTCGCCGGTCCCGGAGTGGCGTCGGCCAGCCAGCGGCCGATCGGGTCGTCCGTCCCGGTGGCGGCCTCGCTCCAGCCCGGCGGCACGCCGTCCATGTTCGGCAGGCGGTGCGCGATGCCCTTGTGGCAGTCGATGCAGGTGCGCTGCCCGCTGAACAGATACTGCTGGTGGATGCGCGCCGCCCGCGCCCCCTGCTTGGTGATGTCCATGGACTCCGCGCTGTGGCAGTTGCGGCATTCCAGGGAGTTGTTGGCCTTCAGCCGCGCCCATTCATGCTCGGCCAGTTCGCGCCGCTTCTCCACGAACTTGTCGCGCGTGTCGATGGTGCCGAAGATCTTGCCCCAGACCTCCTTCGACGCCTGCATCTTGCGGGCGATCTTGTCGGTCCAGTTGTGCGGGACGTGGCAGTCCGGGCAGGTCGCCCGCACGCCGGAACGGTTGGTGAAGTGGATGGTGGTCTTCAGCTCCTCGAACACGTTGTCCCGCATCTCGTGGCAGCTCGTGCAGAACTTCTCGGTGTTGGTCACCTCCAGCGCGGTGTTGAAGCCGCCCCAGAACATGACGCCGGCCAGAAAGCCGCCCAGCGTCAGGAAGCCGAGGCTGAGATAGCGGCTGGGCCCCGCGATGATCCGCCAGGGCCGCAGCAGAAAGTCGGGCAGCCTCATCGCCGGTCACCCCCGTCCGAAGGACGGCTGATGAGGCTGTCCATGTCCTTGAAGGTGTTGGGGACGATCGGCTGCGCCACGGTCTGCGGGACGTGGCACTGGGTGCAGAAGTAGCGGCGCGGCGCCACCGCGCCCAGGGTCTGTCCGTCGCGGTCCACGTAATGGGTGATGCTGATCATCGGCGCCTGGGTGGCCCCGGTGAACTGGCGGCTGTGGCAGGTCAGGCACTGGTTGTTGTTCAACCCGATCTGATAGTCGCGGATGTTGTGCGGGATGACCGGCGGCTGTTCCGGATAGTTGCGGGCAACCCGCCGGTCGTCGGTGACGTCGGCGGGGATCGGCGGGGCCGGGTCCTCGTCGGTGAACTGGATCGGCGGACGGAAGGGCTCCTTCACCGCACCGGTTCCCTGGGCGGCGAGGAGGGCGGGCACGAGGCAGGGCAGGGCCGCGGCCAGCGCAAGCAGCAGATGACGGCGCATGGGTCGGGTCCTCCCTCAGACGGAGACGATCTTGACGGCGCACTTCTTGAAGTCCGTCTGCTTGCTGATCGGGTCGGTGGCGTCCAGCGTGCATTTGTTGATGAGGCGCGCCGAATCGAACCAGGGCACGAAGACCACCCCGCGCGGCGGACGGTTGCGCCCGCGCGTCTCCACCCGCGTGCGCATCTCGCCGCGCCGCGACATCACCCTGACCTCCGACCCGCGGCGCAGACCGCGCGCCTGGGCGTCGTCCGGGTGCATGTAGACCAGCGCCATCGGCATGGACTTGTAGAGTTCGGGCACCCGCATGGTCATGGACCCGGAATGCCAGTGCTCCAGCACGCGGCCCGTGACCAGCCACAGGTCGAAGTCCTTGTCCGGCGATTCCGCCGGGGGTTCGTAGGGGAAGGCGAACAGGTTGGCCTTGCCGTCCGGGTTTCCGTAGAAGCGCACCTCCTCGCCCTTCGGGACGTAGGGGTCGAGCCCTTCCCGATAGCGCCACTTGGTCTCCTTGCCCTCCACCACGGGCCAGCGCAGCCCGCGCACCTCATGATAGGTGTCGAAGGGCGCCAGATCGTGGCCGTGGCCGCGCCCGAAGGCGGCGTATTCCTCGAACAGGCCCTTCTGCACGTAGAAGCCGAACGCCTTCGATTCGCGGTTGTCGTAGGCGGGGTCCAGGTCGGCCAGCGGGAAGCGGTCCACGTTGCCGTTGCGGAACAGCACGTCGAACAGGTTCTTGCCGCGGAAGTCGGGGTTGGCGTCCAGGATCTCCTTTGGCCACACCTCGTCGGTGGTGAAGCGCTTGGAGAACTCCATGATCTGCCAGAGGTCGGAGCGCGCCTCCCCCGGCGCGGTGACGAGCTGGTGCCAGAAATGGGTCCGCCGTTCCGCGTTGCCGTAGGCCCCCTCCTTCTCCACCCACATGGCGGCGGGCAGGATCAGATCGGCGGCGGCGGCGGTCACCGTCGGGTAGGCGTCTGAGACGACGATGAAGTTGTTCGGGTTGCGGTAGCCGGGATAGGTCTCGTTGTCGGTGTTGGGCGCCGCCTGGAGGTTGTTGTTGACCATGATCCAGTAGGCGTTGAGCTTCCCGTCCTTCAGCATCCGGTCCATCAGCACCGCGTGGTAGCCGATCTTGCCGGGCAGCAGGCCCTTGGGGATCTTCCAGCCCTCCTCGACGTGGGAGCGGTGGACCGGGTTGGTCACCTGCATGTCGGCGGGCAGGCGGTGGGCGAAGGTGCCGACTTCGCGCGCGGTGCCGCAGGCGGACGGCTGGCCGGTCAGCGAGAAGGGGCTGTTCCCCGGCTCGGAGATCTTGCCGGTCAACAGGTGCAGGTTGTAGACCATATGGTTCACCCACACGCCGCGGACGTGCTGGTTGAATCCCATGGTCCACAGCGACATGACCTTGGTCTTCGGGTCGGCGTACATCTCGGCCAGCGCGAGCAGCCGCTCCTTGGGGACCTTGCTCAGCTCCGCCGTCTTGTCCAGCGTGTACTCGCTGACGAACTGGGCGAACTCGTCGAAGCTCATGGGCTTGGAATCGGTCGGGTCCTTGGCGTTCGCCGCGCGCACCTCCAGCACGCTCTCGGGCCGCAGGCCGTAGCCGATGTCCTTCTGCCCAAGGCGGAAGTTGCAGTGCTTCTCGACGAACGCCTTGTTCACCCGCCCGGTCTGGATGATGTGGTTGGCGATGTAGTTCAGGATGGCCAGATCGGTCCCCGGCTCGAAGATCATGGGGATGTCGGCCAGCTCGAAGCTGCGGTGCTCGAAGGTCGAGAGGACGGCCACCTTCACATGATGGTGGGCCAGCCGCCGGTCGGTGATGCGCGTCCACAGGATGGGGTGCATCTCCGCCATGTTGGAGCCCCAGAGGACGAAGGCGTCGGCGTGCTCGAAATCGTCGTAGCAGCCCATCGGCTCGTCCATGCCGAAGGTGCGGATGAAGGCCACGGCGGCGGACGCCATGCAGTGGCGGGCGTTGGGGTCCAGGTTGTTGGTGCGGAAGCCGGCGCGCATCAGCTTGGACGCGGCGTAGCCCTCCCAGATCGTCCATTGGCCGGAGCCGAACATGCCCACCGCCTCCGGCCCCTTCTCCTTCAGCACGCGCTTCCACTGGCTGGCCATCTCGTCGAAGGCTTCGTCCCAGGTGACCGGGCGGAACTCGCCGTCCTTGTGGTACTTGCCGTCACGCATGCGCAGCAGCGGCTGGGTCAGCCGGTCCTGCCCGTACATGATCTTCGACAGGAAATAGCCCTTCACGCAGTTCAGGCCGCGGTTGACCTCGGCCTGCATGTCGCCGTGGGTGGCCACGACGCGGTTGTCCTTGGTGGCGACCATGACGCTGCATCCGGTGCCGCAGAAGCGGCAGGGCGCCTTGGACCAGATGAGCTGGGCGTCCTCGCCCGCCACCATCGAGGTCTGGGCCGCCGCGGGCAGGCTGAGGCCCCCCGCTGCCGCGGCGGCTGCCACCGCCTGCGCCTTGATGAAGTCCCGCCGGTCGAGCATGGGTGCCTCCCCTTCTTCTTGACGAGTCAACTGGTCCGAGGCGCGAGCGGCTCGGCGTGGTGGAAGACCATGACCGCCGACATCACCCCGTCCATCAGGTGAATCGCGGTCATGCGGTCGGCGATGCGGCCCTCGTGGGGACCTTCGACGGTAACCACCATCCGGCCCCGCTCCTCGACGTGGATGTCCACGTCGCCCAGCGCGGCGATGGCCGCCCGCACGCCGGGGCTGCGCTCCGGGCGCAGATGGACGAGGATCGAGGCGATGTGCCATTCCGCCGGCGCGTCGCCCGGGCGGTCCGGGGCGTCAGGGTGCATGGACGGTCTCCGGTCCAGGATGCAGGGTGACGGCATCGGCGGGGCAGGCGGCCTGGCAGGCGCCACAGCCGGTGCAGGCGCCGCCGTCCACCGCGGGAACCGCCACGCCGCCCGGCGCCAGGGCGAAGCGGATGGCCGATTCCGGGCAGGCGTCGCGGCAGCTCCGGCAGACGATGCGGTTGACGGCGAGGCAGGACGGGCCGATCCGCACCGCCAGCGTCCAGGGGCGCTCGGCGGCGCGGTCGAAGACCGGCTCCGGGCAGGCGTCGGCGCAGGCGGCGCAGAAGCTGCACTCGCCCCGTCGGAAGTCGATTTCCGGAAAGCCGCCGTCGCCCGCGCGGACGATCCCCTCCGGGCAGGCTTCGGCGCAGGCGCCGCAGCGGCTGCACAGATCGGTGAAGCGGTCCATGCGCGACCAGGGCGGGCGCAACGCGGCGGGCGCGGCGCGGGTGCGGCCACGCAGGAAGCCACGCCGTCCCAGATCAACCGACTCTTCGGTCATGGCACGGCCCCGCTCAGACCGGTGGCGGTCCCGGTGGCCCCATGATGAGCTGCGACATCCAGATCAGGAAGCCATAGCCGCCGACCACGGCGATGGACAGGATCGGCCAGATCACCACCGCAAGCAGCAGGAACATGGCGATTTCCCGGCGTTTCGCTCCGGAATCGGGCCGGGCGGAATCGGGCAGGGCCGCGCCGGCGGCGGCGCGGGACGGGAAGCGGGTGGGTTCCCGCTGGGAGTCTCGGGACTGGAGGCGGCTCATGGCGGCTCCCGTTTTTGGCGGGCGGTCGGACGGTCCAACAACAGGTTGAACGGCCACCCGGTTCCATACGGCGCCGCGGGTGATCGGATGGGCATCGGTGCCACGCCGGCAGCGCCTCCATAAAGGTACGGCAAACGGACGATTCGCCAAGCAAACTTTTTTTGAGGGAGGCCGGATTAAGCGTCCGGCGGGTTCGTAAACTGTGTGATGAGGGAATAAGGAGGTCGGCAGCCCTCCGGTGTGATTTGGGTCAGCCGAATGATTTATTTCTAAGTCGCGGGGAACATCCAGAGCAGTCCAAATATGAGGTTGCCGATGGTCTGAAGCTGTGCAATATAGAGACAGCCGTTTTTGGTGTAACGGCTTCTCCACTGTTGTGATCGTAAGTGAAGCGAACTCTTTGCGAGGCCGCGCCTGCTTTGGCGCGGCCATTTTTTTGCGTTACAAAAAGGTGTAGTACAGAAGTCGGGTTTTTCCGATACTGACCGCCGGTGCGCCATAACCACAACGATAGGTGCGACGAAAAGGATTATTTGTGCTGTGATTCCCGAAAACGGGTTCTTGTGTTTCGCTGATGTTGTGGTATACCAAGTACGAAATGCGGAACACCAAGCCTCCCCCAAGGCGGCGGCGGTGGTCCCGCCAAGACGCGAAGGGCATGCAAGCCCCAAAGAAAGGCAATGCGACAACGACCATCGGCCCCGCCCGGCTGAGATGAACCGTTCGATCACCGCATTGGGGAGGAAGAGTAATGAGTCAGTCCATCGCTGCACCGCCTGGCGGCTCGCAGGCGCCCATTTCCGAAGGCGCGCGCTGGATGCAGATCGTCGTCGGCATCGTCTGTATGGTGGCAGCGGCCAACATCCAGTATGCCTGGACCCT
>NZ_JAUJFI010000100.1 GCF_030849505.1 Azospirillum isscasi | reverse complement strand
CCCATGAAGGGCTGAAGGCGGCCATCAGCCAAGTGCTGAGGGCGGATTCAAGCGGTCGTCGCAACAGCCACTGGCCGGCCGCCTTCTCCTGACGCGGCAGGTAACGGTACCCGTAAGGTGGGTGGGTGCCGACGATCTGGCCGGCGCGGGCCTTCTGAAGTTTGCCGCGCCGGAACCGCTCCCCGAGGAGGGCGCGTTCGTACTCGGCGACGGCGCCCTGGATCTGAAGCAGGAGCTGGTCGCCGGGATCGTCGGTGATCGCGCGGTTGAGGAAGGTGACGGCGCAGCCGACCCGGCGGAATTCCTCGAGGAGCAGAACCTGATAGGCGTAGCGCCGCGCCAGGCGATCCGGGGCCAGGACGGCGACGATGTCGACCTCGCCATCACGCACCGCATCACGCAAGGCATCCAGGCCCGGCCGATCAAGCCGGGCGCCGCTGTAGCCTTCATCACGGAAGACATGGCTGTCGTTCAGGTCGTGGCCGTTGGACTCGGCCCAGGCGCGCAGGGCGACGAGCTGGCTGTCGATGGTCTGCTGGCGCTCCTGGCGTTTGGTGGAGACGCGGGCATAGACGGCGGCATGCATGATGCTTCTCCCTCGGCCGGGCCGGCGGTCGCCGCCGGCCGTGATGTCGCGATAGGAACGAGAAGACGGCGGTAGGTGTCGGCCAGCCGATCCGGCCCGTCGCGGGTCCGGACGAAAACGGAGCGGATGGCCCAGGTCGCTGGCGTCGGGGAGTGTCGATTGCGCGGCATGGGTGGGCACCTCGGTGGTGGAGGTGTCCGCCTAACAGACCGCCACGGCGGTCACCGGCGACGGTGGCGCGGTTTGGCCAAGTGCGGCCAAGCGAACGCCAGCGTGGCCGTGAAGTGGATTCGGTCGATTGCGTTCGGATCGTGCATTTCATGCGCTCACTGCTCTGCCATGTGCCCAAGGGCCAGCAGACGGTGGTCTCGGCCGCCGTGCGCCAAGTCTTCGTGCAGCCCGACCGCAGGGCCGCCGGTGAGGTCTGGCGCCATGTCGCCGATCAGCTCCGCACGCGCCTGCCGAAGGTCGCCGCTTTGCTCGACGCCGCCGAGCATGACGTGCTGGCCTACATGGACTTTCCCGAGGCGCACCGCACCAAACTGCACAGCACAAATCCCATCGAACGCCTCAACAAAGAGGTCAAGCGCCGCACCGATGTCGTCGGCATCTTTCCCAACGAAGATAGCGTCCGAAGGCTGGTCGGCGCTGTGCTGATGGAACAGAACGATGACTGGCAGCTCCAGCACCGTTACCTGACGCTTGAAACCATGGCGGGCGTCGCCACCATCGAAGAGCCCGCCATCACCATCCTACCCCCAGCAAAGGCGGCCTGATCGACGGTGCTCCTGACCACCTCCCATTTTCCACCACCTTGACGGACGTGGCCGAGATGAGGTAATTCGTATAAACAAAGCTGGTTTTATTTCCCTTCACGATTCCCGAATTTACCGGACGCCGGGCCGAGGGAAATTCCTATCGTATTGGCATGTTCTGAATTTTACCGGATCGAAGCATCCGGCGATCCGGAAACGGTTGACGATGCCGGTCCGTGACGTCCGGACGGCATGGAAAGGGAATCGCACCGCATGTCTGACAGGTCGGCATCCTCGCCTTGTGTTCTGGTGACCGGCGGCGCCGGTTACATCGGCAGCCACGTCCTGCACGCACTCACCGACGCCGGCATCCCCGCGGTCACCATCGACAACCTGTCGACCGGCCGGCGGCGGGCCGTGCCAGGGGCCGTGCCCCTGATCGAGGGGGACATCGGGGACGCCAGCCTGCTCGAACGGACGATCCGCGAGCATCGGGTCGATGCGGTCATGCACTTCGCCGGGTCCATCGTGGTGCCGGAGTCGGTTTCCAACCCGCTCGCCTACTACCGGAACAACACGGTCAACAGCCTGACCCTGCTCGACACCTGCGTGCGGCTGGGGGTCGGCAACGTGGTCTTCTCCTCCACCGCCGCCGTCTACGGATCGCCGGAGCGCGTTCCCATCGACGAGGAGACGCCGACGGTTCCGATCAACCCGTACGGCGCGTCGAAGCTGATGACGGAGCGGATGCTGCGCGACGCCGGGGCCGCCCACGGGGTGCGGAGCGTCATCCTGCGCTATTTCAACGTGGCGGGGGCCGATCCGGAAGGCCGCACCGGCCAGGCGACGCCGGTCGCGACCCACCTGATCAAGGTGGCCTGCCAGGCGCTGCTCGGCCGGCGGCCGGCCCTGTCGATCTTCGGCACGGATTACCCGACGCCCGACGGCACCTGCATCCGCGACTACATCCATGTCAGCGACCTCGCCGACGCGCATGTGCTGGCGCTTCTCCATCTGCGGCGGGGAGGCGAGAGCCTGGTGCTGAACTGCGGCTATGGAGGCGGCGCCTCGGTTCACGAGGTGGTGGAGGCCCTGGAAAGGGTCAGCGGCGAGCGGGTGCCCGCCACCCTGGCCCCCCGGCGCCCCGGTGATCCGCCCCAGCTCGTCGCCGTCGCCGACCGGATACGGGAACGGCTGGGCTGGGTTCCGAAACACGACAGGCTGGACGACATCGTGCGCAGCGCGCTCGTCTGGGAGCGGTCGCTGGACCATCCGGCGCCGTGAGGAACGGGCCGCGGTCCATGCCGGAAGGCGGGACGGCGGCCGGCGCCCCCAGGGATCGCCAGGGATTGAGGGCGAGGGGAGCCCGGCCGGAGCGGCCGCGGCTCCCCTCGCCCTTTCCGTGCCGGCCCGCCTCGGCGACGGCACGCCGGTCTTGACCTGAGTGGCGGGCAGACTGTATGGTCCCGGCGAAATTTCAAGATTTTCTGATTGTATTCGTTTTGCCTTGTCTCTCTCAAGCCCCGGCAAAAACGTTGGAGTCTTTTCTGGATAAGCACAATGGCGTGTCGTCTGATTGCATCAAATCTGTGATTTGTGTCCGACAACTGCCTGGGCTGAAGGAAACCGGAGCATTATGGGTCGCAACGCTACCGACATCTGGGCTCTTGCCCGTTCTCTCGTGTCGCACCGGGATCTGATCCTGCGTCTTGCCGTTCGGGAGTTCACACAACGTTTCCGTGGCAGCGCTCTCGGCATCACCTGGGCCGTCCTCACTCCGGTGCTGACGGCCATCATGTTCACGTTCGTCTTCACCGTCGTGTTCAAGGCGCGCTGGGGCAGCCAGACGGGCGTCGATGCGCCGAACTTCACGGTGATCCTGCTGTGCGGCATGGCGGTCCACGCCCTGTTCGCCGAGGTGGTGGCCCGCGCGCCCATGCTGGTCGTCGGAAATCCCAGCTACGTCACCAAAGTGGTGTTTCCCCTGGAGGTTCTTCCGGCGGTCGCCCTGCTGTCCGCGCTGGTGAACGCCGGCATCGCCCTGGGGGTGGCGCTGATCGGCAACCTTCTGCTGAACGGCACCTTTCATCTCACGGCGCTGCTGCTGCCGCTGATCCTCCTGCCCTATCTGGTCTTTCTGGCGGCGGCGATCTTCGTGCTGGCGGCCTTCGGGGTCTATCTGCGCGATCTGTCGCAGCTGACGGCGCTTCTGGTCACCCTGTCGCTGTTCCTGACTCCGATCTTCTTCCCGCTGGAAGCCGTCCCCCTGGCCTTCCAGAAGGTCATCATGCTCAACCCCCTGACCTTCATCGTCGAGCAGACGCGGGCGGTGGTGGTCTTCGGCCAGGGCCTGGATCTTTTGGGGCTGGGGCTGTACACGCTGCTTTCGCTGGCCGCGCTCGCGGGGGCCTTCTGGCTGTTCCAACGGTTGCGTCCGGGTTTTGCCGATGTCCTCTGATCGTTCCGAGACCATGCCCGAGATCATGCCCGACGCTCCGGCCGCCGAAGCTTCCATTTCGGTCCAGGACGTATCCAAGGCCTATTTCGTCTATGCCGATCCCATGGACCGGCTGCGCCAGGCGCTGGTGCCGCGGCTCAAGCGCCTGGCCCGGCCGCTTGCGCGGGCGCTTGGCCGTGGAGCGGAGGACCACCGCTACTACACGGAGTTCTGGGCGCTCCGGAAGCTCGGCTTCGAGGTCGGGTGCGGCGAGACGATCGGCGTCATCGGCCGCAACGGCTCGGGAAAATCGACCCTGCTGCAGATCCTGTGCGGCACGCTGACCCCGACCACCGGCAACGTCACGGTGCGCGGCCGTGTCGCGGCCCTGCTGGAGCTGGGGTCCGGCTTCAATCCGGAATACACCGGGCGGGAGAACGTCTTCCTCAACGCCTCCGTGCTCGGCCTGACGCGGGAGGAGACGGAAGCCCGGCTGGAGGACATCATCGCCTTCGCCGACATCGGCGATTTCATCGACCAGCCGGTCAAGACCTATTCCTCCGGCATGGCGGTTCGGCTGGCCTTCGCCGTCGTTGCCCATGTCGATGCCGACGTCCTGATCGTGGACGAGGCCCTGGCCGTCGGCGACGCGTATTTCCAGCAAAAATGCTTCCGCTGGCTGCGGCAGTTCCGCGAACAGGGGACCGTGCTGTTCTGCAGTCACGACCTGGGCACGGTGATGAGCATCTGCCAGCGGGCCATCTGGCTGGACCGGGGCCATGTGCGCATGGAAGGCCCGGCGAAGGACGTGTGCGAAGCCTACACCGCCTTCATCCAGGCGCAGGCCATGGGCCTGCCGGAGACGGTCGTCCGCATCGCCAAGCCCCGTACGGGCTCCAAGGCCGCCTCCGAAGAGGCCGCGGCGAGCGCCGAAGCGGCCAAGGAGGAAGCGGCTCCCGCGGCTCCGGCGGAGGCGGCGCCGCGCAAGCTGCCGCCGCCGCCGGAGGCGGCCAGGCCGGTGATCTTCGACATGCTCGACGAGAGCAGCAGCTACGGCAGCGGCGACGCGGAGATCGTGAAGGCGTGGATGACCGCGGCGGACGACTCCCCCCTCACCTGGATCACGGGCGAGGAGGATGTGGCGGTTCATGCGCTCATCCGGATCAAGAAGGACATGGACAGCCCCATCGTCGGCTTCCATGTGAAGGACCGGCTGGGCCAGCCTCTGCTCGGCGACAACACCTTCGCCACCGGGACGCCTTTCCCCGCGCCGCTGAAGGCCGGGCAGGACGTGACCGTGAGATTCGCCTTCACCCTGCCCTGGCTCGCCACCGGCCGCTACGCCGTCACGGTGGCCATCGCGTCGGGCACGCTTGACAACCATGTGCAGCATCATTGGTTGCACGACGCCTTCATGTTCGACGTCCATTCCCCGCACCGGAACGGGGTCATGGTGGCGGTGCCCATGGGTTCCGTCACCGTGGAGCGGGTTGCGGAAACGGCGGATCAGGGGGGCTGACCGGGACACCGGGGACCGCGGCGCGCCTCTTGCGGTTGGGAAACCAAAGCGGTAATTAGAGGACACCTTCGGGCATTTCCAAATCGGGAACTCCCTTTCGCAATCGCCTCGACAGCAAGCCGGGCAATGAAAAATCCTAAAGTCACCATTGCCATGCCAGTCTACAATGGCGGGCACTATTTCCGGCTTGCTCTGGAGAGCGCGCTGGCTCAGACCTATGACAACATTGAAATCATTGTTGTCAACGATGGGTCGACGGACGATGGAGCGACCCGGGCGGTCGCCGAAGACTATGCGTCCCGCATCCGTTACATCGAGCAGCCCAACAAGGGCGTGGCCGGGGCGCTGAACACGGCGATCGCCGCCATGACCGGCGACTATTTCGCCTGGCTCAGCCACGACGACATCCATTTGCCGGAGAAGACGGAGCGGCAGGTCGCCTGGCTGCGGCGGATCGGGCGTCCGGACGCCATCCTGTTCTCGGACTACGATCTCATCGATCCGGACGGCAAGCTGATCGTGCCGGCGAGGATGCCGCACGACAAGTTCTTCGCCACGCCGATGCTGCCTCTGCTGAACGGCGCCATCAACGGTTGCACGCTGCTGATCCCGGCGGAGCTGATGCGCCGCTACGGCCCCTTCGACGAGAGCCTGCGCTACACCCAGGATTACGACCTGTGGAACGCGATGCTGGCCCAGCACGAGTTCTTCCACCAGCCGGAAATCCTGGTCCAGTACCGGGTCCATCCGGGGCAGGACTCGCACAAGCCCCAGGCGGTGACGGAAGGCGAGGCGCTGTGGCGGCGCATGCTCGATTCCCGGACGCCGATCGAGCGGGCGCAGCTGTTCGGCAGCGCGCAGCGCTACTTTGAGTCGCTCGGCGCCTTTCTGGAGCAAACTCCCTACAAGGAGGCCTCCAGCTATGCCAAGGACCGGGCGAGCAAGGCGGCGGAGCAGACGCTGGTGTCGGTCGTCATCCCGGTCTGGAACGAGATCGAGGTCGCCTGCCGCGCCGTGCGCAGCGTGCTGGACCAGACCCACCGGAATCTGGAAGTGCTGGTGGTGGACGACGGTTCCACCGAGGACACCACGCCGCTGAAACGTCTCGCCGAGGCGGACGGGCGCGTCCGCCTGATCCGGCAGAGCAACCGGGGGCCGGCGGCGGCCCGGAACCTGGGGATGGACAAGGCGCGGGGCGAATACATCGCCTTTCTCGATTCCGATGACCTGTTCCTGCCTCTGAAGGTCCAGCGCCAGCTCGAACTCATGCAGCGGTCGGGCCGCCTGTTCTCCCATACCTCCTACTACGTGAACTTCCCGGAATATTCGTCGGAACTGGGCCTGTTGCGCAGCGGCGCGTTCACCGGTGCGATCTACCCGTCGATCATCGGCGGATGCCCGATCGCCACGCCCACCGTGATGCTGCACCGGATGCTGCCGGCCCAGGGATTCGCCTTCCCCGAAGCGCTGTCGATCGGCGAGGACGTGCTGACCTGGATCGACATCAGCTCGCGTCATGAGTGCCTGGGGATCGACGAGCCCCTGACCGTCGTCGAGTGGGCGCGGAGTTCCGCCGCGTTGAGCGTGGAAAAGGGGATGCACGGATTGAGCCGCCTGCTGACCACCGTGCAGGGGCATCCTGCCCATTCGCAGCACACGGCCCAGGTCGCGCGCCTGCGTGCGGCCCTGGCGGAAATCGCGAAGGCCCACAGGCAGAATCCCGGAAGTGACAGCTATCTTCTGGATCAACTGATCCCCGCCGCTTTCGGCAGTGGCGCCCGGAAATGGACGTCGGCTTCTCATCATACCCTTGCCAAGGAAGCTGTCTGCGCATGAAAATACTGGTCCTGGGCGTGTCGGGCATGCTCGGCAACGCAGCTTTCCGTGTGCTCCGCGACGAATTCGGTTTCGACGTTCACGGCACCGCGCGCAGTGACGCGGTCCGCCGGTACTTCCCGGCCGATGCGCAAGACCGGATCCACACGGGCATCGACGTCACCGACGGCGACGCGCTGATCGGCGCCCTGGCCCGCGTGCGTCCGGACGTCGTGGTGAACTGCATCGGGGTGGTGAAGCAACTCGCCGCGGCCAACGACCCGCTGGTGACGGTGCCGATCAACACGCTTCTGCCGCACCGGCTGGCCCGCGCCGCCGAACTGGCCGGGGCCCGTCTGGTGCATGTCAGCACCGACTGCGTGTTCAACGGCAAGGGCGGCGGCCTCTACACCGAGGCGTCCCCCCCCGACGCGGAAGACCTCTATGGACGGTCCAAGCTGCTGGGCGAAGTGGATTATCCCAACGCGGTGACGTTGCGCACCTCGATCATCGGGCGCGAGCTGAACTCGTCGCACGCTCTGGTCGACTGGCTGCTGTCGCAGACGGGCCGGGTCCGCGGCTTCACCCGCGCGGTCTTCTCCGGCCTGACCACGGACGAGCTGACGCGGGTCATCGCGAGCCATGTCCTGCCGCGCCCGGAACTGCGCGGCGTCTGGCACGTCAGCGCCGCACCGATCGCCAAGCACGATCTGCTGGACATCATCCGCTCCGTCTACGGACTGTCCATCGAGATCGATCCCGATCCCTCCGTGGTGATCGACCGCTCCCTGGACTCGTCCCGCTTCCGCGCGGCGACGGGCTACACCCCGCCGGATTGGCCGGCGATGATTGCGCGCATGCGCCAGTGCGAGGCTTCGCGATGAGCGACACGACCGTTTTCTCCGGCAAGACCATCCTGGTGACAGGCGGCACCGGTTCCTTCGGCCACGCCGTGGTCCGGCGTTTCCTGAAGTCCGACATCGGACAGATCCGCATCTTCAGCCGCGACGAGAAGAAGCAGGAGGACATGCGGATCGGGCTCGCCGACGAGCGGCTGCGCTTCTACATCGGCGACGTGCGCGAGTTCGGCAGCATCAACGAAGCGATGCGCGGCGTCGATTTCGTGTTCCACGCGGCGGCGCTGAAGCAGGTCCCGTCCTGCGAATTCTACCCGATGGAAGCGGTGCGCACGAACGTGCAGGGCACCGAGAACGTGGTCAACGCGGCGATCGGCAACGGCGTCAAGCGGATGATCGCCCTCAGCACCGACAAGGCGGTGTACCCGATCAACGCCATGGGCCTGTCCAAGGCGATGATGGAAAAGCTGGTCATCGCCAAGTCGCGGATGCTGGAGCCGAACTCCCCCACCGTGCTCTGCGCCACCCGCTACGGCAACGTCATGGCGTCGCGCGGATCGGTCATCCCGCTGTTCATCAAGCAGATGAAGGCCGGCCAGGACCTGACCATCACGGACCCGAACATGACGCGGTTCCTGATGTCGCTCGAACAGTCGGTGGATCTCGTCCTGTTCGCCTTCACCAACGGCCGCCAGGGCGACATTTTCGTGCAGAAGGCGCCGGCCAGCACGGTGGGCGATCTGGCGGAGGCGCTGCGCATCGTCTTCGACAAGAAGAACCCGATCCGCGTCATCGGCACCCGCCATGGCGAGAAGCTGTACGAGTCCCTGGTCTCGCGCGAGGAAATGGCGCGGGCCGAGGACATGGGCGGCTTCTACCGCGTTCCGGCCGACGCGCGCGACCTCAACTATTCGAAGTTCTTCACCGACGGCGAGACGACCATTTCGGTCACCGAGGATTACACCTCGCACAACACCGAGCGGCTGAGCGTCGGACAGGTGGTCGATGTGCTGCGCAACCTGGACTATGTCCAGGCCGAACTGCGCGGCGAACCCTCCGCCACTCCTTATTGAGGCGAGCCCGTCTTGCGCAAGATCCTGACCATCGTCGGCACCCGGCCCGAACTCATCAAGATGAGCCTCGTCATCGGCGCTCTCGACCGCCTGACGAACCATGTGCTCGTCCACACCGGGCAGAACCACGACTATGAACTGAACCAGGTCTTCTTCGACGACCTGGGCATCCGCAAGCCCGACCATTTCCTGGACGCGGCGGGCTCCGGCCCGGTGGACACCATCGCCCGCATCCTCGTGGCCGCGGACCGGGTGATGGAGCAGGAAAAGCCGGATGCCGTCCTGATCTACGGCGACACCAATTCCGGTCTGGCCGTCATCGCCGCCAAGCGGCGCAAGATCCCGGTCTTCCACATGGAGGCCGGAAACCGCTGCTTCGACCAGCGGGTGCCGGAGGAGCTGAACCGCAAGGTCATCGACCACCTGTCCGACGTGAACATGGTCCTGACCGAGCACGCGCGCCGCTACCTGCTGGACGAAGGGTTGCCGGGCGACCGGATCTTCAAGGTCGGCTCCCATATGGCGGAGGTGCTGGACCGCTTCCGGGACCGCATCGACGCGTCCGACATCCTGAACCGGCTGGACCTGCAGGCCGACCGCTTCTTCGTGGTCAGCGCCCACCGCGAGGAGAACGTGGATTCTCCCGAGCGGCTGCGCCGGCTGCTCGATTCCCTGGACGCCCTCGCCGCGGCCTACGGCTGGCCGGTCATCGTCTCCACGCATCCGCGGACCCGGAAGCGCTTGGGCGACGAGCTGGGCAAGGATCTGTCGCCGCTGATCCGCTTCCTGCCACCCTTCGGGTTCCACGACTATCTGAAGCTGCAGTTGAACGCCCACTGCGTGCTGTCGGACAGCGGAACCATCACGGAGGAGGCGGCGTTGCTCGATCTGCCGGCGGTCACCATGCGCGACGCCCACGAGCGGCCGGAAGGCGTGGACGCCGGCACGCTGATCACCGCCAGCCTGCATCCGGAGCGTCTGCTCGACGCGGTGCGCGCGGTGCGCGACGGCTTCGCCGGGCGGCGCTGGGCGGGCCGGGTCCCCGACTACGAAGCCGATGCGGTTTCGACCAAGGTGGTCCGCATCGTCTTGTCTTACATCGATCAGGTGAACCGCACCGTCTGGTCGAAGCCGGGGCTCTGACCCGGTTCCACCGTCTGCCGATTGTCACGGCCGGGGCAAAGCGCTATTCAGTCCCGACCGAAGGAGAAGGACAACAATGACTATCCGGTCGCTCGCCCGACGTCTTGCGCTGTCGGCTCCGCCAATGCGGCGGTTCTATGATTTCGCCCTCACGGCAAGCGCCCGGGCCGACGAGGCGGAGCGGCTTAACCGGCAGCTGGATGAACTCAACCAGCAGCTTATGGCCGAATTGGCCGAGGCCACCCGGGAACGGGAGGCTCTCGACCTGCAGGTCTACACCTTGCGCAGCGACATTCAGCGCGTGACGGAGCGCAACGACCAGCTCAACGGACGCCTGCAGGAGATGTCGTCCGAGAAGGACGAGGCTGCCCGCGAGCAGGCCGCATTGAACGACGAGGCTGCCCGCGAGCGGGCCGCATTGAACGAGCAGATCAATGCGTTGAACGAGCAGATCTACATTCTGCGCAGCGACATTCAGCGGGCAACCGGGCGCAACGACCAATTGCTCACCCGTGTCCAGGAACTGACCGTCCTGCTGGACACCGCCCGCGAGGCGGCCGCCCAGCAGGCAAAGGCTATCGAGCAGGCACAGGCTGCCCAGCAGGCTCAGGCCGCCCAGCACGCACAGGCTATCGAGCAGGCGCAGGCCGCCCAGCGGGCTCAGGCCGCCCAGCACGCGCAGGCTATCGAGCAGGCACAGGCCGCCCAGCGGGCTCAGGCCGCCCAGCAGATCACGCCGCATGATCTGAAGCTTCTTCACGCCCGGCTGGCCGCCCAGATCGCGGTGCTGACGCAGGACGTGAAAGGACAGATCAAGACGCTTCTGCCCGACGCGGGCCCCCGTGGCGATGGCGGCCTGTATCTGGATCTGCTTGAAAAGGTGCTGACCGGCGAAGCCGTCAACGATCCGTCCAGCGATCCCTGGAACGAGGGGTACGATCCCCAGGTCCGCCTGATCGGCTGGGATTGGCCCAAGACGGCGCTGACCATGATCGGCGTCGCGCGCATGCGCAACCTCCGTATGCTGACCGAACAGGTGATCGAAGACGGCGTTCCGGGCGATTTCCTGGAAGCCGGCGTGTGGCGTGGCGGCGCCTGCATCTTCATGCGTGGTGTTCTGGCGGCCTATGGCGTCACCGACCGCCGTGTGTGGGTGGCGGATTCCTTCGCCGGATTGCCGCCCGCCGAGCCGGAGAAATATCCGGCGGACAGCGGGGATCAGCATTCCTCCTTCACGGAATTGGCCGTCTCGGTCGAAGAGGTTTCGGCCAGCTTCGCCCGCTTCGGCCTGCTCGACGACCAGGTGCGCTTCCTGAAGGGCTGGTTCGCCGATACGCTGCCGACGGCGCCGGTCGAGCGGCTGGCGATCCTGCGGCTGGACGGGGACATGTACTCCTCGACCATCCAGACTCTGGATGCCATGTACGCGAAGGTGCAGCCCGGCGGCTACGTGATCGTCGACGATTACATCCTGGAAGGCTGCCGCAAGGCGGTGACGGATTTCCGCCGCGATCACGGGATCGAAGACACCATCCATGACATCGACGGCGCCGGCGTCTACTGGCGCAAGGGAAGCGGTGTGTCCATTCCGAATGGCTGAACGTGACCTGAAGAATCCGGAGCTGTGCAGGGCTTTGCTGCGGGCGTCCTATCGGACGCTCGGCAACCGGAAGCCGGATCTCGCCCTCGCCATGGCATCCCGTGCGGTGGCGGCCATGCCGGGGGTGGAGACGCTGCTTCATCTTGCCGATCTTCAATCCCTTGCGGACCGGGGGGACGAGGCCAAAGCCACCCTCCGCCGGCTTGAGGAAGACTATCGCGCCGACCTTTTCGACGCCCTGCCGCAATTCGCCATCGTGCAAGCGAGGCTGGGCGACATGCCGGGCGGCATCCGGAACTTCCAGACATTCCTGTCGCGCCGCGCCGCCGTCCCCGCGGTTCTCCATTACATTCTGGGCAGCATGCTGGCGGTCGAGGGCCGCTTCGCCGAGGCCAACGAGATTTTCGACCGGGGCCTGCTGATCTCCTGCGGCGACGGCAAGCTGACCTGCACGCGGATCATCCATTTCCCGGATGCCATTCCCACCCAGGTCCGGCCCTTCCCGATTCCGCGGGCCGTGGAACTGCCGCTGGCGGATTTCGCCGCGGGGGCGGAGGCGGTTTATTTCGTCTGCTGCGACGCCCGTTATTTCGGCCTGTTCGGCGAACCGCTCTGCAACGCGCTGCTGGCGCGGGCCGAGGCGGATCTGGCCATCCACATCCATATCGTCAATCCGACGCCGGACTCCGAACGGACGGCCGACCGGTTGTGCCGGCGCATCGGAACGCGGCTGGCCATCTCGCGCGAGCGCACCGCTCTGGACGATCTGACCCAGCGCGAGCGGCGGACCTATTATTCCTGCGCGCGCTTCCTGATCCTGCCGGAGCTTCTGCGCCGCTACGGCCGGCCCATGCTGGTTGCCGACGCCGACCAGATCGTGCTGCGCAGCCTCAGGCCGCTGCTCGCCGACTTCGCCGGGCATGACATCGGCCTTCTGAAGTTTCCCAAGCAGATAAGCAACATCTTCTCCCTGCTGTCCGCCACGGCCTTGCTGGTGGCCGATACGGAAGGAGGCCGCTCCTTCTGCGACACGGTGGCCGACACGCTGGCCGAGCGCTTCGCCGATCCGGCCGCGGTGAGCTGGCACCTCGATCAGACGGCCATGGTGGTTGCGCACCTGTTGCACCCCCATCTGCGGACCTGGCACCTCTCCCCCTCCCTGCTCCATTCCGAACTCCTGGAGGGGGGCGTTCCGTCCCGGCCGCCGGAGGAAACGGTGTTCTGGTCGATCACGGCGTCCCATCCTCAGAACATGGCGAAGCTGACATCGCCGGATTTCCTGGCCTACCTGTCCGGCGAGTCCGAGCAGGCCGACGCATGAGTTCCACGCCCGAACCGGCCCTTGCCGCTCCGTGGGACCCGGACGATTTGAAGGCCGCGTTCGACGCGCAAGCGCGCGAGATCGCCGTTCTGCGCCGCTCGCTCGTCATCGCCGAAGGTCGTCTGGCCGAGGCGCGGGAGACGGTTTCCGCAAAGGAGGCCGACCTCGCCGCGTTCCTTGAGTGGATCGTCGCGAAGGAGGAGGGAGGGGCATCGGGCAAACCCCTCGCCCTGTTAACGTCTTCGGAGTTCGAGGCGCTGCTGCGCGACCGCAGCCGTCTTGCCGCCCTCGGCGGTTCCCGCTGGTGGCGGTTGGGCCGAAGGCTCGGTGTCGTCGCGCGCGATCCCCAGGAAGCGGAACGCCCCGCCGGACCGTCGCCCGATGATCTGCGCCGGCGGATCACCGGGCGGGTCGGGGACATCGCGGCAGCGCGGGGGGAACTGGCGAGTCCGCCGTCCGGCTCCCTCGACCGGGTGCCGAAGCAGGATGTGCCGGACTCCCTGCGCCGGTTCCATGCCGAATGCCGAAACCACGGGGTGGACGTGGTGGTGGACCTGGGCGGCGACGGAGACGATGCGCGCTTCGTCCCGGCCCTGCGGGGGGACGGCTACGGCGGCGAGGCCATGTCGTTTCCGCCGAATCGGACGGCACCGGATGCGCTTGCCGCCGCCGCGGGCGATCCCCTGTGGCGCGTGGCGGACGGCTCCCAGCCGCCCGGCGAACTCCTGCGCAGCCTGTACCCCGACCCGTCGGCCGCCTTCGGCGTCCGGATCGGCGCGGCGGACGGCGGCGCCGATCCGGTCCCGGTCGCCGATCCGGTCCCGGTCGACGTGCTGGAGCGGACCGAAGTCATCCTTGCGGCCCTTCCCTTCGGACCCGGCGCGGCGTTGCCGTCCGGCGGCACCGCCGGCTTCCTGCGCGCCCGGGGTTTCCTGTGCATCGGCCTGTTCCCGGCGGCGTCGGATCCCGAGACACGCGAACTTCTGCGGGTGGACGGCCTGTTCGTGCGCGGCACGCCCGCCTGATACGGCTGGATGATGATCGCTTCTATCATGTTCCAGCCGTCAAGCCCGGGGGATCAATGCGTCGGCATTGATTGAGAGGGCCCTGCCGACGGGAAGAATGCCGCCGGGGCGGCCACGGCACCGGCGCCATGAGGGAATGGACGAGCATGCGTATCGCGATCCAGAACTGCTGGCCCAACATGGCGTCCGGTCCCGAGGCGGATTTCCTCCGGCGTCTTCTCGCCGCCGCCGGGCGGCTGGGCTGGGAGGCCGCGGAGGTCGTCACGTCCGGCGATATCCTGGCCTTCGATCCCGATTGCGTGCTGGTGACCCATGAATTCCAGCCGAAGCTGACGCACCACCCGGCAATCGGCGTCTGCCGGACGCCACGCCGGCTGGTCGGGCGCGATGCCCTGCGCCTCGGCAACATCCTCAGCTACGACGGCGTGATTCCCGGGTCGGAGCCGGTCGGCCGTTTCCTGCGGGATCTCGTTTTCGCCGCCGGCAAGGACATGCCGGTCGCCGAGTTCTCATTGTGGCCGGGCGGTCTTGCGGACGACCCCGTGGCCGAGGACGCCGTCTCCGCCTTGTCCTTGCCCGGGCTTCCGGGCGCCCCCTCCCGCTTTGCCCCTCTGCTCGCGGCGTTGGCGCGGCGGATGCCGCCGCCCGCCGATGGAACGGAAGGCTGGGAGTCCGCGCTGTCCCTGCGCCTGCGCGAGGCCGGCGTCGCTCTCTGTCTTCACGAGCCGTCCTGCCGGGCGGACGGCTTGCCATCCACGGCCTTTCTGGATGCCGTGGCTTCGGGCAAACCGACCATCGTCGACGATGCCGATTTCATCCGCCACGCCTTCCGCGACACGGTGCTGTACGTGGACCCGGCGGCCGATCCAGCCGACATGGCCGAGCGGATCGCCGGCCACGTCGCGTGGGCGCAACGCCATCCGGCGGCGGCGGCGGCGCGGGCGCGCCGCGCCAGAGCCATCTTCGCCGCGCGCTTTTCCCTGGACCGGCAGATGGAGCGGCTGCCGGCCTTCCTGGAGGAGGTGCGCGAACGTGGAGGGTTCACCCGGCAGCCAAGGCTTTCCCGGACGGCTCCGCCCGAAGCCGGGGCGGCGGAGAACCGAGGGCCGCTGGTCGAGTACATCGTCCGCGCCGGTTCCCGCCCCGCCGCCATGGTCGAGCGGTGCATGAGGTCCCTGGCGGCGCAGACCGCGGGCCCGGTTGGCGTTATCCTGGTGCAGTATCACCCCGTGGACGGGTTGGACGAAGCCATGGAACGGTGGCGGCCCCGCTTCGCCTCGTTCCGGCATGTCCGGGTGCCCAACACCGGCTTGCGCAGCACCTCGATGTGGGCGGGGCTGCGGGCGGTGAGCGCGCCTTTCTTCGGCATCCACGACGACGACGACGTCATTCACCCCAACCATGCCGCCTCCATCCTGGACCATTTTGCCCGCAGCCCGGATGCGGAACTGGTCTACAGCGGTGCCCTGCGGGTCGAGGAGGATGCCGGCCGCTATTTTCCGCGGGTGAACTTCGCCGGGCCCCTGGGGCGGGAGATCCCCGAGAACCGGCGCGTGGAGTTCCTCGACCGGTTCTCGGCCGCAAGACTGTCCAGCTTCGACAACTACATCCTGTCCCATTCCTGGCTCGCCCGCCGCAGCCTGCTGAAAGGCGCCGTGCTGGATGACCCGGAGATGGAGGTTGGGGAAGACCTGTATTTCTACCAGCTGCTCGCCGGGTCGGCGCGGTTCGAGACGACGCTCCGCCCGACGGCGGAGTGGCACTGGCGCTCCGCCGCCCGTGCCAACTCGATGCTGAACGTGTCGCAGGACAATTGGGCCCGTGACATCGAACGCATCCGCCAACGGGTCCGTTTTCAGGAAAAGCTTCCGGTATCCCCGACCGAAACGCCGGTGGGACGGGCGTCCTTCACTCTGGGCGAGCCGATCGACTTCCGCCGGCCCGAGACGCAGCGCTTCGTTCTTTGCGGCTTCTCACAGCCGGGCGCCGATGGGATCTGGTCGGAAGGCTCCATGGCCTGCCTGGAGTTCGTCGTCCCCTCCGGAAGCGGCAACGGGCTGTGCATGGAACTGACCTTCATCCCCGTCGTCACCGCGCAGAACGGCTTTGTGACGATCGACGTCCATGCCGACAACCATGTCCTGGCATCTTGGCGGCACGAGTCGTGGCAGGAGGTTTCCGCCACCGTTCGGATTCCCACGGAGAGGCTGGGCGGAGAACGGCTTCTTCTCGGCTTCACCATCACCAACACGTTCAACCCGTCCTGGCAGGGCGACTCGCTGGACGACCGTGATCTCGGGCTTCTTCTGAAGGCGATCGTCTTCAGGGCCGCTCCGCCGTGAGGCCGGAAGCGGCGGTCGTCCCCCCGTCCCCGTTCCCGGAACAGCCGGCGGCGGCGCGCAGCAGTTCGATCAGGCGCGGCGCGGTGCCCGCCAGGGAATAGTGCCGTTCCACCTTGGCACGGCCCGCCGCCCCCAGCCGCCGGCGCAGATCGGGGGAGGCGGCCAGGCGGCGCAGCGCGTCGGTCCATTCCTGAGGGGTTTCGGCCAGGAAGCCGTTGACGCCGTGCTCCACGATATCGCGGTTGACGCCGACCGGGGACGCGACCACCGGCTTGCCGCAGGCCATGTACTGGATGAGCTTGTAGCCGCACTTGCCGCGCTCCCACGGCGTGTCGGCAAGCGGCATGATGCCGATGTCGAAGGCGGCGATGTGGCGGGTTTCCGTGTCCTCCCGCCAGGCATGGCGGCCGGCGGGAAGCCCGCCCAGCGCACCGGGGGTGGCGCCCACCAGGCAAAGCCGGACCTCGTTTCCCGTCACCATCCGCCGCAGCGGCTCCTCGACCAGGCTCAGGTAATGGTCGGTGATCGGAGAGCCGATCCAGCCCACCGCCGGGAGATGTCCGGCCTGCCCCGGCCCGGCGGGGTAGCGGGCAAGATCCACCACGGTGGGAAGAATCACCACCGAGCGGGCGCCGGCCGTTTCGGCCCTCTTGGCCAGATAGTCGTTCCCCACGGTCACCAGGGCCGCGTGCCGCATCACCCGATCGAGCTTGCTTCCCAGCATCCGGCGCACCAGGGGCCAGCGGCTGCGGTCGTAATGATGGAACCAGGCGTCGTCGAAATCGACGACGTAGGGCGGAGCCGATGGGAGAATCCAGCGCTCCGCCCCGTAGGGGAACCAGGGAAGCAGCTCCTTCTCGATCCACAGCAGGTCGAACGTCTCCGCCGCGGCCATCTGGCGGATGCGCGCCGCATAGGCCATGGCGATGCTGCGCAGCGGGCGCGGCTGCCCGGTGTAGAGGGCCTCCAGATAGGAGTCGGGCAGCAAGGGGGCAACGGCAACCGAAATCCCCGCCTCGGCGAGAGCCGGCAGGAACTGGTAATGCCGGAGACGGCTGCTGGGGCCCCGAGGGCTGTAGCGGGAAAGCAGCAGGATACGCATGGCCGCGGGCGATGTTTCTTCGGACAATGGCACGGCGGCTGCGGTGCTGCAAACAGGGAACGGTGGATGGTTCCGCAGGGCAGAGCACCGTTCCCGGAACGCTCGAAACGTAGCGCGAAACCGGTCTGTCGCCATTTTCACCAAATAGCGCAAACAAATCCACCCGCCTGTGCCGGACGTGCCACGTTTGGGAAAATTCCGCAGCTTTCCGCAAAGGGCGGCGCAACCCGAGGGTCCATTACCGGAATGAAACATTATCGGTAGAGCGCATCAGTCGCCCGGGTTGCTTTCCCATAGGTGGTCAATCCATGGGGTGTTTCCATTCCGCACTTGCAAAAAGGGATTACCAATGATATCGAGCCCAAGGCATGCCATAAGGCGCAAAGTTTTAGTCACTTTGGCGGGGGTTCAACAATATGACGACGTCGAGCACCATCAGCGGTGGTATCACCAGTGAAGTTAAGACCGCGTCCACCCTGGCGGGTGCGGTTCTCCAGAACACCAGCCTCGTTGCGACGACCAAGGACACGAAGGCGCTCGTGATCGGCGACGACGCTCTGCCGCCGACGAAGACGCTGAGCCTGATCAGCGACAGCAACACGGCGCTGGTGCTGAACACCAACACCGCCGCCACCCTGCTGGGCGGCTCGGGCAACAACAACGTCCTCGTCGCGAACGACGCCGCCGGCACCGTGCTGCAGGCCGGCACCGGCACCGGCCAGACCCTGGTCGGCGGCTCGGGCGGCCAGCTCCTGGGCACCAGCACCGTTGCGGGCGCCTCGGCCACCATCCTCGGCGGCACGGGCGCCGATACCGTTGTGGCCGCGGCCGGCAACAACGTGCTGACCGCCGGTGCGGGCAACAACACCATCCTCGCGGTGGGCGGCAACAACCAGATCTTCGCGGCCGGTAACGACACCGTCTTCGCGGCCGGCGGCAACGCCACGATCGGTGCCGGCACGGGCAACGCCTACCTGGCGGTGACCGGCGGCAACAACCTGATCGCCGGCGGTCAGGGCAACACCACCATCGCTTCGGCGGCGGGCAACAACACGATCTTCGGCGGCTCGGGCAACACCACCATCGCCGGCGGTGCGGGCAACGACCTGCTGATCGGTGCGACCTCGAAGTCGGGCAACGCCGTCATCGGCGGCTTCGCCGGCAACGACACCATCATCGGCGGCGTCGGCAACGACACGCTGTTCGGCGGCAACGGCAACGACATCTTCGTGTTCAGCACCGTCTTCGGCGGCGGCAAGCACGTCATCGGCGACTTCAAGGCCGGCACCGACCTCATCGCGGTTCAGGGCTACGGCCTCACCGCGGCCCAGGTCGCGTCGCGCGTCACGGTCGCCGGCGGCAGCTCGGTCCTGTCCCTGTCGGACGGCACGCAGATCACGGTCGCTGGCGTCACCAACCTGACTTCCAGCAACTTCGCCGTCTAATAAGTACCCCTGCATCACTTCATGGACCTGCCGAGCAATCGGCAGGTCCATTTTTATGCGCTTCATGCCTTGTTCTCTTTTCCGGCATGAAAGGCCCGGTTCTTCGCGGGCGACCGCATTCCTGGCCGATCCGACTGATGGGAGGGGCCTTCTTTCATGAATCCGTCCGGCGGGTCGAAATCCCACACGCGGCGCCTGGAACTGCAGCGCCTGGAAGACCTGCTCGCCGATGGAGCCATCGCCGAGGGCGAAACCGTTGCGCGCTCCCTTCTGCGCGACTGCCGCAGCCATGCCCAAGGCGCCGCCGGGCTTGCCCGCTGTGCCCTGGCGCGGGGGGATTTGGACGGCGCGCTGCGCTGGGCCGAGCGCAGCGCGCGATTCGCCCCGAACGACATCGCTCTCAAAGCTTTCCTCGCCGCCCTGCTGATCGCGGCGAATCGATCAGCCGCCGTCCCCCCGCTGCTGGACGGGGTGGCCGAGCGGGCCGCCGTCCCCACCGCGGCGATTGCCCTGGGGCAGGCCCTGGCCCGGCTGGGGGCGATGGACCGCCTCCTTCCCCTGATCGTGCGCCAGCTTCACCGCTTTCCGGTGAGCGTCGCTCCCCTGCTGGGCGATCTCGCCGACCACGCCGTCCTGACCGGGGGCGCCCCCGGCTGGGCCACGGCCGACGTCGGTCTGCGAATCGCCGGAGCGCTGCCCGCGGACCCGGCGGACGTTCCGGATGCGGACGGCGCCGTCCGAATCGAGTCTTCCCGGCTGGGCCGGCTGCTCGCCATGGACCGCGCCACGTTCCTGCGGCGGTACGGCCAGCGGGACAGCGGCAGCGGCCTGATCCGCTTCACCCTGTCCGTCGGTCCGGAACTGGAGGGGGAGCCGCTCTCCGTCATCCTGGACGGCAAACCCCTGCTCGGCTCGCCCCTGTGCCCCCGGCGCCACGCAACGGTCGAAGGCAGCGTCCTGCTCGACGGTGGCGGCGGCGATAGCGAATCGGCCCGGTCCGATTGGGCCCTGTCAGGCTGGGCCTGGTGTCCCGGCGATCCTCCGCAGTCCGTGACGGTTCGCGTGGAGGACGAAACCGGGCACGCCGTGACCGTGGCCGCGGACCGCCCGATGGAAGGCGCCCAGGCCGAGGGGGTGGAAAGCGGCCGCTACGGCTTCCTCATCGACCCGGTGACCGCCGGCCTGTCCCCCGGCCTTCTCCACGTCACCGCCGGGCCGGGCGCCCAGCCGCTGGCCGGCAGCCCCCTGCCCTGGCCCGGCCCCGGCGGAACCGGCCCCGGCGGAACCGGACGGCTTTCCACGCCGGCCGGCCCGCGCCCCCCCCGTCCGGCCCGCTTGCGCTCTCCGGCGCCCGTCGTGGACGTCGTGGTTCCGGTCTACCGCGGGCGGGAGGAGACGATGGCCTGCCTGCGCTCGGTCCTCGCGGCGGAGGACAGGACCCCGCGCGAGATCGTCGTCATCGACGACGCCAGCCCGGACGCGGACCTCGTCGGCGACCTGACGGCGCTCGCCGCCGAAGGGCGGATCACGCTGCTCCGCAACCCGCGGAACCTCGGCTTCCCGGCCACGGTCAACCGCGGGCTGGCCCTGCATCCCGACCGCGACGCCGTGCTGCTCAACGCCGACACGCTGGTCGCCGGCCCCTGGCTGGAGCGGCTGCGCACCGCGGCCTGGTCGGCGCCGGACGTCGGCACCGTCACCCCGCTGTCCAACGACGCCACGATCCTCAGCTATCCCTCGGGCGCGGACCGTCCGCCCCCGCCGTCCCTGCCGGAGACGGCGGCGCTCGACCGGCTGGCGCGGTCGGTGAACGCGGGGTTGCGGGTGGATCTGCCGACGGCGGTCGGCTTCTGCGCCTACATCCGGCGCGATTGCCTGGAGGAGACCGGCCTCTTCGAGGAGCGGCTGTTCGGGCGCGGCTATGGCGAGGAAAACGACTTCTGCCTGCGCGCGCGCCGGCTGGGCTGGCGCCATCTCGGGGCCGCCGACGTCTTCGTGGCGCATGTCGGCGGGCGCTCCTTCGGGCGGCAGAAGGCGATCCTCGCCGCCCGCAACGGCCGCCTGCTGGAGCGGCTGCACCCCGGATACGACGCGCTGGTCCAGGATTTCATCGCCGACGACCCGCTGATGGCCGCGCGCCGCCGCCTCGACCTCGCCCGCTGGGCGGAGGAGGATGGGGCCGGGCGGGCGCCCGCCGTCCTGCTGGTCACGCTCGCCGGACGCGGCGGGGTCGCCCGCTTCATCGAGGAGCGGGCCGCGGCGCTGCGCGCGGAAGGCCGGCGCGTCCTGCGGCTCGTCCCGGAAACCGCCGTGAACGAGGAGGATGAGGATGATGAGGAGGAGGATGGCGCCCCGCTTCCCTCCGCCCGGCCTCCCGCCACCCCGCCCGAGCGCCGCTGCCGGATTGAGGTCATGGACCGCCCGGATCTGCGCGATCTGGTGTTCCGCACGCGCGCGGAGTTCGGCGAACTGGCCGACGCCCTGCGGCTGGCCGGAACGGCGGCGGTGGAGATCCACCACCTGCTGGGCCACGACGCCGCGGTGCTCGATCTGGCCGGGCGGCTCGGCGTGCCTTACGACCTCACCATCCACGATTACGGCCTGATCTGCCCGCGCCTCAGTTTGGTGGACAAGGCCGGGCGCTATTGCGGGGAGCCGGATCTGGCCGCCTGCGAACGCTGCACCGCCGATCCGGACGACCGCGCCGACCCGGAGCTGACGGTCGGCGCCCTGCGCCGGCGCACGCGCGCCCTGGCCGCCGGGGCGGGGGGGGTGACGGCGCCGACCCG
>NZ_JAUJFI010000010.1 GCF_030849505.1 Azospirillum isscasi | reverse complement strand
AGCGGCACGGCGGTCAGCGCGGCGAAGGCCCACCAGGGGGAGGTGGCGAGGTCCGGCAGCAGGCTGGCCTGAAGCCCCGCGGCGGCGCGCCCGATCCCGGCCAGCGTGGCTGCGGCCAGCAGCAGCCCGGTCAGCCCGCCGCGCAGGGTCAGGCCGATGACGTGCGATTCGAATTGCCGGGCCACATAGCGGTCGGTCGCCCCCATCAGGTGCAGCAGCTCCACCACATGGCGGTGGATGGCGAGGCCGGAACGCACGGCGAAGACCACGGCCATCACGCCCGCCCCGCCGATCAGCGCCACGATGCCCAGCGCCGCCAGATGCATCGCCCCGGCGAAGCGGCGCAGGTCGGCCAGCCACACGGCGTGGTCGTCCAGCGTGGCGCCGGGGGCGGCGCTGGACAGCCGCGCCGCCAGCGCCGCCGTGTCCACCGGTCCGCTGGTCACCACGTCGATCAGCCGCGGCATGGGCAGCAGCGGGTCGGCGGCCTCCTTGCCCAGCCAGGGCTCCAGGAGCCGCCCGACGTCCCCGGCGGACAGGACGCCGGCGGAGGCCACGCCGGGGGTGGCGCGCAGGACAGTCAGCGCGGCCTCCGTCCGCTCCTCCAGCGGCGCGGCGCGGGCGCTGTCGGGAAGCGGCATGATCTGCACGGTCAGCCCGCCGGCCAGACCGCTGTCCCAGCGCCGCGTCATGTCGGAGACGAGCAGCGCCCCGGCCAGCGCCAGCGCCGCCAGATAGACCATCAGCGCGGTCAGCCACATGAGGAAGCGCGAGGTCGGGTCCTTGGCCAGCGGCAGGTCGGAGCTTCGGCGGGTCAGCGGCGGCAGGGCCATGGCGTGTCTCCTTCCCCCCGTCTCAGGCCCAGCGCGAGGCGTGTGCCGGCAGGACGTGCAGGCGCCCGTTCTCCAGCATCAGGCGCGGGTGTTCGAAACGGCGGATCAGCGCCTCGTTGTGGGAGGCGATGACCACCGTGGTGCCCAGCTTGTGAAGCTCCTCGAACAGATAGAGAAGGCGCATGCCGATGCCGTCGTCCACGTTGCCGGTCGGCTCGTCCGCCAGCAGCAGGCGCGGGCGGTTGATCACCGCGCGGGCGATGGCGACGCGCTGCTGCTGCCCGCCCGACAGGGTGGAGGGCAGGGAGTGCAGATGGTTGCCCAGCCCCACCCAGCGCAGGATTTCCGTGCAGTGCTCCACCACGTCCGATTCGCGCGCACCGCCCATGCGCAGCGGCAGGGCCACGTTGTCGAGCGCCGAGAGATGGTCGAGCAGGGCGAAATCCTGGAACACCACGCCGATCTGGCGCCGCAGCTCCGGCAGGTCGGCGCGCCGGACCCGCGCCATGTCCTTCCCGAACAGGGTGACCAGCCCGCGGGACGGGCGGAGCGCCAGATACATCAGCTTCAGCAGCGACGATTTTCCAGCACCGCTCGCCCCCGTCATGAAATGGAACGAGCCGGGCTGCAAGGTGAAGCTGATGTCGCGCAGCACCTCCGGTCCGGTGCCATAGCGCAGTCCCACATTCTCGAAACGGATCACGGTCCCACCAACGGCGCATCGGCGCACCCCGGCGGCGTCCCGCCCGGTGCGCGGATGGACAATGCACCGGCAGGGGCCGGCGCGTCCACCGCCGTCCGTACCGCCGCCGTCCGTACCGCCGCCGTCCGTACCGCCCCGCCCGGCGCCAGAGCGTTCCTTGCTTCATACCTCATGACTACCTATAACGACATTCTGCAATTTCGGTGACCACGATCGGCATCTATGATCATCACCTGCCCGGCCTGTGCCACACGGTACACCCTTGCCGATTCGGCGGTCGGTCCACAGGGCCGCAAGGTGCGCTGCGCCCAATGCGGCCACATGTGGTGGCAGGCGCCCGAAGAGGACGAGCCCGTCTTCCATCCGGACGAGGTGACCGAGTTCCATCCGGCCCCGCCGCCGCCGCCGCCCAAACGCGCCTCCGCCGCCAAGACCCCGGCCAAGGCCCCGGCGGACCCGGGCGCGCGGCGCCGGGCGCTGGTCGGCTGGGGGATTTTCGTGGCGCTGCTGGCGGCCATCGGCGCCGCCGGCTATTTCGGCCGTGCCACCGCCGTGCGGCTGTGGCCTCCCGCCGCGCTTCTCTATGAAACGGTGGGCCTGCCGGTGGAGCCGCCGGGGACCGGGCTCCAGCTTCAGAACGTGCGGTCGGAGCAGAAGACCGAGGACGGAAAGCCGGTGCTGGTGGTGGACGGTCAGATCGTCAACGTCTCCGAAATGGCGCGGACGGTGCCGCCCCTGCGGGTGACCGCGCTGGGGGCCGATCGCCAGCCGCTGAAGAGCTGGACCGTCGAGCCGGCGCCGCCGCAAATCCTGCCGGGCGAGGTCGCAACCTTCCGCGACGTGCAGCCGGACGCCGCCGGGGCGCTGGCCGGGGTGCTGGAGGTGATGATCACCTTCGACGGCGGTCACTGAACGCGGACCCGTTACGGCGCGTAACCCCGGATGATGAGAGAGACCGCGCCGTCCACGACCCGCGTCAGCTGCTCCTCCGTCGGGCGTTCGGACAGGCACAGCAGGAAGCGCAGGTGCGTGTGCGACTTGATGAGGCCGACGAACTGCTCCGCCGCCAGTTGCGGGTCGGGGATGGCCAGCAGGCCGCGGCGGTCGAGGTCAACCATGAAGGCGGTCACCTGCTCCATAGTGCGGGCCGGTCCGGCGTCGTAGAAGGCGCTCGCCAGCTCGGGGAAGCGGTGCGCCTCGCCGACCACCACGCGGTAGCCGGCCAGCGCCTGCGGCGACAGGATCAGCGTGACGAAATGGCGGGCGACCAGACGCAGCCCCTCGGCCATCTCCAGGGTCCGCGCCTCCTCGCAGACGGCGGCCATCGTCTGCCCTTTGCATTCGCGGGCGACCATGGCGCGGAACAGCTCGTCCTTGCTGCCGAAATGGGCGTAGAGCGTCGCCTTGGACACATTGGCCGTCTTGGCGATGGCGTCCATGCTGACGGCGCCGTAGCCATGGTCCAGGAACAGCTTTCCGGCGGCCTCCAGGATCTGCGCGGGCTTCGATCCTGCCTCCGGCGTGGGGGCGACCAGCGTGCTCATGCGTTCCTCGTGTCCTGCAACCTGTCCTGCGACCTTGCCGGCGGTGCCTGCGGGGCTTCGCGTGCCGATACCCCGCTGCCGTAGCGCGTTCCGCATTCAACCACAATCCCAAACGTTAAAACTAGACCGTCCAGTTCACTCTTGACAACAGGTAGGGCTGTGATCATCTTTGCGCAAGACTAAACTGAACGGTTCAGTTCCGATGGGGCGGCGCCAAGCCGGCCCGGGCCGGGGCGGAACCGAAACGGGTGGGTTGGAAGACGATGGTCAAGGCCGTGCGGAAGATCGTTCTGTCGGGTGTGGCGGTTGCGGCGCTGGCCGGTGGCGGCTACGCCGGCTGGGGCTGGTGGGCCGAGGGACGCTTCTTCGAGTCGACCGACAACGCTTATGTCCACAGCGACATCACGGTGGTGAGCCCCAAGGTGTCCGCCTATGTGAAGGACGTCCGGGTGGCGGAAAACCAGCAGGTCACCGCGGGCGACGTGCTGGCCGTCCTGGACGACCAGGACTTCCGCGCCAAGGTCGCGGAGGCGGAGGCCAACGTCGCCGCGCAGAAGGCGGCGCTTGGCACCATCGACAGCAAGCTGCTGCTCCAGAAGGCGATCATCGACCAGGCCGCGGCGTCCGTCGCCAGCGCCGAGGCCGAGCAGCGCCGCGCCCAGCAGGACTTCGACCGCACCCGTTCGCTGGCCAGCGACAGTTGGGCCAGCCGCCAGAAGTTCGAGACGGCGGACGCCGACCTGCGCAAGGCGGTGGCCCAGTCCGACCGCGCCCGCGCGGCGCTGGCCGCGGAGAAGGATCAGGTCGGCGTGCTGAACGCGAGCCGCAGCGAGACCGGCGCCCGGCTGCGTCAGGTCGAGGCCGCCCTGGAAACCGCGCGCAACGACCTGAACAACACGGTCATCCGCGCGCCGGTGGACGGCGTGGTCGGCAACCGCGGCGTCCAGGTCGGCCAGTACGCGCGCCCGGGCGTGCAGCTTCTCTCGCTGGTGCCGCTGCCCGACGTCTATGTGGTCGCCAACTTCAAGGAGACGCAGCTTTCCCGCATGCGTCCCGGCCAGCCGGTGACGGTGGAGATCGACGCCTATCCGGGCAAGCCGCTGCTGGGCCGGGTGGAGAGCTTCGCCCCGGCCTCCGGTTCGCAGTTCAGCCTGCTGCCGCCGGAGAACGCGACCGGCAATTTCACCAAGATCGTCCAGCGCGTGCCGGTGCGCATCGCCCTGCCGCGCGACAGCGCGCTGTCCGGCCTGCTGCGCCCCGGCCTGTCCGTGGTCGCCGCGGTGGACACCCGCGGCGCCGAGGAGCATCCGCACAGCGCGGGCACCGTCTTCGGCGCTCTGGTCCCCGGCCAGACGGTCGCGGCCAAGTAACCGCCCTCTTAACCGACACCCGTTTTCGTCCCTGCCGTTTTCGTCCCTGCCGTTTTCGTCCTGGGGAGGGCGACCATGACCGCCATCACCAACGACGACACGCCGTCCGCCCGCAGCGCCGCACCCCCGGCGGACGCGGGCGGTGCCGCCACCGCGTCCCGGCTCCAAGCTCTCCCGCCCCCCGCGGGCCGGGACGCGGCGGCTCCTTCCCCTTCAAGCGCCGGGCCGCGGCCGGTGACCACGCGCGACTGGCTGGGCTTCCTGGCCATGGTCGTCGGCATGTTCATGGCGATCCTGGACATCCAGATCGTCTCCAGCTCCCTGTCGGAGATCCAGGCGGGGCTTGCGGCCAGCGCCGACGAGATCTCGTGGGTGCAGACCTCCTACCTCATCGCCGAGGTGGTGATGATCCCGCTGTCCGGCATGCTGGCGCGGATTCTCTCCACCCGCGTGCTGTTCACCATCGCCGCCGCCGGCTTCACCCTGACCAGCGTGGCCTGCGCCTTCACCTCCAGCATCGAATCGATGATCGTGTGGCGGGCGTTGCAGGGCTTCATCGGCGGCGCGATGATCCCGACCGTCTTCGCCACCAGCTTCTCCCTGTTCCCGCCGGAAAAGCGGGCGGGGGTCTCGGTGATGATCGGTCTGGTCGCCACCATGGCGCCGACGCTCGGGCCGACGCTGGGCGGCTGGCTGACGCAGAGCTTCTCCTGGCACTGGCTGTTCCTGGCCAACGTGCTGCCGGGCATCGCCGTGACCTCGCTGGTCTGGACGCTGGTCGATGTGGACAAGCCCAACCCGGCGCTGCGCAAGGGCTTCGATTTCGTCGGGCTGGGGCTGATGGCCGCCTTCCTCGGCAGCCTGGAGTTCGTGGTGGAGGAAGGCCCGCGCCAGGACTGGTTCCAGGACGAGTATGTCGCCATCTTCGCCGTGGTCGCCGCGGTGTCCGCGGTCGGCTTCTTCTGGCGGGTGCTGACCTATCACAACCCGATCGTGGAACTGCGCGCCTTCCTGGACCGCAACTTCGCCATCGGGTCGCTCTACAGCTTCATCATCGGCATCGGGCTTTACGGGGCGGTCTATCTTCAGCCGCTGTTCCTGGCGCGGGTGCGCGGGCTGAACAGTTTGCAGATCGGCACGATCATGTTCGTGACCGGCGCCTTCCAGTTCCTGTCCGCCCCGATCGCCGGCGCCCTGTCGAAAAAGATGGACCTGCGCGCCATGCTGGCGCTGGGGCTGCTGCTGTTCGGGACGGGGGTCTGGCTGAACGCCCACCTGACCAACCAGTCCGGCTTCTGGGAACTGTTCCTGCCGCAGGCGGTGCGCGGCCTGTCGCTGATGCTGTGCTTCATCCCGGTGAACAGCATCGCGCTGGGCACCCTGCCGCCGGAGCAGCTCAAGAACGCGTCCGGCCTCTACAACCTGATGCGCAATCTGGGCGGCGCCATCGGTCTGGCGGCGATCAACACGGTGCTGCTGGAGCGGGCGGCCCTGCACATGAACCGGCTGGGCGACAACCTGAACCTCGCCCGTCCGCTGGTGCAGGAGACGCTGGACGGGCTGGCCGCCAAATTCGACGGGCTGGTCGCCGATCCGCAGGCCGCCGCCATGAAGACGCTGGCCCGCATGGTGGAGCGCGAGGCCATGGTGCTGACCTTCAACGACTGCCTGCTGCTGATGGCCGGCGTGTTCTTCGGCGGGCTTCTGCTGATGCCGCTGGTGCGGCGTCCGGGCGGCAAGCCGGCGGCGGCGGATCACTGACCGCGCGGTTTCCGTCCCGCGGCGCCTTATCGTTGCGGCGGTGAAGCGTCCCGGTGACCGGCGCCCGTCTTCGTGCTATAGGGCAGGCCGTCGCGTCGAAGGGTCGGTCCGCCGTCATGAGCAAGCGTCAATACACCCGCGCCGAGGTCAAGGAACTGCTGTCCGCGCTGGAACGCCAGTGCCGGGAAGCGTCTAAGCTCGCCCAGCTGGCCGAGCACGAGGCGAGCAAGCACAGCTTCGGCGCCTACCGCGAGTTCCGCGACAAGGTGGGCGAGTTCCAGGCGCTGGTCATCCTGATCGAGCAGCGGCTGCGCAACCTCGTGGACACCCGCTCCGACGACCTGCGCGACCAGTTCGAGCGGCTGGACACGGTGATGCTGGCCCTCCTGGTGCGGGCCAGCATGCGCTTCTTCTTCGTGCTGTCGGCCAACCCGATCCTGCCCATGGGGGCGCGCGAGATCTTCGTGGCGGAGCTGCGCAGCCTGCACGACGCCCACGAGAAGCTGAAGCGCCCCAACTACGCCGGCAAGCTCGGCACGGATCTGGAGCGCGATCTGGAAACCGCCTCCCTGATCCTGGAGGAGATCATCGACAAGGCGCCCAGCCTGCTGAACTTCCGCGGGTGACCCGGCGCGGCGCCGGATCGCTCAGCGCCGAATCGCTCAGCGCTGGATCAGCGCGCTTTCCTTTCCGGACAGCACGAACACCTTGGCATAGGATTTCAAAAGCGCGTCGATCAGGGCGTTGACCGGCGGGCTGGACATGGCGCGGGGCTTGGCCGGATCGACGTGGAGGACGCAGCTGTCCTTCGTGTCGTTGAAGGCGGCCAGCGCGTGGATGCGGTCGGGGCGGAATTCGTCCGGGAAATTCTCGTCCATCAGCCAGAAGCACTGGAAGTTCCGGCAGGATTGCGGGCGCTCCTCATAGACGGTGCAGCCCTTGCCCTGGTCGCAGGAGACGCACCATTTGGCCGAGGGCTTCTTCAGTTCGGGCACGCCCATCAGCTTGCAGCACAGCGTGCATTCTCCGCAATTGCGGTCGGCCATAACGCGCGATCCTTGCCTGTCCTGGTGAGAAGGCGCGGACACTCGCACACATGGCGGTCCCAGGGAAAGTGTCCGTTGGACGGGGGCGGAAACGCCTACGCCAGGCTGGGAACGGCCAGCGGCTCGTCCGCCTCCCGGACCAGCAGCGCCTCGATGGCGTCGGCGGGGGCGGGGCGTGCGTAGAGATAGCCCTGCGCGTACTTGCACATGATGTCGCGCAGGAACTCCGACTCCAGCTCCGTCTCCACGCCTTCGGCCACGGCGTCCATGCCCAGGATGGCGGCCAGCGTGGCGATCACCTGCACGATGGCCGCGTTGCCCTCGCCCGACGAGATGGCCTGGACGAAGCTGCGGTCGATCTTCAGCGTGTCCGCCGGGAACTTGTGCAGATAGGACAGCGACGAATAGCCGGTGCCGAAATCGTCGATGGACAGGCGCACGTCCATGTCGCGGATGCGCTGCATCAGCACCCGGCACTTCGCCGGGTCCTTCATCAGCAGGCTTTCCGTGATCTCCAGCTTCAGGCTGGACGGCGGCACCCGGCTTTCCTCCAGAACCTCGCTCACCAGCCCGATCAGGTCGTCGTCGCTGAACTGGCGGGACGAGACGTTCACGCTCATGAACAGCGGGGCGGGGCGGGGGAAGCAGGACTGCCACCGGGCGAGCTGCCGCGCCGCCTCGCGCAGCGCCCAGCGGCCCATCGGCACGATCAGGCCCGATTCCTCGGCCAGCGGAATGAACTCGCCGGGCGGGACCAGCCCGCGTTCCGGGTGCTTCCAGCGCATCAGCGCTTCGAACCCGGCGATGCGGCCCGTGGCCAGAGCGACGATCGGCTGGTAGAACAGGACGAGCTGGTCCTGCTCCAGCGCCATGCGCAGGTCGGTTTCCGTGCGCATCTGGGCCATCGCCTGGCGGCGCAGGTTGCTGTCGAACACGTCGATCCGCGCCCGTCCGCCCGACTTGGCCCGGTACATGGCGAGGCTGGCGTCGCGCAGCATCTCCTCCGCCCGGTCGTAGCCGGACACGCTGAGCGCGATGCCGATGGAGGCGGACAGCACGAACTCGTGCCCGTCCAGCGCCAGCGGCATGGCGACGGCCTGGGCCATGCGTTCCGCCGCGGTCAGGGCGTCGCCCACGTCGTCGATGTTGTCCAGCAGCATGGCGAACTCGTCCGCCGACAGGCGGGCCAGCGTGTCGCCCATGCGGCGGGTGCCGTCCAGCCGCTCCGCGATGGTCTTCAGCAGCCGGTCGCCCACCGTGGAGCCCAGCGCGTCGTTGATCGACTTGAAGCGGTCCAGGTCGATGAAGATGACGGCGAAGGCCTTGCCGCCGGCCCGCCGGTTGCGGTCCAGCGCCTGCCCGATTCGGTCCAGAAGCAGGGTGCGGTTGGGCAGCCCGGTCATGCCGTCGTGGAAGGCGTCGAACAGAAGCTGCTGCTCCGCCCGCTTCTGGGCGGTGATGTCGGTCATCGAGCCGGCGATTCGCACCGACCGCCCCGACCCGTCGCGCACGGCAAGGCCGCGGACCAGCATCCACAGCTCGTCCCCATCGGCGGCGCGGATGCGGAAGACGTGCTGGAGATGCTCCCGCTCGCCGCTCAGATGCAGGTCGATGGCGGTGCGCAGCCCGGCCAGATCGTCCGGGTGCACGCGGTCGAACCATTCGGCGATGCGGTTGGACAGGCAATCCCCGTCGCAGCCCAGCATGGCCGCCCAGCGCGGGGAGTAATAGACCTCGTCCGTGTCCAGCCGCCAGTCCCACAGCCCGTCGTTGGCGCCCGCGGCGGCGAGCGCGTAGCGCTCCTCGCTCTGCGACAGGCGCTGTTCGGCGTTCTTGCGGCCGGTCACGTCGGCCTGGCTGCCGACCAGCCGCACCGGGCGGCCCTGGGCGTCCAGCACAGCGATGCCGCGGCAGGCCATCCAGCGGATGCCGCCGTCGGCGTGGCGCACGCGGTATTCGATCTGGAAGACGGTGCTGTCGCCGCCCAGCGCGTCCAGCGCCTCGCGCAGCGGGCGGCGGTCGTCCGGATGGACGCGCTCCATCCACTCGTCCGGGCTGCTGCCGACGCTGCCTTCCTCCAGCCCGAGCAGCGACAGCCAGCGCGGCGAGTAGTAGACGGTCCCGGCGTCGAGGTCCCAGTCCCACAACCCGTCATTGCTGGCCGCGGCGGCGAGCGCGTAGCGCTCCTCGCTCCGGCGGAGCTGGCGTTCGGCGTGCTTGCGGTCGGTGATGTCGGCGACCGAGCCGACCAGCCGGACCGGATCGCCCGCCTCGTCGATCACCGCCATGCCGCGGCACACCAGCCAGCGCCAGTTGGAGACGCCATCGCCCGGAGAAAGGCCGGTTCCCGTCCGGCGGACGCGGTGTTCGATCTGGAAAGGCAGCGAGACGCCGACCATCTGGCCTTCGAAGGAGGCGTAGAGCCAGTCGATGTCGTCCGGGTGCACGCGGTCGAGCCAATCTTCCGGGCGGTTGATCTCGCCCGGCGGCAGGCCGAGAAACTCCTTGAAGCGCGGCGACAGGAACATCGTATCGTTGCGGAGGTCCCAGTCCCAGACGCCTTCGGAGCCGGCTTTCTCGGCCAGCAGATATCGCTCGATCGTGCTGCTCAAAGCCCCCTCACCGCCGCGGCGTGCCCGCATTCTGCGCCCCGCACCATAGTGCCCGAATGGTGAATGAGAAATGAAGCCCCCTTGCGAAGGATTTGCGTCATGCTGGTGGAAAAGATGACCGGACCCGCCCCGCGGGCGCGTCGGGACCGTTCCGGACGCCATGGGCGAACCGGCTGTGCGCCGTCAACGTGAGGAAGCATGGGCATGGAATGGTCCGATCAAGCCGTTGTGCTGTCGGCGCGGCCGCATGGCGAGACCTCGGCGGTCGCCACCCTGCTGACTCGGGAGCACGGGCGGCACGCCGGCATGGTCATGGGCGGGCGGTCCAGCCGGATGCGGGCGGCGCTGGAGCCGGGCACGCTGGTGTCGGCGCGCTGGCGCGGGCGCCTGCCGGAGCATCTCGGCACCCTGACCGTGGAGGCGGTGCACGGCTATTCCGCCGCTTTTCTGGACGACCCGTTGCGACTCGCGACCTTGACCGCCGCCTGCGCGCTGCTCGAAGCCACCCTGCCGGAGCACCAGCCGCACCCCGCGCTGTTCGACGGCCTGCTGGCCCTGTTCGGCCTGCTGGGCGGCGACGCCTGGGCCGAATCCTACGTGCGGTGGGAGGTCGGGCTGCTGGCCGAGCTTGGATTCGGGCTGGATCTCGACCGCTGCGCGGTGACGGGGGCGAACGATTACCTCGCCTATGTCAGCCCGCGCACCGGGCGCGCGGTGTCGGCGTCCGCCGGGGAACCCTACCGCGACCGGCTGCTGCCGCTGCCCGGATTCCTCATCGGGCTGGGCGGCGGCGGGCCGCAGGCGGTGGAGGAGGGGCTGCGCCTGACCGGCCATTTCCTGGAGCGCCACCTGCTGAACGGCCCCCTGCCGCCCGCCCGCCTGCGATTAAGAGAACGTTACGCGAACGCGGTGGCGCGCCGCGGCTAGATTTGGTATCCACTCGCCATGACGTCCCAAGACCCCGTCCTCGACATCCAGGAGAAGCCGCTCCGCGACGCGCTGAGCGAGCGGTATCTGAGCTACGCGCTGTCCACGATCATGGCGCGGTCGCTGCCCGACGTGCGCGACGGGCTGAAGCCGGTGCACCGGCGGCTGCTCTACGCCATGAGCCAGTTGCGGCTCGATCCCTCGACTCCGCCGAAGAAGTCGGCCCGCGTGGTCGGCGACGTGATCGGCAAGTTCCACCCGCACGGCGACACCTCGGTCTATGACGCGCTGGTCCGTCTGGCGCAGGACTTCGCGGTGCGCTACCCGCTGGTGGACGGGCAGGGGAACTTCGGCAACATCGACGGCGACAACGCCGCGGCCATGCGTTACACTGAGGCACGCCTGACCGACGTCGCCAAGGCCCTGCTGGAAGGCATCGACGAGGACGCGGTCGATTTCCGTCCGACCTACGACGGCGACGGGGACGAGCCGGCGGTGCTGCCGGCCAACTTCCCCAACCTGCTGGCCAACGGCTCCAGCGGCATCGCGGTCGGCATGGCGACCAACATCCCGCCGCACAACGCCGCCCAGATCTGCTCCGCCCTGCGGCTGGTGCTGAAGCACAAGCAGGACTGCGTGAAGGCGGCGCTGGCCGGCAAGGAGAAGCCGGCCCCGACGAAGATCGAGGATCTGGTCACCCTGATCTCCGGCCCCGACTTCCCCACCGGCGGCGTGCTGGTCGAGCCGCGGGCCAACGTGGTCGAAGCCTACCGCACCGGGCGCGGCTCCTTCCGCCTGCGCGCGAAGTGGGAGGTGGAGAAGCTGGGCCAGGGCACTTGGCAGGTCGTCGTCACCGAGATCCCTTATCAGGTGCAGAAGGCCCGCCTGGTCGAGAAGATCGCCGAGCTTCTGACCAACCGCAAGCTGCTGCTTCTGGAGGACGTGCGCGACGAGTCGGCGGAGGACGTGCGCCTCGTCCTGGTGCCGAAGAGCCGCAACGTCGATCCCGAGGTTCTGATGGCCTCGCTGTTCCAGACGACCGATCTGGAAATCCGCTTCGCCATGAACATGAACGTGCTGGACAAGGACAACGTCCCGCGCGTCATGAACCTGTTCGAGGTGCTGGACGCCTTCCTGGACCACCGGATGGAGGTGCTGGAGCGGCGGTCCCGCCACCGGCTGGCCAAGATCGACCACCGGCTGGAGGTGCTGGGCGGCTACCTGATCGCCTATCTGAACCTGGACGAGGTGATCCGCATCATCCGCGAGGAGGACGAGCCCAAGCAGGCGTTGATGCGCGTCTTCTCGCTGAGCGAGGTGCAGGCCGAGGCCATCCTCAACATGCGGCTGCGCAACCTGCGCAAGCTGGAGGAGATGGAGATCCAGCGCGAGAACGACGCGCTGACCGCCGAGAGGGCCGGGCTGACCGAGCTGCTGTCCGACGAGTCCCTGCGCTGGAAGACCATCGGCAAGGAGACGGAGGAGACGCGCAAACGCTTCGGCGAGGACCGCCGGACGCAGGTGGCCGAGGCCGCCGCCATCATCGACATCCCCGTGGACGCCATGGTGGAGCGCGAGCCGCTGACCGTGCTGTGCTCCCAGAAGGGCTGGATCCGCGCGGTGCGCGGCCATCTGACCGAGGCCGAGCGCGACGACGTGAAGTACAAGGAGGGTGACAAGGAAGGCTTCTCGGTCCATTGCGAGACCACCGACAAGCTCCTCGTCTTCGGGACCAACGGCAAATTCTACACGCTGTCCGCCGACAAGCTGCCGCGCGGGCGCGGCTTCGGCGAGCCGGTGCGGCTGATGATCGACCTCGGCAACGAGGCGGACATCATCACCCTGTTCAAACACCAGCCGGACCGCCGCCTGCTGGTCGCGTCGGAGGACGGGCGCGGCTTCCAGGTCGAGGAGAACGAGGTCGTTGCCCAGACCCGGTCCGGCAAGCAGATCCTGAACCCCGACGACAACAAGGACGCCCGGATCTGCATCCCGGCGGAGGGCGACCATGTGGCCGTCATCGGCAACAACCGTCTGCTGCTGGTCTTCCCGCTGGATCAGGTGCCGGTGATGGCCCGCGGCAAGGGCGTCCAGCTCCAGAAGTACAAGGACGGCAGCCTGTCCGACCTGAAGGTCTTCACCATCGCCAACGGCCTGAGCTGGAAGCACGGCGAGCGGCAGTTCAACGTCACCAACCTGACCGGCTGGCTGGGCAACCGCGCGGGTGTCGGGAAAATGCCGCCGAACGGCTTCCCCAAGGTCAATCGTTTCACCTAAGGTTGCGCGCAATCGGGGGGCTGACGGCCCCCCGTTTCACTTTTGGCGGAATTCGGGACGGAAAATTCCCGAATTGGTAGGACCGAGCCATGCTCGGACTTGAACACTGCCCCGCGATTCCGGCATAGTCATGCCATCAAAACGGACTCGGTGCCGTCAGCCGAAGCGGTGCCCCGAACGGGGCGTCAGGGCCGGCGGAACATCGGGCATCAGGGGAGGCACGCGCATGGTCACCACAGATCCGTGTGAAGGCACAGAGGTGGCACGGGGACCCGGCGGTCCCGGCAGTTCCACCCAGTGACCCGCACGGTGACGTCGATCCGGCGTTGCCAAGAACTTTCACCAAACATCCTTTCGAATTGCACGCTGCGCTCCCTTCCGGGGGCCGGAATGGCGGCGTGCACCCGCGCCGGGACGAGAGGACCCAAGGAGACATCCATGAAACGCCGTGTTTTCCTCACCAGTGCCGGTGTCGGTGTCGCCGCCAGCACGCTGGCCGCCCCCGCCATCGCCCAGAGCAACCCCGAGATCAAGTGGCGCTGCGCCTCCAGCTTCCCAAAGAGCCTGGACACCATTTATGGCGGCGCCGAGCGGGTGGCCAAGCGCGTCGCGGAGATGACCGAGGGCAAGTTCCAGATCCGCACCTTCGCCAGCGGTGAGATCGTTCCCGGCCTCCAGGTTCTGGACGCCGTGAAGGACGGCACCGTGGAGTGCGGCCACACCGTGTCCTACTATTATGTCGGCAAGGACCCGACCTTTGCCTTCGACGCGGCGATGCCCTTCGGCCTGAACGCGCGCCAGCAGAACGCCTGGATGACTCACGGCGGCGGCATGGAGCTGATGCGCGAGTTCTTCAAGGGCTACAACATCATCCAGTTCGCGGCGGGCAACACCGGCACCCAGATGGGCGGCTGGTTCCGCAATGAGCTGAAGAACGTCGAGGATCTGAAGGGCCTGAAGTTCCGCATCGGCGGCTACGCCGGCACCATCCTTCAGCGTCTGGGCGTCGTGCCGCAGCAGATCGCCGGCGGCGACATCTACCCGGCGCTGGAAAAGGGCACCATCGACGCGGCGGAGTGGGTCGGCCCCTACGACGACGAGAAGCTGGGCTTCAACAAGGTCGCCAAGTACTACTACTACCCCGGCTGGTGGGAAGGCGGCCCGCAGGTGTCCTTCCTCGTCAGCCTGCCGCAGTGGGAGCAGTTGCCGAAGCACTACCAGGCCGTTCTGGAAGCCGCCTGCGCCGACGCGACCGCCGACATGGTCGGCAAGTACGACGTGGTGAACATGCACGCGCTGAAGCGTCTGGTGGGCGCCGGCACCGTGCTGAAGCCCTATCCGCGCGACATCCTGCAAGCCTGCTATCAGGCGACCTTCGATGTCTATGAGGAAGAGGCCGCGAAGAACGAGAAGTTCCGCAAGATCTACGAGCAGTGGCGCAAGTTCCGCGACGAGGAGTATCTGTGGTTCCGCGTCGCCGAGAACACCTTCGACAACTTCGTCTACTCGGCCCCGACGCCGAAGAAGAAGTCGTAAGGAAACAGGCCGAACACGAAAAAGCCCCGCGCAAGCGGGGCTTTTTTGTTGCCGGAACCATACCCCTCTCCCTGAACCCTCTCCCCGGCGGGGAGAGGGGGGAAGGGCCGGTTACTTGCCCTGCAACTGCCGCATGAGGTCGGCGTTGGGGTCCTCGGCGGGCTGTTCCGGCGCGCCGAAGGGCGGCGGAGGCTCGCCGGCATCGAAGGCCGGGATCTCGATCTTCACGTTGTCCAGATCGATCGGTTCGCCACGGTCCAGGCCGGAGAAGACCATCTCCGGGAACATGATGACCAGCGCCACCATGATCAGCTGGATGCAGACGAACGGCACCGCACCCCAGTAGATCTGGCCGGTCGTGATCTTTTTGATGATCTTTCCGGTGATCTTGTCCTTGTAATCCTCGCGCGGTGCGACGCTTCGCAGGAAGAACAGGGCGAAGCCGAAGGGCGGATGCATGAAGGAGGTCTGCATGTTGACGCCCAGCAGCACGCCGAACCAGATCAGGTCGATGCCCAGCTTCTCCGCGACCGGGGCGAGCAGCGGCACGATGATGAAGGCCAGCTCGAAGAAGTCGAGGAAGAAGGCGAGCAGGAAGACCATGATGTTGACGACGATCAGGAAGCCCAGTTCGCCGCCCGGCAGGCTGGTCAGCAGATGCTCCACCCACAGGTCGCCGTTCACGGCGCGGAACACCAGACCGAAGACCGTCGAGCCGATCAGGATGAAGATCACGAAGGAGGACAGCTTCGCCGTCGTGTCCATCGCCTGACGCATCAGCGACCAGCTCAGCTGCCGCTTCATGATCGCCAGGATCATGGCGCCCGCGGCACCCATGGCGCCGCCCTCCGTCGGCGTCGCGATGCCGAGGAAGATGGTGCCCAGCACCAGGAAGATCAGGACCAGCGGCGGCACCAGCGAGGTCAGCACCCGGAGGAGAAGCTGGAACCCGCGCAGGGAGCGCGCCTCCGGCGGCAGGGCCGGGGCGAATTCCGGCCGGACGATGCTGGTGACCAGGATGTAGCCGGCGTAGAGGCCGGTCAGCACCAGGCCGGGGACCAGGGCGCCGGCGTACATGTCGCCGACCGAACGGCCGAGCTGGTCGGCCAGGATGATCAGCACCAGCGACGGCGGGATGATCTGGGCCAGCGTGCCCGACGCCGCGATGACGCCCGACGCCAGCCGCCGGTCATAACCGTAGCGCAGCATGATCGGCAGCGAGATCAGCCCCATCGAGATGACCGACGCGGCCACCACGCCCGTCGTGGCGGCCAGCAGCGCGCCGACGAAGATCACCGCATAGGCCAGACCGCCGCGCAGCGGGCCGAAGAGCTGTCCGACCGTGTCGAGCAGATCCTCGGCCATGCCCGATCGTTCGAGGATCAGACCCATGAAGGTGAAGAAGGGAATGGCCAGCAGCGTGTCGTTGCGCATGATGCCAAAGACGCGCTCCGGCAGCGCCTGGAACAGCGCCGGGGTCAGCAGGCCCAGCTCGATGCCGATCAGGCCGAAGAGAAGGCCGTTCGCGGCGAGCGCGAAGGCGACGGGGAAACCCATCAGAAGGAAAAGAACAAGCGCCGCGAACATCAGCGGCGCCATGTTCTCGATGAGGAAGGCAGCCATCGTTTGGTCCCCGGTCTCTTAGGAGTGGCTGTGCATCTTCTCGCCGGGCTGGTCGGTGAGGCCGGCCAGGAAGGCGATGCGCTTGATCAGCTCGGACACCGCCTGCATGGTCAGCAGGAAGAAACCGGCGGGAACCAGGATCTTGGCCGGCCAGCGGATCAGACCGCCGGCGTCGCTCGACATCTCCTTGGTGATGAAGCTGTCCCAGAACATCGGCCAGGACAGCCACATGATCAGGATGGCCATCGGGAACAGGAAGAAGAGGATCCCGAAGATGTCCACCATGCACTGAACACGCCTGGAGAAGCGGCCAAGCACGATGTCGATCCGGATGTGTTCGTTGCGCAGGAACGTATAGCCCGAGCACAACAGGAAAATCGCGGAGAAGAGATACCATTGCAGCTCAAGCCAGGCGTTGGAGCTGTAATGGAGGCTGTAGCGGATGACGGCGTTGGCGGAACTGACGATCACGGCGACCAGCACCAGCCAATAGACGAGTTTGCCGATGCCGTTGTTGACAGCATCGATCAGCCCGCTGATTTGGAGCAGGAACCTCAACGGAGAGCCTCCCTGTTGGTTTGGACCGGGTCGCTGCCCGATCCGTTCCTTTTGTTGCCCTGTGAACGGTGGCGCTGGGCGCCGGTTCAATCTTTTATGGTAACACCAACGGGTGTTTTCTGCGGCAATATTCCGCAGGAGGCCCCGGTTGTGCAAGAGTTTGAAAGCCCTTATACGTGATTGCCCCAATATACCCATCGCAGGCAATCCGCCGGGCGGGCCGTCAGGCGGGCGGATCGTTCGGCAGGCGGAACCAGCCGTCCCGGCCCAGCGCCTCCAGCGGGCGGAACTTCGCCTTGTAGGCCATCTTCCGGCTCTGCTCGATCCAATAGCCGAGATAGACGTAGGGCAGCCCCTCGGCCTGCGCGCGCTCCAGCAGGCTGAGGATCATGAAGGTGCCCAGGCTGCGGCGGTCCTGGCGCGGGTCGTAGAAGCTGTAGACGGCGGAGAAGCCGTCGGTCAGGCGGTCGGTCAGCATGCAGCCGACCAGCCGCCCCTGGGCGTCGCGGGCCTCGAACAGGCTGGTGTCGGCCCGGCCCTCGTCGATCATGGCGGCGAAGTCGGCCATCGCCATGCGCGCCATGTCGGATTCGCCGTGGCGGGAATTCTGGTACAGGGTGAACAGCCGGTACTGCTCCGCCGTGGCGGCGGCGGGTGCTTCCGCCAGGGTCAGGTCGCCGTTGCCGCGGCTGACGCGCTTCTGCGACCGGGTGGGGGCGAAGGCGGCCACCGGGATGCGGACCGGGACGCAGGCCTGGCAGTTCGGGCAGACGGGGCGGTAGACGATGTCGTGGCTGCGCCGGAAGCCGGCGCGCGACAGGGTGGAGTTGACCTCCGCCGAATAGGGGCCCAACAGCCGGGTGAACAGCTTGCGCTCCACCCGCCCCGGCAGGTAGGGGCAGGGCATCGGCCCTGACCGGAAGAACTGCTGGAGCGGGCGGAGTTGCGGCTGGATGACCGACATCTGGATGACCGACTGAGGTCCGGCTGTTGGGGATCGGCGGCGGCTATTGCGACTGGCTCTGGGTCATGGGGACGACGGTCTGGCCGAAGAAGGCGCGTCCGATCTCGTTGGTGATCCCGCAAAGCTGGCCCTGCACCCCGTCCAGATACTCGTGCAGACCGTCCTGGATCACAACCTCGATCGGGCGGGCCAGCAGCGCGCCGAGCAGCTCGTCCACCTTCTCCATCGCCTCACTGCCGTTGCGCAGGGTGTAACGGGACTTCAGGCGGGTCAAGAGGCCGTCGATCTGTCGCACACACATCACAACGGACCGCGGAAACCCTTCGTTGAACATCATGAAGCCGGCGACCGTGGTGGGCGACATGCCGCGCGGGTAGACACGCCGGAAGGCGTGGTACCCGGCGGCGGAGCGCAGCACCGTCGTCCACTGGCTCATGTCCAGGGTCGAGCCGACCGCCACGGGGGAGGGCAGCAGCGTGTGGTACTTGATGTCCAGCAGGCGGGTGGTCTGGTCGGCCCGCTCGATGTACTTGCCGAGCTGGTAGAAGTACCAGCCCTGGTCGCGGTAGAAGGTGCCCTCGGTGATGCCGGTGTGGGTCTGGCACTCCTCCTTGATCCAGGTGCAGACCTTGGACAGGTTGGGCAGGGCCACGTCCTTGCCGTTCATCTCCACCAGCTTGTTGTGGAACACGTTGATCTGCGTCCACATCTCGGTGGAGATCCAGGGGCGCAGGACGCGGGCGTTCTCCCGCGCCATGCGCAGCATGGAGACCAGCGAGTTCGTGTGCTGGGTGTCGAACATGTAGTAGTGGACCACCGCTTCCGCCGTGGGGCGGTCGTGGCGGCTGAAGAAGTCCTTCTCGTCGGCGTTGAGCTGGACGATGGAGAACCAGTTGGTCATGCCCCGCGTGTCGCGCGCGAAGGTCTCGTGCACGTCGAGGATGCGGGCGAGATTCTCGGCGCGCTCCATGTAGCGCGCCATCCAGAAAATGCATTCGGCGTAACGGGCCAGCAGATTCACGACGCGCTCCCTTCCTGTGCCCCATCCTGGAGCACCCAGGTGTCCTTGGACCCGCCGCCCTGCGACGAGTTGACGATCAGCGTGCCCTTCTTCAGCGCCACGCGGGTCAGGCCGCCGGGCAGCACCCAGGTGTTCTTGCCCGTGATGGCGAAGGGCCGCAGATCGACATGGCGGGGATCGATGCCGTCGTCGGTCACGGTGGGGCAGACCGACAGGTCCACCACCGGCTGGCTGATGTAGTTGGACGGATCGGCCAGCAGCTTGGCCCGGCAATCCGCCAGCTCTTCCCTGCTGGCGCGCGGGCCGATGGTGATGCCGTAGCCGCCGGCCTCGCCGACCGGCTTCACCACCAGCTTGTCCAGGTTGTCCAGCGTGTATTGCAGCGCGTCGGCCTCGCGGCAGATGCGCGTGTCCACGTTGGGGATGATCGCCTCCTGGTCGAGGTAGTATTTGATCATCCGCGGGACGTAGCAGTAGATCGCCTTGTCGTCGGCGACACCGGTGCCGACGGCGTTGGCCAGCGCCACGTTGCCCTTGCGGTAGGCTTCCATGATGCCGGGGACGCCCAGCATGCTGTCCGGGTTGAAGGCCTTGGGGTCGAGGAAGGCGTCGTCGATGCGGCGGTAGATCGAATCGACCCGCGCCAGACCGTTGGTGGTCTTCATGTAGACGCGGTCGTTCTCCACCACCAGATCGCGCCCCTCGACCAGCGGCACGCCCATCTCCCGCGCCAGGAAGATGTGCTCGAAATAGGCGGAGTTGTAGGAGCCGGGCGACAGCAGCACGACCTGCGGGTCGGCCACGTCCTGCGGAGCGATCTCCATCATCGCGTCCAGCAGCTTGTGGCCGTAGTTGTCCACCGGGCGGATGCCGATGTCCTGCATCAGGTCGGGGAAGACGCGCTGCATCATGTGGCGGTTTTCGACCACGTAGGACACGCCGGACGGCACGCGCCCGTTGTCCTCCAGCACCCGGAAGGTGCCCTCGCGGTCGCGCACCAGATCCGTGCCCATGATGTGGATGTAGGTGTCGAACGGCACGTCCAGCCCGATCATCTGCGGGCGGAAGCAGCCGTTGCCCAGCACGAGATCGGCGGGAATCACCCCGTCCTTCAGGATCTTCTGGTCGTGGTAGATGTCGTGGAGGAACAGGTTCAGCGCGGTCACGCGCTGGGTGATTCCCGCCTCCAGATGCGCCCATTCCTTGGCCGAGATCACCCGGGGAATGATGTCGAAGGGGAGGATCCGGTCCACCGCGTCCTTGTTCGAGTAAACAAGGAAGGTGATGCCCAGATTGTACAGTTCACGTTCGGCGTCCTGCGACCGCCGCAACAGATCCCCGAAGTTCAGACCGGCCAGTCTCTGCCGGATCAGCGCCGTATGTTCGGCTGGGCAATCACGGCCTCCAAACAACTCGTCGAAATAAAGGCCGGGATCGTAGTTCGTCAAAAGGTCAGTCGCCTTGCCTTCGGGTACGCTCACAGACTCCCCCGCAGCTAACGCCCTTGATTGACCGATGCCGTATGGCAATGGTGTCTGCCGCGAAGTATGAACCATCGCTTCGCCTTTTGAACAGGGCAAACATTCCCCGCGTTGTGCGACGCAATGACAAAACAAGAAGGAGTATGGATAAAGGTAAGGAACTAACGCCTTGGTACCGGCGTCCGACCGGCTTTGGTATCAGCGCGGGACGGCGGCACCAGCCGAGGCTTCGCCTCCGGTCTTGCTTTCGCGCAGAAGGACCATGCTGATGCGGCGGTTGCGCGGGCTGCCGGGCTGGTCGGGCACCAGAAGCTCGCGGTCGGCGCGCCCGATCACATCCTGGACGCGCTCCTCCGGGATGCCCCCGGCGATCAGGGCGCGGCGCGTGGCGTTGGCGCGTTCCGTGGACAGGTCCCAGTTGTCGCGCCCGGCGCCCGACGTGAAGGGAATGCCGTCGGTGTGGCCGCTGATCGACAGCTTGTTCGGCAGCTTGGCGAGCGCCTTGGCCACCTGCATGACCAGCTGGCGGGTCTGCGGGTACATCTGGCCCGACCCGCCGGGGAACATCGAGACGCGGTCCTGGTCCACGATCTGGATTCGCAGGCCCTCCGGCGTCTGGTCGATCATCAGGTTCTGGGCCAGCGGCTCCAGCTCCGGCACGGACTGGATGGCCTGCCGGATCTCGGTGGCGGCCTGCTGGAACTGGCGAGCCTCCTTCTGGGCGTCCTGCAGCTTCTCGCCGCCTTCCTTCACGCGCTCGGCGAAGTCGGACAGCCGTTCCCCCGGCTTCTGGCCGGAAATGCCGAGCTGCTTGGCCTGCTCCTCCAGCCGCTTCTGGTAATCGAGCCGCGACTCGTTGGATTTCTGTTCGGTGGGCGTGGACGGCGGCGGGGCGGCGTCGGTCGGATCGTTGGCCTCCTCGTCCTCCTGGGTCGAATGGCCGGGCGGGCCGGAGACCGGAACGTCGGCGGACATCGGGGAGGAGGGGGAGATCTGGGCGCCCGGCGCGGTGATGGTGCGCCCGCCCAGCATGCCGCCGGACCCCGAATTCTCGCGGCTGACCGACATCGGCGAGAAATAGTCCGCGATGCCCTTGCGCTGGTCCGACGTGGTGACGTTCAGCAGCCACAGCAGCAGGAAGAAGGCCATCATCGCCGTCACGAAGTCGGCGTAGGCGACCTTCCAGGCGCCGCCGTGGTGGCCGCCGTGGCCGCCCTTCTTCTTCTTGATGATGATCGGCTGTTCGCCGCCGGACGGGTTCGCTGACATGAAGCCTTGCTGGGGTGGAGCCTTGCGGGGGCTGCGGTCGGGAATTCGTGGCCAGTGCGGACGCCCGAAGGTTGGCCTCTCATCCTTAAGATCCATTTAATGCGGCAGGCTGACGCTTCCGCCCCCTGCCGGGCAGATGCGGCTTGCGCCGACGGTCCGGCTGGGTTACTCCCGCTTCTTCGCCGCCGCTTCCTCGCCCCAATAACCGACGAGCCCACACAGGCCGCCATGACCTTCGATTCTCGGGCCTTCCGCAACGCCCTCGGATGCTTCGCCACCGGCATCACGGTCGTCACCACCATCGCCCCGGACGGGGAGCCGATCGGCGTGACCGTGAACTCCTTCTCGTCGGTGTCGCTCGACCCGCCGCTGGTGCAGTTCTGCCTGGGCCGGGCGGCGATGTCCTTCGACGCCTTCACCACCGCGCCGTCCTTCGCGGTGAACATCCTGGCGGAAGGGCAGGCGGAGCTGTCGAACCGCTTCTCCCGCCGCGATCTTCAGGAGCGCTGGGACGGGGTGGGGGTGGAGCGCTGGGACAGCGGCGTGCCGATCCTCACCGGCTGCCTCGCCAATCTGGAATGCGACCGGGAGCATGTCTATGACGGCGGCGACCACGTCATCGTCGTGGGCCGCGTGCGCCGCCTGTCCGGCAGCGAGGATGGAAAGCCGCTGCTCTATTTCCGCGGCGCCTACGGCCAGCTTCCCTGAGCCGGAACCGGGTCAGGAAATATCGGTCATCAGCTCGGTCGGGAAGCCCGCCTCCTCCATGCGGGCGACGAGGCGCTGGACGTGGCTGCGCCCGCGGGTTTCCAGAACCACGTCGATCTCCGCCATGCGCACCGGCACGTCGTGGAACAGGCGCTGGTGGTGCACCTCCACGATGTTGGCCCCGGCCTCGCCCAGCAGGCGGGCGACGCGGGCGAGCGCGCCGGGCGCGTCGGTGATGCCGATGCGCAGCCGCACCATGCGGCCCTCGTAGACCAGCCCGCGCGTCAGCACCTGCGCCAGGATGCGCGCGTCGATGTTGCCGCCGGACACGACGACGCCCACGCGCTTGCCGCGGAACCGCTCCGGATCGTCCAGCACGGCGGCCAGGGCGGCGGCCCCGGCGCCCTCGGCCACCAGCTTCTGCACGGTGGCGAGGCGGTAGACGGCCTCCTCCAGCCGCGGTTCGCCCACCTCCACCACATCGTCCACGTATCGGCGGACCAGCGGCAGGGTGACGGCGCCGGGGGCCTTGACCGCGATGCCGTCCGCGATGGTGGCGCCGCCGCAGGCGATGGGCTGCCCGGCCAGCGCCTGCCGCATGGACGGGAACATGGCGCACTCCACCCCGATCACCTGAACGCCGGGCCTCAAAGCCTTGGCGGCCACCGCCATGCCGCCGATCAGCCCGCCGCCGCCCACCGGCACCACCAGCATGTCCAGGTCCGGCGCGGCGTCGAGCAGCTCCAGCGCGGCGGTGCCCTGGCCGGCGGCGATCAGCGGGTCGTCGTAGGGATGCACGAAGACGAGGCCCTCGCGCTCCGCAAGCTCCCGCGCGTGGGCCGCGGCGTCGCTCAGCGTCTCGCCGTGCAACTCGACGCGGGCGCCCAGGCTTTCCGTGCGCTCCACCTTGGTGAAGGGGGTGAAGGCGGGCATGACGATGACCGAGCGGATGCCCAGCCGCGTGGCGTGGCAGGCCACCGCCTGGGCATGGTTGCCCGCCGACATGGCGATCACCCCGGCTTGGCGCTCCGCCTCGTCCAGCGACAGCAGCTTGTTGAGCGCTCCCCGCTCCTTGAACGAGCCGGTGAGATGCTGGTTCTCCAGCTTCAGGACCACCGAACAGCCGGTCATCTCCGACAGGCGGGGGGAAGCCTCGGTGGGGGTGATGGGCAGGCGGTCCCCGATCCGGGCGGCGGCGGCGCGGATGTCGTCCAGAGTCAGCGAAGGGGCCTGCTCGGTCATGGGGGACTCCCTGGAGTGCGGGGGGACAGCGTCAGCACCGTGGCTCCGTCGCGGGCCAGCGTGCCGCGGTCGCCGGCCAGCCGCAGGCCGGCGCCGTCGCGCCAGCCCCGCACCAGATCCCCCCAATGGGGCGACAACGGGTTGCCCGACTGGCCGGTGGCGATGGAGAAGCGGGAGTTGCCGAGGTCCGACAGGTCGTAGACCGCGCGCAGCCCCGGCCCGTGCACATGGGCGAAAGGGTCCTGCGGGTCGCGCACGCGGGTGGTGCCGCGGTTGACGGTGAAGGCGCCGCCGCCGGTCGGGACGGACAGGTCGAACAGGGGGCCGAGCAGCGGCACCCGGCCCAGCAGCCGGTGGTTCAGGGCGGCCTTGTGCTCATCCCCCCAGCGCCAGTTGGCCATGTCCGGTCCGTGGCGCCGTTCGATCTCGGCCAGGGCGGCTTTCAGCGCCCCGGCCAGCATGGCGGTGCAATCCTCGCGGGCCGGCGTGGTGCGGTCGTCGCACCATTGCGGCGATACGGTCAGCACGCGGTGGAGGGCGCGCGGGCGCAGGTCCCAATAGCCCTGGAACAGTGGCCCCAGCTCGTCGGCGAAGACGCTGCGGACCAGCTCCCGCTCCCACCAGGAGAAGATCAGCGGCTCCGCGCGGTCGCGGTCCATGCGCCCGTCCCAGCCGGCCAGCCGGTCCAGAGCGGCGCGGGCCTGCCCGTCGAGGCCGGGCGCCGGGCGCAGCGGTTCCAGCATCAGCGGCAGCAGGTCGCGCGCCGGCAGGGACAGCTCGTCCATCTGCTGGGCGGCCACCGCGTCGACCGTGTGGGGGCCATCGCCCAGCATCTGCACGATCCGCTCGGCGCGGGCGGGATCCGGCCATTCGGTCGCCAGGGCGTAGGGATAGCCGGGGCCGACCACCGCGTTGTTGGCGTTGACGAACTGGCCGGACGGCGGATCGACCGCCTGGGGCAACGCCTCGAAGGGGATGTAGCCGACCCAGTCGTTCTCGCCGGTCCAGCCCGGCACCGGCACGCGCCCGTCGCCGCCGCGCCGCACCGGAACCAGCGCCGGGGAGAGGAAGCCCAGCGTCCCCGCCGTGTCGGCGTAGAGGACGTTCTGCTGCGGCGCGACGTGGAGGAACAGCGCCTCGCGCACCGCGGCGGCGTCGGCGGCGTGGTTCAGCCGGTACAGCGCCTCCGCCGTGGTATCGGCGCCGGTCAGGCCGGGGAAGGCCAGGGCCAGCACATGGCCGTCCGGCGCGGCGGCGGCGGCCTCCGGCGTGGTCAGCACCGGGCCGTGGCGCGTCTCCCGAACGGTCAGCCGCTCCTCCGGCTGGCCGGCGATGCGGATGGTCTCGTTCCGGGTCTCGAACGGCGCGCTGCCGTCCGGGGTCAGGTAGCGTCCGGGGTCCTGCGGATCGAGCTTCTCGACGAACAGGTCCTGGGTGTCGCTGTGGGTGGTCGTGAAGCCCCAGGCGACGCGCCCGTTGTGACCCAGGACATGCAGCGGCACGCCGGGAATGGTCGCCCCGGCGATGCGGTGCCCGGGCGTCACGATGCGCGCCAGATACCAGAGGATCGGCGCCTCCAGCCCCAGATGGGGATCGTTGGCGAGGATCGGCTTGCCGGTCGCGCTGCGCGTCCCGGTCAGCGCCCATTCGTTGGACGCCGTGTCGAAGCCGAGGTCGGGCAATGCGGCCAGCGCGCTTTGCAGGTCCATCCCGTCCAGCGCCGCCGCCAGGGTCACCGGGGCGGCGGGGTCGGAATCGGGGAACAGGTCGCGCATCTGCTCCGGCGACAGGCTCTTCAGGGCGGCGGCGCGGAACAGCTCGTCCCGCGAATCGCCGGAAAGCTGGAGCGCCATCAGCTTGCCCCAGACGAGGCTGTCGGCGGGGCGCCAGGGCTCGGGGGTGTGGCGGAGGAGCTGGAACTCGATGGGCAGCGCCTCCGTGCGCGTCTCCATCCAGGCGTTCACCCCGGCGGCGTAGGCGTCGAAGGCGGCGCGGGCCTCCGGCGACATCTCCTCATAGGCGGCCTCGGCCCGGCGATAGACGCCCAGCGTGCGCATGGAGCGGTCGAGCCGCAGCGCCCAGTCGCCGAAGCGCGTGCCGACCAGCTCCGCCAGCCGCCCGGCGCCGCTGCGCCGCATCGTCTCCATCTGCCACAGCCGGTCCTGCGCGTGGACGTAGCCCAGCGCGAAATAGGCGTCCCGCTCGGTGGCGGCGAAGATGTGGGGAATGGCCTGCCGGTCGCGCAGGATCTCGACGGGCCGGTCCAGCCCCGGCACCGTGGCGGCGCCCTCATAGGCCGGCGTCTGTTGGCGGAGCCACAGCAGGAAGCCGCCCGCCCCCAGCGCTGGAACCACGGCCACCAGGGCGAGAAGGGCCAGCAGGACGGCCAGGGGCTTGCGGACGGCACGGGGAATCATTCAGGGACCGGGTCTTATGAGGCTTCTTGGATCGGTCCCCCATACATGGGTGCGCGGACCGCCGCCAGCCAGCCACGCCGCCTAGGCTGCCGATGTCAGCGCGTCGCGCAGCGCCTCGGGCGCCACCGGCTTGTGCAGCAGGCGGTGGCCGCTCTGCTGGACCTCGGCGATGCGGGCGGGGTCGGTGTCGCCGGTCAGCACCAGCGCCGGCACGCGCACCCCGCACACCCCGTAGATGTCGCGGATGGCCTGGAGCCCGGTCCGCCCCTCGCGCAGGCGGTAATCGGCGACGATCATGTCGGGCCGCTGCCCCAGGCTGGTCAGGGTGCCCACGGCCTCGTCGGCGGAGACGGCGGCCACCACCTCGTACCCCCACTCCTCAAGCATGGTCCGCATGGAGAGCAGGATGATCGCGTCGTCCTCCACCACCACGACCAGCCCCTTGCTGCCGTTGGCGGCGGGCTGGGAGGCGGGGCGGCAGGTCTTCATCACCGGGCGCGCCGCGACCGACGGCACGGTCAGGCCGAAGGCGCTGCCCCGCCCCGGTTCGGAGCGCAGCGTCACGCCATGGCCGAGCAGCCCGGCCAGCCGCCGCACGATGGCGAGGCCGAGCCCCAGCCCCTTGCGCCGGTCGCGTTCGGGGTTGGCGAGCTGGGAGAACTCGACGAACACCTCCTCCCGCTGGTCCTCGGGGATGCCGATGCCGGTGTCCAGCACCTCGATCCGCAGGCCGTTGCCGGTGCGGCGGCAGCCGATCAGCACCCGCCCGCTCTCGGTGTAGCGGATGGCGTTCTCCACGAGGTTGCGCAGGATGCGCTCGACCAGCGCCGGGTCGCTGCGCGTCCAGGCGCTGGTGGGGACGAGGCGCAGCGCGATCCCCGCCTCCTCCGCGCGGCCCCGGTACTCGTCGGCCAGACGGTGCAGCAGCGGCCCCAGCGCGAACTCCGTCACCGCGGGGGTGACCACCCCGGCGTCGAGCCGCGACACGTCGAGCAGGCTGTCCAGCAGCGTGCGCAGGCCGTTCAGCGACTCGCTCATGCTCGCCAGCAGGGGGGAGGCCGGGTGGCCGTTCAGCCGGTCGGACAGGGCGTGGGCGAAGAAGAACAGCGACTGCACCGGCTGGCGCAGGTCGTGGCTGGCCGCGGCCAGGAACTTGGTCTTCGCCATGTCGGCGCGCTGCGCGTCGTCGCGGGCGGCCAGGGCCTCCTCGCGGGCGCGCTCCGCCTCCGCCTTGGCGCGGTGCAGGGCGTCCTCCGCCGCCTTGCGGGCGGTGATGTCGCGCATGATGCCGGTGAACAGCCGCTGCCGCCCGTCGTGCCATTCGGCCACCGACAGCTCCAACGGGAAGGTGGAGCCGTCCTTGCGCCGGCCCTCCACCTCGCGCCCGATGCCGATGATCCGCCGCTCGCCCGTCTCGCGGAAATGGGCGATGTAGCCGTCATGGGCGGCGCGGTGCGGTTCCGGCATCAGGATGCGGACGTTCGCCCCGATGGCCTCCGCCGCGCCGTAGCCGAAGGTCGTCTCGGCGGCCCGGTTGAAGGACTGGATGATGCCCCTCTCGTCGATCACCACGATCGGGTCCACCGCCGTATCGACGACGGAGCGGTAGCGGGCCTCCTGCCCCGCCGCCCGTTCCGCCGAGAGGCGCCGGTCGAGCAGGACGGAGGCGAGCCCGAGCGACAGGATCAGCAGCGTCCCGACGCCCGTTCCGACCGCCAGCGACGGGGTGGACAGGACGAATCGGGCATCGTCCGCCAGATGGACCGCGTCCGGAAACGCGCCGTGCCCGGCGGCGCTGGCCGCGGCCATGCCGATGTAATGCATGCTGATCACCGCGGCGCCGAGCACCAGCGCGCCGGACAGGCGCTGCAGGGAACTGGCCGTGCGGAAGGCGAGCCAGAGGGCGGCGGTGGACGCGGCGATGGCGATGGCCACCGAAGCGGCGACCAGCGGCGCGTCGTAGGCCAGCGGCACCGGCAGCCGCATGCCGGCCATGCCGACGTAATGCATCGCCACGATGCCGAATCCGGTCAGCAGGCCAGCCGCCGGCAAGGTCATCCGCCGGCCCCGCCCATGCGCCACCGCGAACAGCCCGGCCCCCGACACCCCGACCGCCAGAAGGAAGGACAAGGCGGTCAGCGCGATGTCGTAGGACACCGGCACGGGCATGCGCATCGCCATCATGCCGATGAAATGCATGGACCAGATGCCCGCGCCCAGGGCGAGCGCCGCGGCGCCCAGCCAGCCGTTCCGCCCCCGTTCGGCATCCCGCGCGTGGGAGGCGAGGTCCAGCGCCACATAGCCGCCGAAGGACGCGACGACGACGGACAGCGCGACGAGGTAGGGATCGTAATGGCCGAGCACGATGGGACGCACCGGGAATTGCCGAAGGGACGGACGCGCGATGGCAGAAATGTTAGATAGTGGAAAGCCGCGCCGAACCCAACCCGGCGAAACGCCCCTGTACGCCTGACGAAAGACCTAATGGCTACCTCGAACGGAGAAAGCGGTTCTCAGACTTTGGGCCGGACGGTAGGCGTCTTGCTGCGCCGCTTCGTGTTGCGGCCCCTGCTGACCGCGGCGGCGCTGGTCTATTTCCTGATCGACGCGGTGGCGCTGGAGGCGCTGCGCCCGCTGGCCGCCTGGATCGGGCGGCAGCGCTTCGCCGAGCGGCTGGCGGCGCGCATCCGCCGGCTCGGCCCCTACCCGACGCTGGCCCTGTTCCTGATCCCGCTGGTGGTGCTGGAGCCGCTGAAGCCCGTCGGCCTCTATCTGATGGGGACCGGGCATCCGGTGCAGGGCACGTTGCTGCTGGGTGCGGTGGAGCTGGTGAAGGTCACCCTGGTGGAGCGGCTGTTCCACATCGGCAAGGACAAGCTGCTGACCATTCCGGCCTTCGCCTGGTGTTACGTCCGGGCGGTGCGCTGGCTCGTCTGGCTGACCGCACTGCCGCCCTGGCAGGCCGTGAGGCGGGCGGCGGGGAGGGTCCGCGAGGCGATTCGCCCGGCGCTGGCGGCGGTCCGCGGCTGGGCGCGGTCGCTGCGGACCCATGTGCGCGCCGTGTTGAAAAGGGGGTAATCACCTCCCGGACTTGCCGCTTCCCACGGGCGACCGCATATCAAGACGATTTTGCAGACCGTCCCAAGGCCCTCCCGTGCGTTTCCTCCCTTTGATTTTCGCCTGCCTCGCCGCCCTGGCGGCCCCCGCCGCCCTTGCCGCGGGCAAATCGGGCTCCGTCGCTTCGCGCGAAGCGCGCATGGCCGATTGCGAGGCGGCGGAGAAGGGCGACCCGGAAGCGTCCTACCGCATGGCGCGGCGGTTCCTGTTCGGCGTGGGGGTGAAACGCGACCAGCGCGTCGGCACGGCGTGGCTGCGCGCCGCGGCGTCGCGCGGCCACAAGGAGGCGCGGCGGCTGGTCGCCTATGTGCCGGGGCGCATGGGCCATGTCCGCCCCTGGTGCCGCCCCGGCGCCGCCCCCTTGCGCGAGGCGCTGCCCCCGCCGCCGGAAATCGTGGCGATGGTCCACAAGACGGCCACCCAGTACGGGCTGGACCCCGCGCTGGTGATGGCGGTGATCCGGGTGGAGAGCGCCTTCCGCTCCGACGCGGTGTCGCCGAAGGAGGCGGCGGGGCTGATGCAGCTCATCCCCGACACGGCGGAGCGCTTCGGCGTGTCCGACGTCTTCGACCCCGCCCAGAACATCCGCGGCGGCGTGCGTTACCTGCGCTGGCTCTTGGCCTATTTCCAGGGGGACGTTACGCTGGCCCTTGCCGGCTACAACGCGGGCGAGCGGGCCGTGGACCGTTACCGGGGCGTTCCGCCCTATGAGGAGACGCGGAACTACGTGCGCGCCATCCGCCGTCTGTACGACGCGCCGCGGCATCCCTTCGACGCCGCGGCGGCGGACCCGTCGCCGCTGGTCACCCGGCAGGCGGCGGAGCTGGCGCGGCCCGGCAAGGGCTAGGAACGAATCACAACAGGGAGGGCCGCCCGTGCCGATGTCCGAACGCAGCTTTCTCGGTCTCAGCGCGGCGGGGTTCCACCGCGTCGCCTACACCCAGTGGGGGCGGGAGGACGCGGCCCGCACCGCCGTGTGCGTGCATGGCCTGACCCGCAACGGGCGCGACTTCGACGCGCTGGCGCTCGATCTGGCCGACCGCTACCGAGTCGCCTGCCCGGACGTGGTGGGGCGGGGCAGGAGCGGCCGGCTGGGCAACCCGGCGCTTTACGGCTATCCGCAATACTGCGCCGACATGGCGGGGCTGATCGCCCGGCTGGGGGTGGAGTCGGTGGACTGGGTCGGCACCTCCATGGGCGGGCTGATCGGCATGCTGCTGGCCGCCCAGCCGGACAGCCCGATCCGCCGGCTGGTCGTCAACGACGTCGGCCCCTTCATCGCCCGCGCCGGGTTGCAGCGCATCGCCGATTACGTCGGCAAGGACCCGGTGTTCGAGGATCTGGCGGCGGTCGAGTCCTACCTGCGCTTCGTCCTGATGGGCTTCGGACGCCTGCCCGACGAGGCGTGGCGTCACATGGCCGAGCACAGCGCCCGCCCGCGCCCCGACGGCTGCTACGGCCTCGCCTACGACCCGGCCATCGCCGAAGCCTTCAAGGCGCAGCCGATGGAGGACGTGGATCTGTGGGCCGTCTGGGACCGCATCCGCTGCCCGGTGCTGGTGCTGCGCGGCGCCACCTCCGACATTCTGCTGGCGGACACCGCGGAGGAGATGACCCGCCGCGGCCCGAAGGCCCGCTTGGTGGAGTTCGCCCACACCGGCCACGCCCCGGCCCTGATGACCGAGGACCAGATCGCCGTGGTGCGCTCGTTCCTGCTGGAGGACTGACGGGTTACCCCGGCATGCGGCCCGGAATCGGGCTGGATATGGCGGCGGTCCTGCCGTAGCATCACGGGCACCCGTTGCGCCGCAACGATGGTCCGGAGGCCCGATGCCATGAGGGGTTTCGCCGCGCTCGTCCTGTTGCTGTCCTTCCTGTCCGGGCCGCCGCCCGCCCAAGCCCAAGCCCAAGCCCAAACCCAAACCCAGGCCCGTGACGGCACCCGCCGCGACGCGCTGGACTGGCTGTCGCAAGAGCCGGTGACCCTGCTCGACTGGGGGATGGCCCGGCTGCGCGGCGACCTGAACGACACGGTGGACGGGCTGTCCCGCGACCTGCGGACGGAGGTGTCGCGCAGCGGCGTCTTCTACCGTTTTCAGGACCGGCGGATCGTCGCCTACGCCAATTTCGTGGACCTGCCGCGCAACCGGACCGAGGCGGTGTGCAAGGACGTCTACGGCCGGCTGGCCGGCGCGCTGGTCCGCGGCGGGCCGCAGGGGGCCGGCGGGGCGGGCTGGTATCTGGAAAGCGTCTTCGGCCACGACTCGCACGCCGGCGACCGGCCCCCGGACCTGGGCGAGCAGCTGGCCGACCGGGTGGTGTTGCAGGTGACCATCGGGCCGGCGCCGTCCCTGGCCTTCGAAGACGGGCGCCGCATCACCTGCACGGGCCGTCTGGACGCCACGCCGGAGAACATCGCGCTCCGAAGCGAAGGGTGACGGCGGCGCGCGGAAGATGACGCGGGGCCTGCGCCGTCCTATAAGTGCGGCCATGACCGACGCCACGCCCGATTCCGCTTCCGCCTCTCCCGCCTTCGACCCGCAGGCCCTGCCGCCGCTGCGCGAGGTGATCGCCCGATTCGGGCTGGATGCCCGCAAGGCGCTGGGGCAGAATTTCCTGCTCGACCTCAACCTGACGGGCCGGATCGCGCGCTCGGCGGGCGACCTGACCGGCGTCACGGCCATCGAGATCGGCCCCGGCCCCGGCGGGCTGACCCGCGCGCTGCTGGCGACCGGGGCGAAGCAGGTGATCGCCATCGAGCGCGACCACCGCTTCATCGAGGCGTTGCAGGACGTGATCCGGGCGGCGGACGGGCGCCTGTCCATCGTCGAGGCCGACGCGCTGGACGTCGATCCGGTGGCGTTGGCTCCGGCCCCGCGGGCCATCGTGGCGAACCTGCCCTACAACGTGGCGACCCCGCTGCTGATCGGCTGGCTGGGCCGGATCGAGGAATTCGTCAGCCTGACGCTGATGTTCCAGAAGGAGGTCGCGGACCGTCTGGTCGCGAAGCCGGGCAGCAAGGCCTATGGCCGCCTGTCGGTCATCACGCAATGGCGGTCGGACGCGCGGGTGCTGTTCAACCTGCCGGCCAAGGCCTTCACCCCGCCGCCGAAGGTGGCCTCCACGGTGGTCCACCTGACCCCCCGCGCCAACCCGGAGCCGGCGGAGTGGAAGGCGCTGGAGCAGGTGACCGCCGCCGCCTTCGGCCAGCGCCGCAAGATGCTGCGCCAGAGCCTGAAGAGCCTGGGGGATGCGGAGGCGCTGCTCGCCGCCGCCGGCATCGAGCCGACGGCGCGGGCGGAGGAGGTGGATGTGGCGGGGTTCGCCGCGCTGGCCCGGGCGTTCCGGGCGCGCTGACGCAACGGGCACGCGGCTCGGGCCGCGGCGGGGAAGCCACAGCCGCGTCGATAATGCGTGCGCCGCGGTTGCCGGCGGGCCCACGCTCACCAATGTGAACGGGATCCGGGCGGTTCCTTGGCCGTCCGGGCTCCAACCGGCATGTCTGCCGTCCGACACTCCCCGAAGGAGGCGGCCCGAGAGGCCGAGACTGTATGCGTCGTCACCGCCGCGCGAAGATCGTTGCCACGGTCGGCCCCGCCAGCAACACGCCCGCGATGCTGAAGCGGCTGTTCCTGGCCGGCGTCGATACCTTCCGCCTGAATTTCAGCCACGGAACGCACGAGGACCACGCCCGGGTCCACGCCGCCATCCGCGCCCTGGAGGCCGAGATGGGCCGCCCCATCGGCATCCTTCAGGATTTGCAGGGACCGAAGATCCGCGTCGGCACGATCCGTGACGGCAAGCTCACCGTCGCGTCGGGCGAGACGATCCGCTTCGTGCTGTCCGGCGCCGACGGCGACAGGAACACCATTCCGCTGCCCCATCCGGAAATCTTCGCGGCGGTCATGCCGGGCCACAATCTGCTGATCGACGACGGGCGCGTGCGCGTCGCGGTGACCGGGCTGGGCGACGACTTCATCGACGCCAGGGTGGTGATCGGCGGGACCATCTCCAACCGCAAGGGCGTCAACCTGCCCGACACGGTGCTGGAGCTGTCGCCGCTGACCGCCAAGGACCGCATCGACCTCGCCTTCGGGCTGGAGTTGGGGGTCGATTGGGTGGCGATGTCCTTCGTGCAGAAGCCGGCGGACCTGCTGGAAGCTCGCGGGCTGATCGGCGACCGCGCCGGGCTGATGGCGAAGATCGAGAAGCCGGCGGCGCTGGAGCGGATCGACGACATCATCCGCCTGTCGGACTCCATCATGGTCGCCCGCGGCGACCTGGGCGTGGAAATCCCGCACGAGGAGGTGCCGGGCCGCCAGAAGGAGCTGGTGCGGGCCTGCCGTCTGGCGGTCAAGCCGGTGATCGTGGCGACGCAGATGCTGGATTCCATGGTCAACGCCCCGACCCCGACGCGGGCCGAGGCGTCCGACGTGGCGACCGCCATCTATGACGGCGCCGACGCGGTGATGCTGTCGGCGGAATCGGCCAGCGGCGCCTTCCCGGTGGAGGCGGTGGAGATGATGGACCGCATCATCCGCAGCACGGAGCAGCACAAGCTCTACCGCTCCATCATCGACGCCTCCGACCCCGGCGAGGAGCAGACGGCCCCGCACGCGGTGCCCCCCGCCGCCGCCGCCCTGGCCGACGTCATCCGCGCCACGGCCATCGTCGCCTATACCTCCAGCGGCACGACGGCGGCGCGCATCGCCCGCCGGCGTCCGGCGGTGCCGATCCTGGCGATCACGCCGCACGCCGCCGTGTCGCGCCGCCTGTCCCTGCTGTGGGGCGCGCACAGCGTCCTGTCCACCGACATCCACACCTACGAGGAGATGGTGGAGCGGGCGCTGGGCTTCGCCAGGGAGGAAGGCTTCGCGAAGCCCAACGACCAGATGGTCGTGGTGGCCGGCATTCCCTTCGCGAAGGCCGGGACCACCAACAACCTGCGCGTGGTGCAGGTGGAGGGTTAGGGAGGGGGCAAGGTTTCACCCCCTGTGAGTCTCGCTGTCCATATGGACGAGCTGCGCCGCCGGGTAGCGCTCGCCCGCCGCGGCGCCCGGCGGCAGGGCTTCGGCCAGCCGCGCCAGATCCTCTGCCGACAGGGCGAGGTCCAGCGCGCCCAGCGCCTCGGCCAGACGGTCGCGGCGGCGGGCGCCGACCAGCGGCACGATGTCCCGGCCCTGCGCCGCCACCCAGGCGATGGCGACCTGCGCGACCGACCCGCCGATCCGCCCGGCGATCTCGCGCAGACGCTCCACCAGCGCCAGATTCCGGTCCAGATTCTCCCCCTGGAAGCGCGGGCTGCGGCTGCGGAAGTCCTGGCCGGTCCGGTCCTTGCTCCAATGGCCGCTGATCAGGCCGCGCGACAGCACGCCGTAGGCGGTGACGCCGATGCCAAGCTCCCGGCAGGTGGGCAGGATGGCGTCCTCGATCCCGCGGGAGATCAGCGAATATTCGATCTGAAGGTCGCTGATGGGATGCACCGCGGCGGCGCGGCGGATCGTCTCCGGACCGACCTCCGACAGGCCGATGTGGCGGATGTGACCGGCCTTCACCAGATCGGCCATGGCGCCCACCGTGTCCTCGATGGGAACGTTCGGGTCGAGCCGCGCCGGGCGGTAGACGTCGATGTGGTCCACCCCCAGCCGGCGCAGCGAGTAGGTCAGGAAGTTCTTCACCGCCGCCGGGCGGGAGTCGTAGCCGTTCCACCCCATCTCCGGGTCGCGCAGCGCGCCGAACTTGACGCTGAGCAGCAGCTTGTCGCGGTCGCGCCCGCGCAGGGCGTCGCGGATCAGCAGCTCGTTGTGGCCCATGCCGTAGAAGTCGCCGGTGTCGAGCAGCGTGATCCCGGCGTCGAGCGCGGCGTGGATCGTGGCGATGCTCTCCTCCCGGTCGGCGGGGCCGTAGAAGTCCGACATGCCCATGCATCCGAGACCGATGACCGAGCTGACGGGGCCGGCGGCCCCGAGCGTGCGCTGTTCCATGTCCTTGGTCCTCTCCGTCCGTCGCGGCGCCGTGTCAGCGCCGCCTTGCCCTGGATGATGACCCGGCTCCATTGATCCGATAAGCTGGACAATGCCGAACGGGCTGTTCGGCTGGATGAACAACGGTGCCGGGAATGGACCACGCCGATCTGCGCGACCTGCAAGCCTTCGCCGCCGTCGCCCGCCACCGCAGCTTCCGCCGCGCGGCGCTGGAGCAGCGGGTGTCCGTCTCCAGCCTCAGCCAGCGGATGCGGGAGCTGGAGGAGCATCTCGGTGTCCGGCTGCTGAACCGCACGACCCGCAGCGTCGCCCCGACGGAGGCCGGGGAGCAGCTCCTCCGCCGGCTGGAACCGGCGCTCGGCGAGGTGGCCGGCGCCCTGTCCGACCTGCGGGAGCGCCAGGGACGCCCGGCGGGGCGGCTGCGCATCAACGCGCCGGCCCCGGCGGCCGATCTGGTGCTGGCCCCGATGGTCACGCCCTTCCTGACCCGTTTCCCGGATGTGGAGCTGGAAATCACCGTGGACATCGCCCTGATCGACATCGTGGCGCAGGGCTACGACGCGGGCGTGCGCTATGAGGAACATCTGGCGCAGGACATGATCGCGGTGCCGCTCGGCCCGCCGCAGCGCTTCGTGCTGTGCGCCGCGCCGTCCGTGCTGGACCGTTTCGGCGTGCCGGAGCGGCCCGAGGATCTGCTCGGCAAGCCCACCGTCTCCACGGTCTACGCCAGCGGCGCCCACCCGCCCTGGGAGTTCGAGAAGGACGGGCGCACCGTGCGCATCCAGCCCGGCGGCCCCTTCCACGCCGGCCATACCGGCATCCAGATCCGGGCGGCGCTGGACGGGCTGGGCTTCCTGCTGACCTTCGACGCCTATGTGCGGGAGCACATCGCCGCCGGGCGGCTCGTCGCCGTGCTGGAGGACTGGAGCCAGAGCTTTCCCGGCCCCTTCCTCTACTACCCGTCGCGCCGCCAGCCCCCGGCGTCGTTGCGCGCCTTTCTGGACTTCCTGAAGGACTGGCGCCGGCAGGCCCCGCCGTGAAACGTCACACGGTGCAGAGGAAACGCCGCTCGCCGCCCTCCAGCACCAGCGCGGTCAGGCGGTTGGAGGCGTAGGCTCCGGTGTCGATGCCGATGCGGTTGAAACGGACCTCCGGCTGTTCGGCGATGGTGTGGCCGTGCACCACGACCTTCCCGTGGTCGAGGTGGGAGGTCAGGAACTCCCGCCTTATCCACAGCAGATCCTCGTCCCGCTGGCGGTGCAGCGGCAGGCCGGGGCGGATGCCGGCGTGGACGAACAGGTAATCGCCGATGGCGATGCTGGAGCGCAGCCCGGCCAGGAAGGAGCGGTGATGCGCCGGCAAGGCCGCGGCGAAGCGCTGGCGGGCCTCCGCCACCTGCTCCGGCGGGGCGTCCCCGGCGGGTGCCGGAACGCCGTAGCTGGCGAGAGTCGCCCGCCCGCCGTATTCCAGCCAGTCCGCCCCGGCCTCCGGCTTCCCGATGAAGTCCAGCATCGCGGCCTCGTGGTTGCCGCGCAGGTGGATGGCGCCGAAGCCGGGCAGAGGGGCGCCGGACAGCCGTTCGATCACCATCGCGGAGTCCGGCCCGCGGTCCACGTAATCGCCCAGGAAGACCAGATACTTGACGAGATCGGCGCCGCTGGCCGCGTCGCGCCCGATCTGCGCCAGCATCTGGTCCAGCAGATCCAGGCGCCCGTGGATGTCGCCCACCGCGTAGACGCGCACCCCCCGCGGCACATGGCTCGCGGCGGGTTCCGGGTCCGACCACAGTTTGCGCGCAAAGCCGAACACGCTCCGCTCTCCTCCGTCCTCGATGCCGTCCGCGATGGGTTGCGCCTGCGTTGACAGGATGGTTGACAGGATGGGGATGGCGGCGCGCTCTCTCAAGCCGGACCTCCGCTTTGCCCGGACCGCCTCCACCGTTTCATCCGCATGGGTTTACTTCGACCGGGAAGGCGGGGCGCCGTCAAGCGGGCGGAATGGTTACTCCGGACGCCGGCTCCGGACGCTATCTGCGGACTCTGCCGTCAGGAGCCGGGCATGGCCCGGTCGAGGGCCTCCAGCAGGCCGTCCAGCCGGAATTCCACCGTCCGCCGGTCGAGCCGCGCCCAGTGATAGACCTGCGTCGCGGTGTTCGCTTCCATCTGGAACTCCAGCCGCAGCGGGCGGCCCGAGCGGATCGGCGGCAGCAGCCGTTCCATCGGGCCGCAGGTCAGGCCGATCCGCCGCGGCTCCTTGACCGCGGCGAAGCGTTTCAGCATCTCCGGCCCGGCGTCGTCGTCGGCGATGGCGCCCTCGGCCACCTGGCTCAGGAACCGGGTGAATTCCGGCGGACCCGCCGGCGGAACGGCGCCGGGCTGCGGTCCTTCGTCCAGGGCGCCGGCGAGGTCGGAAAGCTGCCGCGGGGTGTAGAAGCGCTGCGGCGGGGTGCCGTCCACCGTCAGGGTGACGGGCCGGGTGAGCGCGATGGGTTCGTCGAAGACGATGTGCAGGGTGGTGCAGGCCGCGTCGCGCACCGCGCTGATGCTCAGCTCGCCCAGGCCGCCGCGGTTGTCGGCGAAAGGCTGGACGGCGGACACGGTGCAGCGCTGCCCGGCGCCCTCCCCGGCGCAGACGGCGCCGGAAATGGGGGCTTCCACGGCCAGGGCGGGGGCCGCGGCACCCAGCCCGGCCAGCAGCACGAACAGCCCGATCCGGCGCGTCATCGGCAAAACCCCTCCTCCGGCGAATGGCCCGAACAAAGGGGGACGGTACCAGGACCGGGCTTTCGTCCTGGTTAATGGCCCGATCCATGGGGGCGGCGCGAAAGCCCGGCGCTTGTACCTTGGTGCGGCGTTTCCGCCGGCCCGGTCTCTGCTACCATGTGGGAAAAGAAGGACAAGGGGGGAGGGGCGCCATGGACGAGAGCCCGATCCGCGTGCGCCGGTTCCGCGAGATCCTGCTGTGGCCGGTGCAGTTGATGCCGCTGAAGGCGGGCGCGCAGATCCAGAACCATTGGGAACGGCTTGGCGGTCCGGACTGCCCCTGGCAGGAGGTGGCGGACGAATTCACCCGGGACCCCCGCGATTTCAGCGAACGCCACTACAGCGAATTCGTGTCCTTCCTGCCCTATGTGCAGCGCTTCCTCTACGGCGAGGGGGAGTCGCGCGACCACCGGCCCGGCTATGGCGGCTCCCCCATCCGCGTCTTCCGGCGGCGCGACGTGGCGGCGCTGGCGGTGACCCTGCGGCGGGGGCAGGAGCCGCTGCGCTTCGCCATCGCCCATGTCGATCTGCATTTCTTCCACGACGTGGACGTGGCGATCCTGGTGGTGGAGCTGTTCGCCGCGGATCTGCCGCTGGACCGCGTGCAGGACACGCTGTTCCGGCTGGGCCGCACCTACCCGCCCGCCTGGGAGCCGGACGGCAGTGCCGCCCAATGCCCGCACCGGGTGGAGTGGATCGGCGCGGACGGCGCCGTGCTGGCCGTCTCCGACTATGAGCGCAAGGAGGAGTATCTGTCCTTCGTGTGCCGCCACCGGGCGCCGCGCATCGCCGCCCACTGGTCCTTCCTGCTGCGCCCGCTGGTGCACCACCATTCGGAGGAGGCCGGGCTGCTGCGCTATCGCCAGCTCGAATATCAGCGGATGCCGGCCATGGCCTATCTGTCGCTGGACGAGCCGGAACGGCTGGAGCGGGCGGACTGGGTGCGGCTGGGCTTCGCCACGTCACCGGGGCCGGGGGCGGGAGCGGCGATGCCCTTCGCCCCCGCCTTCCTGGAGGGGTTCGAACAGCGCTATTGCTACGACCGCTATTGGGACCCGCAGGCGCCCGGCGCCTGGACGCGCAGCCGTATCCTGTGCTGCGGCCACTCGCTGGTCATGGCGGGGCCGGACGGCGACGCCTTTTTCACCGATGCGGAAACCGGGCTGCTGGGCCAGTTCCGGCACCAGTATTTCCTGCTGGGGCTGGTGGTGCATTTCCACCGGGCGGCGCTGGTCATGCTGTCGGACCGGCTGGTGCTGGCGGTCAGCCAGCTCGACATCGGGAACGTGGAGTCGGTGAAGCTGTTCAAGCGCGACATCCGGCAGATGTTCGAGATCTTCCTGCGCTTCACCCACCGCTACTGGTTCCACGAGCTGTCGATCCAGGGGCCGCTGCGCGACCTGTTCCGCCTGTGGGCCGGCCATCTCGGCACCGACCGCCTCTACGCCGAGGTGCGGGACGAGGTGCAGGACATGAGCGACTATCTCGACAGCGACGGGCTGCGGCGGCAGGCCAACACGGTGCTGCGCCTGACCGTGGTGACGGTGGTCAGCACCATCGGGACGCTGGTCACCGGCTTCCTGGGCATGAACCTGCTCGCCATGGCGGACAATCCCCTGCCGGCGCGGGTCCTGTTCTTCCTGTTCGTTCTGCTGTCCACCGTCGGGCTGATCGCCTTCAGCGTGATGCGGTCCAAGCGTCTGGCCGATTTCCTGGAAGCCCTGTCGGACGAACGGCTGCCGGGGCGCAGCAAGCTGGCCCTGCTGGCGAAGGTGTGGGAGCGCCCCTCCCGCCGCGCGGGTCCGCCATTCTGAGCCTGGGGTTGGAAAAACGATCCAAATTCGGAAGACAACCGGAAGGGTAGGGCGGCGCTGCCCCGAATGGAGGCCCCGGGCGCCAAAGAACAGGTGCTAAACAGGAACAAGGCGGCCAAGCTTGCGTTCTGCTCAGCGAACGCTCCACATTTGGGAGGACGCCATGAGCCTCGGCACCATTCTGCTCATCATTTTGATTCTCGTTCTGATCGGCGCGGTTCCGGCATGGCCGCACAGCCGCGGCTGGGGCTACGGTCCCAGCGGGATCCTCGGCGTCCTGCTGCTGATCCTGATCGTGCTCCTGCTGATGGGCCGGATCTGACGGGCAGACCGGCGCCGTTCCCGCTCCGCCGGCGGTCCCCGGGCGTCACGCTCCGGGGCGGCGGCCGGGACGGGAACGGCGCCCGTTCCGCATGACGAACATCAGCCAGCCCACCGGCCCCAGAATCAGCACCATCACCACCCAGCCGGCCCGCGGGCCGAAGGGGCAGCGCGTGCCGGGCGGGGGACGCCACGGTCCGCCGCGCCGCGACAGCATCACATGCAGAAGGGGCGCGCCATAGAGCGCGAACAGGATCAGCCAGGGTGTCAGCTCTCGTGCCATGGCGGCATCCTACCCCAGATCGGATGACCGCTCCCACCACGGAGCGGCGGAAGCGCCGCTGCGCGCGCTTGTCCGATGGGCAAATCAAGTGGTAATACCGCAATGCAGGAACGGGCATCATGCGTAAGGGGCATGATTGCGCCGCAGCATGGGGCCGGCCTATCCTCACCGGCGTTCGATAAGCCGAAAGGCCGATGTCATGGCGATTGAGATCGAGCGGCGATTTCTGGTCAGGAAGGACATCCGTTCCCTGTGCCGGGACGGTCTGTCGATCGTCCAGGGCTATCTGCCTTCCGATGACGGGCGAACGGTGCGGGTCCGGGTCGCGGGTCCGGACGCCACGCTCACCGTCAAAAGCCCCCGCCGCGGCCCCTGCCGGGAGGAGGTCGAACACCCGCTGCCCCTCGACCTCGCCCTGGGCCTGCTGCGTCACAGTTGCCGGGGCGGGCTGATCGAGAAGACCCGCTATCTTTCCCATCACCATGGTCTCTGCTGGGAAATCGACGTATTCGGGGGCGAGAACGCCGGGCTGGTGATCGCCGAGGTCGAACTGTCCCGCCCCGACCAACTCGTCCCGCTTCCCGACTGGGTGGGGGCGGAGGTCACGAACCGGGCGGCCTACAGCAATTCGTCCCTGGCCCGCAGCCCAATTCGCGGTTGGGCCAGCGCCGCCTGATTCAATTCTTCCGGCCCTCCTTCCGATTTGGCAATCAATGGCATTGCCGCCGCATCCCCCGCGGAGGGGCGGAACCGCCGTCGTCACCGGGCCAAGCGCCGGTCCCGGTTGACCGGTGAAGCGGGAAAAAGGAGGCCCCGGTCCGAAGGGGAGCCGGGGCCAAGTCTGCGTGGATGACTGTGTGCAGTGCAGCAATCCGCGTGCCAGATTGTGCGGGATCTCCGGCGACCCGACGAAAGGGGAACGCAGCCCAGCGCCGTCCTGTTGAGAAAACGCCGCCCGGTGGGGCGGCGGGCAACGGCGAACGGGAGTCCGGCACGATGGTTCAGCACGAAAACCGGTGGAGGGACGAGGCCCGCAACCCGGACGAGGACGACCGCCAGGACGTCCGCGACCGCAAGGAATTCGGGCGCGGCGCCTACGGCGCAGGCGGTTCCCCGCGGAGTGACTACAAAAGCGGCGGTTACGATGAGCGCGATCCCGGCCGCCGCTGGGGGAGCGACTGGGGCCATGCCGAACGCGGCTGGCATCGCGACGAGCCCATCGGCATGGCGCGGGAGCGCGGCTTCTGGGAGCAGGCCGGCGACGAGATCGCATCCTGGTTCGGCAACGACGACGCTGAACGCCGCCGCCAGGACGACGAACGGCGCGCTCAACACCGGGGCCGCGGGCCGCGGGGCTATGCCCGGTCGGACGAGCGCATCCGCGACGACCTGAACGACCGGCTGACCGAGGACCCGTACATCGACGCCACCGACGTCGAGGTTTCGGTGGCGGGCGGGGAGGTCACCCTGGACGGTCGGGTGGACGACCGCATGGCGAAACGCCGGGCCGAGGATCTGGCCGACTCGGTCTCCGGTGTCCGTCACGTCCAGAACAATCTGCGCGTCCGTCCGCAGGGCGGCACGATGGCCTTCTGAGGCCGCCGCCGGGCCGCGCGCCGGACCCCCACACCGGCCCTCCCCTGCGCTGACGCGGCAGGGGAGGGGGGTGCTCAATGGGTGGCGCCGTTGCCGGTGTCTTCGGCCATGAAGGGGCTGTACTGCTTGTCCACCGACTGGATGTGCTCGATGAACCATTCCTTCAGAAGCAGGATCAGGTCGATGCGCAGCATCATCTCGTTGCTGTCGTCATCGTCCAGGCACAGCTTCTGCACTTCGTCGATGAAATAGCGGTGGGCGGCCCGGTGGGTGTCCAGGCCGGGATAGCCCTGCTGTTCCATCAGCATCTCTTCCCGCGCGAAATGCACGGTCGTGTATTCCCGCAAGCCCCCCAGCAGGCCCGACAGGCTGGCGCGGTCCTTCTCCGCGATCCCGGCCTTCAGAAGTCCATTGAACATGTCGAGCAATTTCCTGTGGTCGTCGTCGAGAACTTCGACGCCGACGCTCATTGATTTATCCCAGGCAACATCTTGCATCGGATCAATCCTTTCCGAGGGCCGGGTCACGCGAGTATAGAGGGTGCGTAAATCTTGCATCGGGATGTTAAGACCGGCAACCACGGAGGCACAAGCGGCAAAAAACCGCAGGCCACAGGTTGCACTGCACCCTGCCGGACTTGCGGACCGGGCAAGGATATGCTTTCCCGCGCGCCGTCCAGGCATTATGAAAATGCAAGGGATCTGCGGAGTTCGGGACGATGGCGCTGCTGGACGACATTCTGGAGAAAAAGCGGGTTCTGGACGACGCGCGGCCCTTGCCGATGACCGTGGTCCGCGATCTGGCGGACCGCTTCGAACGCGGCCTGACCGGCGCCTGCCTCATCGTGGAGGGGGTGGACCTGTCGCCCGAGGACGTGCGCATGGTGCTGGACCGCGGCGCCGCGCTGCGCAGCCGCCCGGCGGAACCGCAGCGCCTCGTGCTCAACCACCGCGCGGCTCTGGAACTGATGGCGCGCCTGTCCTTCCAGGGCGGCGGGGTGGTGACGGAGCGCACCATCGCGGCCTTCCACGGCGTGCTCTACCAGGGGATCGACGCGAACGCCGGGCGCTACCGGGAGGGCGCGCTGAAGGACGAGGCCGGCGCCTCGCCCGATCCGGCGAAGGTGCGGGTGTCGATGTCGGCCCTGTCGGGCTGGCTGCGCCGGACGGAGCCGGGGCCGGAGGCCGCCTTCGAGGCGCATCACCGGCTGATGAGCGTCCGCCCCTTCTTCCAGGGCAACGCCACCACGGCACTTCTGCTGTGCAACCTGATCCTGAACCGCGCCGGTTTCCCGCCGGTGGTGGTGACGGAAGAGGACCACGACATGTACGGCGCGATGGTGGAGCGCGCCTGGTCGCTGGGCGACAAGACGCCGTTCCGCGACCTGATGATGCGCCTGCTCGACCGCAGCCTGAACCTGTGCCTGCGCAGCGCCGCCCGCGCCGTCCGCGACTTCGAGCATCCGGACGAGGACGAACACGGCCAGCTCGAGCGGCGCTGAGGGCTAGTCCCTGGCCGGCAGCAGCAGGCGCGACGGGCGGGTGCCGCCGCCGTGGACCAGCAGGGTGATCGGCTGCGCGTCCACCAGCCGGGTTTCGCCCGGCTCCGCCCCCGTTCCCGGATTGACGGGATAGGCCGGGAAGCAGGACCCGGCGATGCTGAGCCGCAGCGCGCTTCCGGCGGGCAGGGTCGCGCAGAGCGCGCGCAGGGCCACCGGCAGGGGGCGCTGCTCGCCGCCCGGCTCCACCCGCGCGTGGCCCTGGCTCAGCGGCAGGACGCGCCCGTCCGGCAGGACGGCGGACAGGACGGCGCTGACGTCGAAGGACGGGGCGTCGGCCTCCACCCAGATCTCCAGGGCGGCCAGACCCGACAGGGTCAGCGGCGCGGCGAGCGGAGCCGTGTCGTAGACCGCCACGTCGGGCCGCGCGTCGATGGCCGCACGGTCGCGCGGGCCGGCGCCCGGCACCGCATGGCCGCCCACGGCGGGCACCGGGTTGCGCGGATCGTGGACCAGCACGTCGAGGAACGCCTCGTCCGGCGCACCGTCGCGCAGGGCGCCGCCGCCGTGCCGCGTGGCGAGGCCGTCGCTGGCCAGATGCAGGGAACGCGCCGCGGGCGGCAGGGCCGGCAGGTCGCGCCAGCGGCGTTCCAGAACATCGAACAGACGGATCGGACCGCCGCGCTCCGCGCCGTTCATCTCCCCCTTCAGGAAGCGCCCGAACCAGCCGAGTTGCAGGGCGTCGAAGGACGGCACGTCGGAGGGCGCCGGACCCTCGGTGCGGGCATGGGCCGCCACGCCGTGGCGGTCCCACGGGCCGACCAGCAGGCGGACGGCGCTGTCGCTGCCGCCGGACAGGGCGCCGGACAGGGCCTCATGCGCCTCCAGCGTGCCGGTCAGGCGCGGGTCGTACCAGCCGCCGATCTGAAGGATGGAAACCTCGCCCACCCCGCCGGACAGGGCGTGGCGCGGCGACAGCCCGTCCCAGCTTCCGCCCGGACCGGGGGTGGTCAGCCAGTCGTCGTAATGGCAATGGCGCGCGTATTCGCGCAGCACCCGCGGACGCGAGGGGATCTCGTCGTCCAGCGGCAGGGCGCGCGTCGCCTCCAGAAGCGCGCGGTAGGCCGCGCCATCCTCCAGCCGGCGGGCGGATTCCGCCGCGCAGTGCAGCGCCCAGCCCATGGCGTCGGCCAGCCGGAAGGCGCCGCCCTCCGTCGCCCAGTCGGTGAACACGTCCCAGCCGGCCAGCGCCGGGACCACGGCGCGCAGCGCGGCGGGCCGCTCGGCCAGGGCCAGAAGCTGCGCCATGCCGGCGTAGCCGCTGCCGTACATGCCCACCGTGCCGTTGGAACCGGGCAGGGACGCCGCCCAGGCCACCGCGTCGGCGCCGTCCTCCCGCTCCGCTTCGAAGGGGCGGAAGCGGCCTTCCGACGTGCCGCGCCCACGCACGTCCTGCACCACGACCACATAGCCGCGGGCGGCGTACCAGCGCGGGTGCGCATACTGGGTGGTCATCGCCGTGCGCCGCCCGCAGGCGAGCCGGAGCAGCAGGACGGGCCAGGGGCCGACCGCGTCGGGACGGTACAGGTCGGCGTCCAGCCGCAAGCCGTCGCGCGTCCGCATGGACACGGTTTCGGGGGGCCGGACGGCCAGGAGAGGCGGCTGTTCGAGAATCACCGGGGCCATATGGGTCATGGAGCGCCGTACCGAGCAACAATGACCGGAGATTCTCGCAAACCCTGTGCCACGACCGGACAGGCTGCCTTCGAGATGCCCTCTCCCGCCCCGGGAGAGGGAAGGGGCCCGCGCAAAACGCAGGAAGGGTGAGGGTATCGGCAAGAATCGGCGCCTCGATCCCCGGGCGACCCTCACCCGGCGCCTTCGGCGCCACCCTCTCCCGGGGCGGGAGAGGGATGCCCAAAGGATGGGCAGGCGCCCTTCTAGACGCCTTTCTATAGGGCGCCGTTACGAATCGTAGGCCATCAGCGAGACGCTGGGCACGTCCAACTTGTCCCGGCCGTTGAGGAAGGTCAGCTCCACCAGGAAGGCGGCGGCGCGCACGTCGGCGCCGACGCGGCGCAGCAGGCTGATCGCCGCGACCATGGTGCCGCCGGTCGCCAGCAGGTCGTCCAGGACCACCACGCGCTGGCCGGGCTTCACGGCGTCGGCCTGAACCTCGATGGTGTCGGTGCCGTACTCCAGGTCATAGGAATGGGCCACCTTGTCGCCCGGCAGCTTGCCGTGCTTGCGCACCATGATGAAGCCGGTGCCGAGCGCCAGGGCCAGCGGGGCGGCGATCAGGAAGCCGCGGGATTCGATGCCGACCAGCAGGTCCGGCTTGTGCGGGCGCAGCGCCTCGGCCAACTGGTCCACGGCTTCCTTCCACGCCTCGGCGTGGGCCAGCAGCGGCGAGATGTCGTAGAAGAGGATGCCGGGCTTGGGGAAGTCGGCGATGCCGCGGATGTGGTTCTTCAGGTCGATGGCGTTCGGCATGGTGAATAAGGTTCCTGTGCAACGGCGGCGCCATACTATCGGGCCGGCCAACCGGGTGCAAACCACCGTTGCGCGGCTGTTTTTTCCCGGGCTTGAGGTTGACCGTCGGGGGGGCTTGCGGCCAAGTTCTCCCCACAAGCACGAACAGCGCCGCAAGGCGGAACCGGACGGGAAGGGCAGGACGGGGCATGGCGCGCGAAAGGGCGTGGTTGGAATCGTCGCGCGCTGACGGCGGCGGTGGCGGCGGCGGCGGGTGGATGCTGACGGCCCTGGGCCACTGGGACCTGAAGGCCGCCGGTTCGCTGTCGGGCGCGCTCGACCGCTTCGCGCTGGACGGCGGCGGCACGGTCAGCCTGGACCTGTCGCGGCTGGACGCCATGGACACGGTGGGCGCCTATCTGCTGTCCACCCTGGCCGACCGGCTGAAGGCGGCGGGCCACGCCGTCGATCTGGCCGCCGTCCGCCCGGAGCACGCAGCCCTGTTCGACGCCGTGCGCAAGGTCGGCCCCGCGCCGGTGGAGCGGGCGGAGACGCCGCGCCCCATCCTCGACATGCTGGAGCGCACCGGGCGCACCGCCGTGGATGGCCTGCGCGAGGGGCGCGACCTGCTGTCCTTCCTCGGCCTGATCACCATCACCTTCGGACGGCTGCTGCTGAACCCGCGGCGGCTGCGGTTCCGCGCGGTGATGTTCCACATCGAGCAGACCGGGCTGAACGCCCTGCCGATCCTGGGGCTTCTGTCCTTCCTGATCGGCGTGGTGCTGGCCTTCCAGGGGGCGGACCAGCTCCGCCGCTTCGGGGCGGAGCTGTTCGTGGTCAACCTGCTGGGCGTGTCGATCCTGCGCGAGATCGGCATCCTGATGACCGCGATCATCGTGGCCGGGCGCTCCGGCTCCGCCTTCACGGCGCAGATCGGCACCATGAAGGTGAACCAGGAGGTGGACGCCATCAGCACGCTGGGGCTGGACGTGGTGGAGCTGCTGGTGGTGCCGCGCGCGCTGGCGCTGATGATCACGCTGCCGCTGCTGGCCTTCTACGCCGACATCATGGGGCTGTTCGGCGGTGCGGTGATGAGCTACGCGACGCTGGACATCACCTTCGGGCAGTTCATCCGGCAGCTTCACGGTGCCGTCACCCTGCCGCATTTCCTGGTTGGACTGGTGAAGGCGCCGGTCTTCGCGCTGGTGATCGCCATGGTCGGCTGTTACGAGGGGCTGAAGGTCTCCGGCAGCGCCGAGAGCGTCGGCACGCTGACGACCAAGTCGGTGGTGGAGTCCATCTTCCTGGTGATCGTGCTGGACGCGGTGTTCTCCGTCCTGTTCTCCTTCCTCAGGCTGTGAGGGGCCGTGGCGGCGGATAACGACAAACGGTTCGACGGCAAGCAACCGGATGCGCAGGATGCGGTGATCCGCGTCCGCGGGCTGGTCACGCGCTTCGGCCCGCAGGTGGTCCATGACGGGCTCGACCTCGACGTGCGGCGGGGGGAGGTGCTGGGCGTGGTCGGCGGGTCGGGCACCGGCAAGTCGGTCCTGCTGAAGGAGATCCTCGGCCTGATCCGCCCCGCCGATGGCCGGATCGAGCTGCTGGGCCGCGACACCGCCGACCTGCCGGAGGCGGAGCGGGTGACGCTCCAGGCCCGCACCGGCGTGCTGTTCCAGAACGGGGCGCTGTTCAGCTCGATGACCGTGGCGGAGAACGTCATGGTGCCGCTGAAGGAGCACACCGACCTGTCGGCGGCGCTGGCGGCGGAGATCGCGCGGGTGAAGATCGCCATGTCCGGCCTGCCGCCCAACGCCGGGGCGAAGTTCCCGGCGGAGCTGTCGGGCGGCATGGTCAAGCGCGCCGGTCTGGCCCGCGCGCTGGCGCTCGACCCCGACATCCTGTTCCTGGACGAGCCGACCGCCGGGCTGGACCCCATCGGCGCCGCCGCCTTCGACCAGCTCATCCGCAACCTGCAGCGCAGCCTGGGGTTGACCGTCTTCATGGTCACCCACGACCTGGACAGCCTGACCTCCATCTGCGACCGCATCGCCGTTCTGGTGGACAAGAAGATCCGCGTGGGCACGCTGGAGCAGCATCTCCGGGACCCGCATCCCTGGATTCACGACTATTTCCACGGACCGCGCGGCCGCGCCGCGCGCCATGCAGAAAGCTGACCGGACGCCATGGAAACCCGCACCAGCTACATCCTCGTGGGCAGCTTCGTGTTGGCCTTGCTGGCCGGACTGTTCGTCTTCACCGTCTGGGTTGCCAAGATCCAGTTGGAGGAGACGCGCCAGCCCTATTACATCTACTTCACCGGTTCGGTGACCGGCCTTCAGGAAGGCAGCCCGGTGCGCTACCGCGGCATCCCCGTTGGCACGGCGACCGACATCCGCCTGGACCCCAACGACGTCAGCCGCGTGCGCGTGCGGATCGAGGTGCAGGAAGGCACGCCGATCAAGACCGACTCCATCGCCTCGCTGGAGGTGCAGGGCATCACCGGCGGCGCCTACGTCCAGATTTCCGGCGGCACGGAGATGAGCGAGCTTCTGCGCACGGCGCATGACGGCGGCATCCCGGTCATCCCCTCGCGCCCTTCCTCCCTGACGGTGTTCGTGGACGCGGCGCCGCAGCTTCTCAACCGGGCGCTGGACCTGACCAACCGGGTGGCGGACCTGCTGACGCCGCAGAACCAGGCGGCCATCGCGGAAATCCTGGCCAACACCCGCACGCTGACCGCCGAGCTGGCCCGCGCCAGCCAGGGGCTGGACGCCACGATGGCGCAGGCCAACCGGACGCTCCAGGGCTTCGAGACGGTCGGGCCGCAGCTCGGCCAGACCATGGAGCAGGCGCAGCGCACCCTGGCGGCGGTGGAGAGCGGCACGAAAACCCTGACCGGCGACCTCCACACGCTGGCCGGTTCGCTGAACAAGACCGCCACGCAGTTGAACGCGATGATCGGGGAGAACCGCGGCGCGCTGCGCGACTTCACCGGCGGCGGGCTGTATGAACTGACCTTGCTGATCTCGCAGTTGCGCGACCTGTCGGGGCAGGTGTCCCGCGTCGTCACGCGGATCGAGAACGACCCGTCGAACTTCCTGTTCGGCGGAACCCGCCAGGGCGTGGAGGTGCGTGGACGATGACGAGCCGTTGGACGAACGCGACGGGGGCGGCGCTGCTGGCGCTCGGCCTGACCGGGCCGATGACCGGCTGCGCGGCGCTGAACCCCACCGCGCCCAGCCTCTACACGCTGACGCCGGGCGCGGTGGCCGATGCCGGTCTGCCGCGGGTGAACTGGCAATTGCTGGTGGAGCCCCCGGCGGCCAGCGCCGGGATCGACACGCCGCGCATCGCGGTCACCCGCTCCGCCACCGCGCTCGACTACTTCGCCGGGGTGTCCTGGGCCGACCGCGCGCCGGGCATGGTGCAGGGGCTGATCGTCCAGTCCTTCGAGGACAGCCGGCGGATCGTCTCGGTGGGGCGGGATTCCGCGGGGCTGCGTTCCGACTTCGTGCTGAAGACGGAACTGCGCGATTTCCAGGCGGAGTTCGCCGACGACGGCGCCACCGTGCCGGACCGGGTGCGCGTGCGCCTCTCCGCCAAGCTCGTCGCCATGCCCAGCCGGACCATCGAGGCGGGGGACACCTTCGACGCCATGGTGCCGGTGCGCGGATCGGACTTCACCGACGTGATCGCGGCCTTCAACGAGGCGTTGGGCCAGGTTCAAGCGGCGCTGGTGGACTGGACGCTGCGCAGCGGCAACGCCGTGTTCCGCACCGGTGCCAGCCGTTCCGGCTGAGGAAAGCGCTTGCTATGCGTACAAAGCCTCATACGTAATAGGGATCAAGGAAGGGCAGGGACACGGGGCAGAGCATCCGATGATCGGGCTTTCGGAGCTTTCGCGCGACGAGTTGCAGGCGATGTCCGAGGCCGCGCAGGAGGTCCGGCTGTGCCAGCGCGTGCTCGCCAAGACCGGCGACACGGTGGTGGGGGAGCTTCTGCGCGGGCACGGCACGCTCTACGAATGGCGGCATTACCCGCCGGGCGACGTGTACGATGCCGAATACCACGCGCAGTATTATTACCACTGCCACCCCGAGGACGAGCGGCCCGACGGCGAGCACGGCCATTTCCACACCTTCCTGCGCCCGCTGGGGATGCCGCCGGGCATGGAGCCGATGCCGCTGAAGGATTACGAGGAGCCGGACAACCCCAACGACGCCCTGTCCCATCTGGTGGGGATCGCCATGGACGTGGCGGGGCAGCCGGTGCGCCTGTTCACGACGAACCGCTGGGTGACGGGGGAGACGTGGTACGCGGCGGACGACGTGATCCGCATGCTCGACCATTTCACGGTGGATCACGCCCGCCCGTCCTGGCCGGCGAACCGCTGGATCTCCGCGATGATGCGGCTGTTCCGGCCCCAGATCCACAGCCTTCTGGAAGAGCGCGACCGGACCGTCGCCGCCTGGGCCGGCCGCCACCCGGACGGCTGGGTCTACGAGGACCGGTCGCTGGAGGTCACGTCGCAGATCCTGATTTCGGTGGAGGAGCAGGTCGCCGCCGTGGATCAGGCGCTGCGCGGCGTGCGGCGGCGGTCCTCCGTGCTGCCGGAACCGCCGCGCTTCGTCACGCCTTGAGCTCCCTCTCCCGTCCCGGGATAGGGAAGGGGCCCGCGCCGGAGGCGTGGGAAGGGGGAGGGTGCTGGCAAGGATCAGCGCCTTGATCCTCGTACGACCCTCACCCGGCGCCTCTGGCGCCACCCTCTCCCGGGGCGGGAGAGAGGTTTTCTCAAACCGGCAGCAGCGCCTTGCCCGCCGCAGTGCCCGGAACCTGCCGGGCCTGGGCCATCACCGCCTTCTGGACCTTTTCGAAGGCGCGCACCTCAAGCTGGCGCACGCGCTCGCGCGAGACGTGGAAGTGCTGGCTCAGCTCCTCCAGCGTCAGCGGCTCCTCGCGCAGGCGGCGGGCCACCAGGATCTGGCGCTCGCGGTCGTCCAGCACGCCCAGCCCCAGCTTCAGGAAGTGCTGTCGGCGCTTGCGCTCCTGCGCGCCGGCCAGAACGGTTTCCTGGTCGGGACGCTCGTCGGCCAGAAGGTCCAGCCATTCGCTGTCGCCATCCTCGGCCAGCGTGGCGTTCAGCGAGCGGTCGCTGCCCAGCCGGCGGTTCATCTCCACGACGTCGGCCTGGGACACGTCCAGCGTCGTCGCGATGCTCTCCACCGCCTCCGGCGACAGGTCGCCGCCGAACGTGCCGTTCTCCGCGTCCTGCAACTGCGCCTTCAGGCGGCGCAGGCTGAAGAACAGCTTCTTCTGGGCCGCGGTGGTGCCGATCTTCACCAGCGACCAGTTGTGCAGCACATATTCCTGGATCGCCGCCCGGATCCACCAGGAGGCGTAGGTGGCGAAGCGGAACCCCTTGTCGGGGTCGAACTTCTGCGCCGCCTGCATGACGCCGACGTTGCCCTCGGCGATCAGGTCGGACAGCGGCAGCCCGTAGCCCTGATAGCCGCGGGCCATTTTGAAAACGAGCCGGAGGTGGCTGCCGATCAGCCGGTCGAGGGCGCGGCGATCCTGCCGCTCCCGCCAGCGGATGGCGAGGTCGCGTTCCTGTTCCGGGGTGAGGTAGTCGTACTTGCGGGTTTCTTTCAGAAAGAGGGTAAGGGGTTCGCCAGAAACTGCCAGTTCCGTCAAAGAGCTTCTCCTGATTCCGGCATCCTCGGGAAACACCCTGCAAAGGGCCGATGAGCCCCGGCCCGGCTGGCCGGCGGGGCCATCGGAGCGGGGTGGGATCGGCTGTGGCCCAGGGCCGGCCGTGAATGAGCGGATGTCGGCAAGAGCTTAGAAATAAGAGACCCCGGCCGCGGTTCAAGGGGTGGGGGGAAAGAAAGTATCCGTAGCCGGAAAATGGGAACTCCCTGGAATGGGCCGCGTTTGGGGTCGGGGCGGGCCACCCGAATCCGGCCCGGACGACCGCCAACGGAGGACCGCGGCCATGGACCTCGATCCGCTGCTTCTGTCGCGAATCCAGTTCGCTTTCGTGATTTCTTTTCACATTCTTTTTCCCTCCTTCACGGTGGGGCTGGCCTGCTGGATCGCGGTTCTCGAAGCGCGGTGGCTGATGACCGGCAGGGCGCTGTACCGCAGCCTGTCGGAATTCTGGACGCGGATCTTCGCCATCTCCTTCGGCATGGGCGTGGTGTCCGGCATCGTGATGACCTACCAGTTCGGCACGAACTGGAGCCGCTGGTCCGACATCGTCGGCAACGTGCTGGGGCCGCTGATCCAGTACGAGGTGGTCACAGCCTTCTTCCTGGAGGCCGCCTTCCTCGGCATCCTGCTGTTCGGGCGGGACCGCGTGCCGCGGGGCATCCATTTCCTGGCGGCGGTGCTGGTGGCGACGGGGACGGTGCTGTCCTCCTTCTGGATCCTTTCGGCGAACAGCTGGATGCACACCCCGGCGGGGGCGGAGTTGCGGGACGGGCGGTTCTTCGTCACCGACTGGTGGGCGGTGGTGTTCAACCCGTCCTTCCCCTACCGGCTGGCCCACATGCTGACGGCGATGTTCCTGACCACCGGCTTCGTGGTCGCTGGCATCAGCGCCTTCTACCTGATCCGCAACCGCTTCCTGGAGCACGCGCGGGTCGGGCTCAGCATGTCGCTGGGGCTCATCACCGTCCTGGCGCCCCTGCAGATTTTCCTGGGCGACCTGCACGGGCTGAACACGCTGGAGCACCAGCCGGCCAAGATCGCCGCCATGGAGGGCCATTGGGAGGGCGGGGCGCGGGCGCCGCTGATCCTGTTCGCCATCCCCGACAAGGACGCCGAGACCAACCATGCGGAAATCGCCATCCCCGCCCTGTCGAGCCTGATCCTGACCCACGACTGGGACGGGGTGGTCCCCGGGCTGAAGCAGTTCCCGGCGGACGAGCGGCCCAACCCGGAAATCCTGTTCTGGACCTTCCGCATCATGGTGGCGATCGGCGTCGTCATGCTGACGGTGGCGCTGATCCATCTGGTCCAGCGGGTGCGCGGACGGCTCTACAGCCCGAACTGGTTCCACCGGGTGCTGGTCGGCTGCATGCCGCTGGGCTTCGTCGCCATCCTGGCCGGGTGGTTCACCACGGAGATCGGGCGCCAGCCCTGGGTGGTCCAGGGCATGATCCGCACCGCGGACGCGGTGACCCCGGCCCTGACCGGCGGGGCGGTGCTGACCTCGCTGGTCGTGTTCGTTCTGGTCTACGCCGTGATCTACGGGGCCGGGACCTACTATCTGTTCCGGCTGCTGACCATCGGCCCGGCGCGGCTGCTGGACGAGGATCTGGAGATCCCGGCGGTGACGCAGGGCCACCAGCCGAAGCGGCCCCTGTCGGTGCCCGGCGAATCCATCGAACCCGCGGAGTGACGTCCATGGAAGGCAGCCTGCTCACCCTCGCCTGGGTCGCCATCGTCGGCTTCGCGGTCTTCATGTATGTGCTGATGGACGGCTTCGACCTGGGCATCGGCATCCTCTACCCCTTCGCCCCCAGCGAGGAGGCGCGGGACGTCATGATGAACTCGGTGGCGCCGGTCTGGGATTTCAACGAGACGTGGCTGATCCTGGGCGGGGCGGGGCTGTTCGCGGCCTTTCCCATCGCCTACGCCGTCGTCCTGCCGGCCATGTATCTGCCGCTGCTGCTGATGCTGATCGCCCTGATCTTCCGCGGCGTGGCCTTCGAGTTCCGGTTCAAGGCGCGAAGCAGCCGCCATCTGTGGAACAAGGCGTTCTTCCTGGGATCGCTGCTCGCCACATTCGCGCAGGGGGTGGTTCTCGGCTCCTTCATCCAGGGGATCGAGGTCGAGGGGCGGAACTTCGCCGGAAGCATGCTGGACTGGGCCACGCCCTTCAGCCTGTTCTGCGGTTTGGCCCTGATCGCCGGCTATGCGCTGCTGGGAAGCACCTGGCTGATCTGGCGGACCATCGGCATCCTGCAGGACTGGTGCTTCCGCGTGGCGCGCCGGCTGCTGATCGTGGTGCTGGTCATGGTCGCGGCGGTCAGCCTGTGGACGCCCTTTCTGGAGCCGTCCATCGCCGCGCGCTGGTTCTCGGTCCCCAACATCCTGCTGCTGTCGCCGGTGCCGCTGATGGTCGGCTTCCTCGCCTTCGGCCTGTGGCGGGCGCTGGACGAGGGGCGGGAGGTGCTGCCCTTCGTCTTCGCCATGGGGCTGTTCGCCCTGTCCTATCTGGGGCTGGCCATCAGCCTGTGGCCGGTGCTGATCCCGCCGGGGATCACCGTGTGGCAGGCGGCGGCCCCGCCGGAGACGCAGGTCTTCCTGCTGATCGGCATGGCCTTTCTGGTTCCGACGATCCTGGTCTACACCGCCTACAGCTATTGGGTCTTCCGCGGCAAGGTGACGGGGGCCATCGGTTATCATTGAGCGCTGCTATCATTGAGCGCGCGGCGGCCCTTGGCGTACAACAGCCGACCCCTTGCGATGGAGACAGCGCCATGACCCCAGACACCGCCCCGGACATCAGCTTCGCCGAGGTGATGCTGCGCAAGGGGGCGGAGCTGTTGCAGGGCACGGTTCCGGAGGACATAGCGGAGGAGGCGGTGAACATCATGGCCCGCCGCCTGGCCATCGCGGCGACGATGGACGCGCCGCTGGTCGTCCACGCCGAGGGCGGCGGGCGGCCCGAGATGTTCGAGGAGGCGATGCGGCTGGTCGGCGTCTCCGCCGGGGAGCGCGCCGCCGCGCTGGCCGAGGCCCGGCAGACGGAGCGCGCGGTGGTGTTCGAGTTCGACGGCACCGGCCCGCTGACCGGCAACCGCGTGGTCGCCGCGGTGCTGCGCCCGGAGGACCGTCCGGACCTGCTGGAAGCCTATATCGCCATCGGGCGCCTGCGCGACGGCGCCGCCCAGATGACCGTCGCCCCGGCGACCCTGCGCCTCGACGCCCGCGCGCTGGGGGAGACGCTGGCGCTGATCGGCCCGGCGGCGCGGCAGAGCGCCAACGCCGCCAACGCCGCCATGGCCCACGCCGCGGGAATCACCGCCCTGCCGGGGCATGAGCTGGACAGCCTGCCGGGGGCGCTGGTCGCGCTGTACTGGCACGCCTTCTGCCTGTCCTCCGCCCGCACGCGGCTGCGGCCCACCGGGCCGGACGCGCCGACCCTGCATTGAGTGCGGAGGACGCGCCCATGAAGGTGTTGTTCCGCGCCGACGCCGGCCCGTCCATCGGGGCCGGGCATGTCATGCGCTGCCTTGCCCTGGCCGAGGCGGTGCAGGAGTTGGGCGGCGATGCCCTTTTCGCCGCGGCGAGCCTGCCGCCGGCGCTTGAGGACCGCCTGCGCGCCGGTGGCATGGAGATCCACCGGATCGGCGCGGAGCCCGGCAGCGCCGCCGACCTCGCCGCGACCCGCACGGTGGCGGCGCGGACCGGCGCTGCCGCCATCGCGCTGGACGGCTATGGTTTCGATGAGGGCTGGCGGGCCGGGCTGGCGGAGACGGGGCTGTGCGTCCTGGCCTTCGACGACGCCGGGACGGGGGAAGCGATTCACGCCGGGCTGATCGTCAACGCCGCCCCGGACGCCGGGTCGTTGCCCTATGGGAAGGGGAATCCGGACGCCCGCTTGCTTCTCGGTCCCGCCTACGCCCCGCTGCGGCGGGAGGTGAGGGAGGCCGCGGCGGCGCACAGGGCTCCCCTGGAGGAGCGCCGGGGCCTGCTGGTGACCTTCGGCGGCTCCGATCCGCTGGGGCTGACGGCCCCGGTGGTGGAGCGGCTTGCTCCCAGGCTGCCGCCCGGCGTCCGGCTGGACGTGGCGGTCGGCGGTGCGGTGCGGGACGCGGGGGCGGTGGAGGCCGTGGCCCGGCGTTTCAAAGACAGCGTGCGGCTGCACCGCGACACGCCGCGCATGGGGCAACTGATGGCGCAGGCCGGGCTGGCCGTGTCGGCGGCGGGAACCACGACCGGCGAACTGGCTGCCATCGGCACGCCCGCCGTCCTCGTCACCATCGCCGACAACCAGCTGGAAGCCGCCCGCCAGTCGGAGGCGCTGGGCTGGTGCGCCCTGGTTCCCGGACAGACGGAGGGCGCGCCGGAGCGGATCGCCGCGGCGGCGCTGGGGCTCTGGGCCGATCCGGCGCGGCGGCGGGCCATGGCGGGCAAGCTGGCCGGCATCGTCGATGGTCGGGGTGCCTTGCGCATCGCACAGGCGTTGTCGGAGGCGGTCACAAGCGCATTCGATTACCCCTCTCCCGGAGCGGGAGAGGGGAAGGAAGCCGATGTCACCCCGCGGTGAAGCCGCCGTCCACCGGAAGCACGGTTCCCGTCACCCAGCGCCCGCTGTCGGCCAGCAGATAGGCCACCGCGTCGGCCACATCCTGCGGCGCGCCGTAGCCCAGTGGGTGGGCCGCGGCGAGCGCGGCGTTCTGCTCCGCCGGCAGCATGGCGAACTGCTTTTCCGCCTTGGCGCCCAGAACCACCGCGGGGGCCACGACATTGACGCGGATTCGCTTGTCGGCCAGTTCCAGCGCCAGCGACTGCGCCACCGACACCAGCGCCGCCTTGCTCGCGGCGTAGAGCGAGCGGCCCTTCTGCCCCTTCAGCCCGGCGACCGATCCGACATAGACGATGGACCCGCCGCCCGGCGCGAAGACGCCCTTCTGGTGGAATCCGCGCGCCAGCATCAGCGACGCCCCGACGTTCAGCGTGAAATAGCGGTCGAACTGCGCCCGGTTGACCTGCCGCAGCACCGAATAACCCTGCTCCGACGCGGAATGGATCAGCCCGGCGAAGGGACCGCCCGATTCCGCCAGCCCCTTCATCCAGCCGGGAATGGCGTCCAGATCGGTCAGGTCGAAGGGGGCGGCGGCGTGCCGGTCCGGGTCGTCCAGCAGCGCGCGGGTGGCCTCCAGCGCGTCGGCGCGGCGGCCCACCAGCGTCAGGGCGGCGCCCAGCCCGGCCAGCGTCCGGCAGATCTCCCGTCCGATGTCGCTGTCGGACGAGGCCCCGGTCACCAGCAGGCGCCGTCCCGTGAGGTCGAGCGGGTTGCGCATGGTCCGGCGGCCTTACGGGGTCAGCAAGGGGAAGTCGTCGGGGATCTCCTGCACCGCCGGGGCCGGGATCGGCCCGACGTCGGCGACCACGGCACCCCAGGACCAGCCGACGCCGAACCCGGCCAGCAGCATCTTGCGCGTGCCGGTGGACAGCGCCTCGCCCAGCCGGTGGCTGACCGCCAGCGGGATGGAGGCGGAGCTGGTGTTGCCGAAATCGTGCATGTCCACGATGAATTTTTCCGGCGGGAACTTGGTCTTCTTGCGCAGATGCTCCAGCATGAAGGCGTTGGCCTGGTGCATCACGCAGAGGTCGATGTCCTCCACCCCCACCCCCGCGAAATCGAGCGTCTCGCGGACCAGCGGCGGCACGGCGCGCAGCGTGAAGGCGAAGACCTCCGCCCCGTTCAGCGACAGGCGCGAGTCGGTGAACATCCGCTCCTGCTTCTCCGCGGACCAGGGCTCGCGGCCCGGCACCAGCGAATTGCGGCGGCCGCCGGCCTTGACCCAGATGTTCTTCGCCCCGCCGCCGTCCGTGCCGACCACGACGTGGATCGGCGTGGCCCCTTCGGTGACCTCCAGCGCCACGGCGCCGCCCGCGTCCCCGAACAGGGGCAGGGTGGAGCGGTCGCCCGGCACGAGGTGGCGCGAGCTGGTGTCGCCGCACAGCACCAGCGCCCGCCGGCCCGTCGATCCCCCCAGCAGCCGCCCGGCCATCCACAGGCCGTAGACGAATCCCGAGCAGCCCAGATTGACGTCGAAGCAGGCCGCCCCCGACGCCAGCCCCAGCCGCTTCTGCATGACGCAGGAGGTGGCCGGCACGTTGTAGTCCGGGTCCTGCGACACGAAGATCAGCACGTCCACGCTGGCCGGGTCCCAGCCGAGCTGCGCCAGCAGCCCTTCCGCCGCCGCCACGCCCATGTCCGACGCGCAGATGTGCGGCGGGGCGATGCGGCGCTCATACACGCCGGTGGTGGCGAACAGTTTCTCCGCCTCCTCCGCCGTGAACAGGGAATGGTCTTCCATGAAGGAATGGCGGTGCGGCGGCACGGCGGCCCGGAACCCCGCGATGCGCACGCCCTCGATGATGGCCTTCAACGGATGCTTCCTCCCTCCGGTGCCCGTCGTCCGGCCTGGACTTGGGCGAATTCGGAGACTATTAACCGAAAGAACGCTAGGGTCGAATGATTAACGAACCGATAAATGGGATCAGCCATGGATGACCGGGTTCAGATGAAACAACTCGCGTACCCGCCGGACACGGTGATCCCGCCACAACGATATTCCGGCGATGCGACGTTCGCCGAAGAAGTGGCCAAAATCTTCCGCCGGGCCTGGATGTTCGTTGGTTTTGCAAATGATTTGCAGAATGACAACGATTTCATCACGGCGGAAATTGCCGGAACGTCGGTTCTGGTCCAGAACTTCGGCGGAGAGTTGCGGGCCTTTCACAACGTCTGCACCCACCGTTACGCGCAGATCCATCTGAGACCTTGTGGAAACGGCAAGCCGGTCTGCCCCTACCATGGCTGGATTTTCAACCGCGACGGTGTTCCGGTCGGCATTCCCGGCAACCGCGAGCATTTCGGGTTCGACGAGGCGGCCAGGAAGCGTCTCGCCCTGCCGCGATTTGAGGTCGGGGTGCGCGGCCGATTCGTCTTCGTCCGGCTGGAACCGGGCGGGCGTGGGCTGGATGAGCAGCTTGGCGCCTATGGGCCGGTTCTGGACCATCTGTCGGAGATGTTCACCGATCGCATCGACGAGGACGTGCTCCCCTGGGACGCGAACTGGAAAACGGCGCTGGAAAGCGCGCTGGAAGTTTACCATGTCGACGCCACCCACCCGGAAACCTTCAAGAAATTCGCCAAGAAGATCTGGATCTGTTCCTACGAAGGGGAGCATTCACGGGGCACGACCCATCTGTCGGACACTTCCGCCCGCTGGTGGGACGGGGTGATCGAGCGGCTGGGGCTGCCGCGCAGCGAGATGCTGCGGAACTACGACCACTTCATGATCTTCCCCAACCTCGCCATCGGCGTCACCCATGGCGCGCTGATGAGCGTGCAGACCTACGACCCGGTCGGGCCGGATCGCAGCAACCTGCATTTCCGCCTGTTCCTGGGCGAGACCTCCAAGCCGAAGACCAAGGGCGGGCCGACGCGCAAGGCGGTGGAGGCCAACGTCTGCGGCTTCAACCGCACCGTTTTGGACGAGGACCGTCGAGTCGCCGAATCCGCCCACCGCGGGTTGAAGCAGGTGCAGGTCCCGGCGGCCCTCGGCTCCTGCGAGGAGCGCATCGCGGCCTTCCACCAGGCGTGGTTCGCGCGCATGGCCGCCGAATGAATCCTCTGGTCGATCTTGCCGGGCGGCATGTTCTGGTCACCGGCGCCTCCGCGGGGATCGGGCGAGCGACGGCGTTGCTGGCCGCCCGGCTTGGCGCACGGGTCACGGTGAACGGACGGGACGCGGGGAGGCTGGAGGAAACGCTGGCCCTGCTGCCGGGGGAGGGGCACCGGCCGGCCGCCTTCGACCTGTCGGACAGCGACGCCGTCCCCGGCTGGGTCAAGGCGCAGGCGGACGCCGGCGGCCCCATCGCCGGGCTGGCCCACTGCGCCGGCGTGCAGGTGGGCAAGCCGGTGCGCGGCGTGGACCGGGCCTTCTTCGACGGCATCCTGCACGCCAACCTGCTGAGCGCGCTGGCGCTCGCCCGCGGCCTGCGGCAGAAGGGCTGCCACGCCGAGCCGGCGGCGCTGGTGCTGGTCTCCTCCGTCGCCGCCGAGATCGGGCAGCCGGGCAACGTGGTCTATTCCGCGGCAAAGGGCGGGTTGGTGTCGGCCACCCGCGGGCTTGCCATGGAATTCCTGCGCGACGGCATCCGCGTCAACTGCGTCGCCCCGGCGATGGTCGAGACGGAGATGATGGAGCGTTTCCGCCGCACCACCACCGCCGACCAGTTCGAGGCGATCCGCGCCGCCCACCCCATGGGATTCGGCAGGCCGGAGGACGTGGCATCGGCCATCGCCTTCCTGATGTCGGACGCCAGCGGCTGGATCAACGGGGTAATGCTGCCGGTGGACGGCGGCTATCTGGCGAAGTGACGCCGCATTTTTTCGAAGGGCAGGGGTCCATGTTCCGCTTCCGCCGTCCGGCGCTCGACGATGCCGAGATGATTTTGCGCTGGCGCACCGAGCCGTCAATCACCCGGTTCATGTTCACCGATCTGGAAAACCCGGACGTGGAGCGCCAGCGTGCGTGGCTCGCCGCCATGGAGACACGCCGGGATTTCCGCCATTTCATCATCGAGTATGAGGATCGCCCGATCGGCTACCTGTCCTATTCCGACATCGACTGGGTGCATCTGCGCTGCTCCTCCGGCTCCTACATCGTGGAGGAGCGGGACCGGCGGAAGCTCGCCGGCTTCCTGCACAATTTCATCATGGATTACTGCTATTACGGCATGGGGATGAACAAGATCGTCAACTACTTCATAGAAGGGAACGACACGGTCATCCGCATCCAGCGCGTGCTGAAAACCCGCGAGGTCGGGGTGCTGCGGCAACATGTCCACAAATACGGCCGCTTCCATGACGTCTATGTCTTTGAGACGCTGCGCAGCGAGTGGGAGGGGCACATCCGCCTCTTCCCACGCGAAACCACGCTGGCGGCCTTCGCGGAATAGGCCATGCGGAGAGGGGCTTACGATGGGCGGTCCGCCGGGAAAGTTCGCCATCACCCCCACCGAATGTTTGACCAATCCACCGCCGACGCGGTATGCGGCGGATGTGGGTGCGGCGCGTTTGCGCCGGGAGCATGAGGGGAAGCACGGTGCGGCCTGAGGAAGCCCTGACGGACATCGACGTCACGCTGCTCGCCGGCGGTCTCGGCTCGCGCATGCGCGGCGTGTCGGGCGACACGCCCAAGGTGTTGGCGCCCATCGCGGGCCGCGCCTTCCTTGGGCATCTCCTGGACCATCTGGCGGCCTACGGCGCGCGCCGGGTGGTGCTGTGCCTGGGCCATCTGGCCGACCGGGTGACGGCGTGGCTGGCCCAGGGCGACACCAACCGCTCGCTGGACGTCGTCTGCCAGATCGAGCCGAGCCAGATGGGCTCCGCCGCGGCGCTGGCCTACATCCGCAAGGACCTGACGTCGAGCACCGTCCTGGTGATGAGCGGCGACACCTTCCTGGACGCCGACCTGCGCGCCTTCGTCGCCTCGCACCGCCTGTCGGGGGCGGAGGCGTCGGTCCTGTGCGTGGAGGTGGAGGACGCCGCCCGCTTCGGCCGGGTGGAGGTCGGGCCGGACAGCCGGGTCCGCCGGTTCCTCGACAAGGCGCCGGGGCGCGGGGTCATCAACGCCGGGGTCTATCTCTTCTCCGCGGCCTTCCTCGACCGCATCGCGGCTTCCGGGGCCAGTTCGCTGACCCGCGACGTGCTGCACCGGATGCCGCCGGGCACGCTGCACGGCCACATCGCCAAGGCACGCTTCATCGACATGGGCACGCCGGAAAGCCTGGCGGTCGCCGCCAGCGTCATCGGCGGCCGCGAGACCTGAGCGGAACGGGCGCCGTGGCGACGCTGGACGAGGCGCTGGCCATCGCGCTCGACCTTCACACCGCCGGGCGGACGGAGGAGGCGGAAACCCTGTACGGGCGCATCCTCGACGTCGTCCCGGACGAACCGAACGCCCTTCACCTCTACGGCCTGCTCTGCGCCCAGGGCGGGCGGCTGGATCAGGCCGCCGGACTGCTGGTCCGGGCGGTGGCGCTGCGCCCCGGCGTGGCCGAATACCGCGCCAACCTCGCCATGCTGCATCAGGCCCGCGGCAACCCCGCGGCGGCGGCGGAGGAATACCGGGCCGCCCTGACCCTCTGCCCCGACTCGGCGGCGCTCGCCTTTCCGCTGGCGGGAACGGCCCGCGAGGCGGGGCACGGCGGGCTCGCCGTGGCGGCCTATCGCCGCACCACCCTGATCCAGCCCGACCTTGCCGAACCCATGGTCCAGGCCGGCATCCTGCTGCGCTACGAGGGGCGGACGGGGGAGGCCGTGGGCGCCCTGCGCCGCGCCGTCCGCCTGCGCCCCGACCATGGGGAGGCGTGGCATCATCTCGGCGTGGCGCTCCAACGGGCCGGGGACCCGGAGGCGGTGGCGGCGCTGGAGCATGCGGCGGCCCTGCTGCCGGAGGACGCCGGGGTCCGGCTGAATCTGGGCCGCGCCCGTTTCGAGGCGGGC
>NZ_JAUJFI010000001.1 GCF_030849505.1 Azospirillum isscasi | reverse complement strand
GCGCCCGGCCTGCCGCCCCGCCCTGCCCCGTCCGACCCGGCGGGCGCCTTGCCCGAGATGGCCCTGCTGGTCGCCGGCAGCGCCCTGTCGGGCCTGCTGTTCCAGCGGCTGCGCGTGCCCGGCGGCGTTCTGCTGGGCGCCATGCTGGCGAGCGCGCTGCTGCATGGCTCCGGCCTCGTGGATCACCGGTTGCCGGGCTGGCTGCTGAACGCGGGCTTCGTGGTGACGGGGGGACTGATCGGGTCGCGTTTCGGCGGGGTCTCGCTGGCGTCCCTGCGGGCGGCGCTGCGCCCGTCGCTGGAAAGCGTGGCTTTGGCGCTCGCCCTCTCCTCGGCGTTCGCCTGGGTGGGCGCGTGGGGGCTGGGGCTTCCCTTCGGCCAGCTCTGGCTCGCCTACGCGCCGGGCGGGGTGGAGGCGATGACCATCGTGGCCTTCGTGCTCGGCCTCGACACCGCCTTCGTCGGCACCCACCACGTCGTGCGCTTCGCCGGGCTGGGCTTCCTGGCCCGCTGGTGGCAGCCCCGCCGCGGCTGAGCCCGGCGCCTTACAGCCCGTCGAAGAGAAGCTGCGCCGGAGGCCCGGCGGAGCGCTTTTTCTTCTTCTCCTTCGCCGCCTTCTTCTCCGGAGCCGGCTGTTCCTGGGCCTCCAGGCCCGGCGCCGGTTCGGTCGGTGCGACCGGCGCCGGCGCGGGTTCGGGCGGGGCGGCTTCGGCCTGGACGGCTTCGGTCTGGACGGCTTCGGTCTGGACGGGGGCGGGTTCCTCCGGAACCGGCTCCACCGCCACGGCCTCCACCGCCACGGCCTCCACCGCCACGGCCTCCACCGCCACGGCCTCCTCTGCTGCCGGCGCGTCCGTCACCGGCACCTCGTCCGCCGGCGTCACCGCTTTTTTCTTCTTCGGGCGGCTGGGGCGCGGGTCGATGCCCACCCCGTCCTTGGCGCGGGCCTTGGCCTTGTCGCGGGCGATGGCCTCCGGCGCGTTGGGGTCGCTGTCCAGCCATTTCCCGCGCTTGATGACCTCGTTCACGCGGCCCTGGTTGACGCCGAGCTGGAAGGCGATCTCCTGCTGGGTCATGTCGGTCGTGCGGTGAAGCTCCAGGATCTGCCCGGCCAGTTCCGGCGTCATCTTCTTGCCGACGACGCGGCGCGCCGGGCGGATCGACCGCTGGGCCTTGTCGCGCTCCCGCAGCTTCCCCAGGATCTCCAGGGCCTCCGTGTTGCCCGCCGTCTTCAAGGCTTCCTCGAACTCCTTGAGCGTCGTCACCCGTTCCTCCTGCCGCCATCCACCCGCAACGATGCCGTCGCACCGCCGACTATACATGGAATCGCGCGGGCGGTTGAGTAGCGTGTTCCCTGGTCACAGGGTTATTAGACGTCTAATGCGGCGGACGCCCCCGGGCCGCTCTGCCACCGAATTGCCCCGGCGAAGCCCATCCGCCATCGGATAGGATGCGCCGGACAGAACCACAGCGGAGGAAGAACGATGCCAACCACGACCGTCCGACCCCTGTGCCTTGCCGCGGCCTTGGCCGGGTCCCTGGCGCTGGCCGGATGCACCGGAAACGCGACGGGGCTCGGGCTGAACCTCGTCTCGCAGGAGCAGCTCGTCGAACTTGGCCAGCAGGACTGGCAGCGCCTGACCCAATCGACCCCGGCCACCGCCAACGCCGATTACCAGCGCCGCGCGCAACAGATCTCGGCCCGCCTTCTGCGCGTCGCCTCGCTCGACCCCGCGGGTTGGGAGGTGCGCGTGTTCCAGGGTCAGGAGGCCAACGCCTTCGCCCTGCCCGGCCAGAAGATCGGCGTCTACGAGGGGCTGTTCCAATACGCCAAGACGGACGCGCAGCTTGCCGCGGTCATCGGCCACGAGATTGCCCACAATCTGGAAGGCCACGCCGCCGAGCGGGTGAGCACCCAGATGGCCACCGACGCGGGCACGAGCATCCTGGGGGCCGTGGCCGGGGCGAGCGGGGTCGGCGGCAGCGAGATGATCGCCGCGGCGCTGGGCACCGGCGCACAGTACGGCCTGCTCCTGCCCTATTCCCGCAACCAGGAGCTTGAGGCCGACCGGGCCGGTCTGCTGATGATGGCGCGCGCCGGTTACGACCCGCAGGCGGCCATCGATCTGTGGCAGAACATGAAGCAGGCGGGGAACCAGCCGCCGACCTTCATGTCCACCCACCCCGGCACGGCGGACCGCATCGCCGCCCTGCAAAAGCTGCTGCCCGAAGCGAAGGCGGCCTACAAGCCGGGCTGAGCGGATCGGCGGGGGCGTGCCGCGTCCCCGCCGGGGCTTCTCCCGCGAGAAAATTTTCTCGCCGCAAGTTGACTCCCCTCCCCTTCCCCGGAGTCAACATTCCGGCTTGACCGGACTCCGCCGCCGCGCAAAAGTGGCGGCGGGGCAAGGCAGGGGATTGGACCATGCGCGGCGAGGACATCAAGGCGTTCCGGGAAGGCCGGACGCTGAACCAGCCGGACTTCGCGGCTTGGCTGAACGAAAAGCTGGGCCGGAAATACGACAAGGCGAAGATCTCGCGCTGGGAGAACGGCAGCGAGAAGGTGCCGGCCCCGGTCATCTCCTTGCTCCTTCAGGAAAAGATCGGCACGGTGACGCGGCATGGCCCGGCGCTGATCTGTGCCGCCGCCAACCGCAAGGGCGGGGTGGGCAAGACCGCCTTCACCGTCAACACGGCCACCCTGCTCGCCCGGCATTTCAAGGTCCTGCTGATCGACGCCGACCCGCAGGCCAACGCCACCATCCATCTCGGCATCAACTCCATCGAACGCGAGCGCGAGGAGAAAACCCTCTATTACGCGCTGAAGGCGTCGGTGGAGGCGCTGAAGTCGCGGGGCAAGGGCTTCGACCTCGGCGACTACATCGTCACCACCGACAGCGGGCTGGACGTGATCCCCAGCGGCATGCGGCTGGGCGACGCGGAGGCGGAACTGCAAAGCCAGTCGTCGGGCGATTGCGCGCTTCGCGAATGCCTGGATGGCGGGGCGCGGCAGAGCTACGACTTCATCTTCGTGGACACCCCGCCGCATTTCGGCATGCTGGCCCGCAACGCCCTGACCGCCGCCAACACCGTCGCCATCCCCTGCCAGACGGAGATGCTGAGCGTGGCCGGCGTCGAATTCCTGCTGGAGAACCTGGACATGATCCGCCGCCGGGCCAACCCGGGGGTCAGCGTGCTGGGCATCCTGCCGACCATGTACAACGCGCGGTTGACCCAGGATCAGGCGTCGCTGGACGACATCCGCAACCTGTTCGGGGCGAAGCTGCGGGTCTTCGGCCCGATCCCGCGGGCTACCGTCTACGCCCAGGCGGTCGCCGCCGGGCGCGCCGCGCTGGAGGCGGTGCCGGACGCGCCGGGCTACGAGGTCTATCAGGCCGTCGCCGATGCGCTGATCCAGGAACGTGCCCGTTTGCCGGAGGTGATGGCCCATGTCGCGTAAACTGGCCCGGACGAACACCGGCGTGCTGACCACCGCGGCGGCGGAGCGGCAGGCCCGCGAGGAAGGGCAGGGCTTCAACCGCCGCGGCCCGGTGGTCGTGGAGATCGATGTCGGGCGGATCGTCACCAACCCCGACCAGCCCCGCCGCCATTTCGACGAGGCGGACATGGAGGCGCTGAAATCCTCCATCGCGCAGCATGGCCTGGCCCAGCCGGTCGGCGTGCAGCAATTGGGCGACGGGCGGTTCCAGCTCGTCTTCGGGGAACGGCGCTTCCGCGCGGTGCGGGCGCTCGGCCACCCGACCATCTACGCGGTGACCGTCACCGGCGCCTCGGACGAGCTGGCGCTGATCGAGAACGTCGTCCGCGCCGACCTGTCCCCCTTCGAGGAGGGCGAGGCTTACGCGCGCCTGATGGAGCGCCACGGCTACCGGCAGGAGGATGTCGGGCGGATCGTCGGGAAGGACCGGGTGGACATCTCCCGCGCGCTTCTCATCAGCCGCCTGCCGCCGCGCATCCGCGACGAATACCCGCTGCACCGCCCGGCGCGCTACCGTCTGGTGGAGATCGCCCGGCTGAAGGGGGAGGCCGAGCAACTCCGCGCCTGGGACGCGCTGGTGGCGGAGATGGTGCGGCGGAACGCGGACGAGGAGGCCCCGGCATCCCCGGCGGTGCGGTCCCGCCCGAGCGCCGCCCCCACCGGCAGCGCCCTGCCGAAGCCGCTGGCGAAGGCGGTGTTCGGGGCGCGGCAGACCGTCGCCGCGGTCCGCGAACAGGGCTTGGCCCTGGCGGACATCGATCGGGAGACGCTCCGCGCGATCCGCGACGACATCGACGCGATCCTGAACGCCGGGCAGGGGAGGGCAGGGGGCTGAGAAACGCCGGCGCTCCGCGAGAAAATTTTCTCGCGGAGCGCCGGCTTGGCTTTTGTTTTTTTTCAACGGGTTGACGGAGTATTTTTCCCAAACAGCGCCAGCAGCCCGTCGCCCAGCGCCCCGCGCCAGACGAAATAGTCGTGCCCCCCGGCATAGTCGCGGTAGATCACGTCGTAGCCCTTGGCCTCCAGCACGTCCCGAAGATGGCGGGAGCTTTCGAGGATGCCGATCTCCCCGTCGATCGAGCTTTCGAACAGCCCGGCGCTGAGGAACAGCCGCACCGGCAGCCGCTCGCGCGACGCCACCAGCGTGGCGACATGCTCCGGACGCTCGGGCGGGGTGCCGGTGGGGTGCCACCAGAAGGAACCGGACATCGACAGCGCGTTGCCGAAGCGCTCCGGACGGGCGAGCGCCGCGGTCACCGCCGCCAGCCCGCCGTAACTGGACCCGGCCAGCACCGTCCGGTCGGGGCGGGGGCGGACGCCCGTGCGCTCCGCCAGCCAGGGCAGAAGCTCGTCGGCCAGCATCGCCGCGAAGGCGGGATTGCCGGGAAGCTCGTGCCCCCGCGCCTCGGCGCTGGGGTTGGCGATGAAGACGGCCAGCACCGGCGGCAGCCGCCCGTCCCCGGTCAGCCGGTCGAGGATCGCCGGCACCGGCGCGCGGCGGTCGCGGTAGTCCGGCCCGTCGAACAGCAGCAGCAGGACGGTGTCCTTCCCTGCCGGATCGACGCCGGGCGGCGCATAGACCGCCACCTCGCGCGTGTTGCCCAGAAGGGCGCTGGCGAAGCGTTCGGTGACCAGCTGTCCCGCCGGTTCCGCCACGCCGTCCTCAAGGCCCGGCTGGGGCGTGGCGCCGGGCAGCTCGATCAGGGAAAGCTGGTTGTAGGGGTCGGGCGCGTCCGCCGGCCAGGGGCGGTGGTTCAGCGGGTCGGCCTGGAGCTGCGCCAGGATGGCCATCCGGCATTCGCGGCAGGTTCCGGGGAACTCCGGCACGTCCGGCGCGATCTGGTAGGACAGCCGGGTGGAGGAGGGGACGGTGAAGCTCTTGAACCAGACATCGCTGCCGCCGAGCCGTTCGAGAGTCTCGTGGTTGGAGGTCGGCCCGCCCAGCAGGCGCACGTTGTGGCGCGCACCGCGGGCCAGGAAGGTCATCACCACCCGGTCCGGCCCCAGCGGCTCCACCAGCGGCGTGCCGCGCCGGGCCACCTCCCGCCAGAAGGCCCCGGTGCCGCCACCGCGCTTCAGCTCCCCCGCCAGGGCGGCGATGGCCGGGCTCAGGTGGCCTTGAAGAACCGGATGCTGGTCCTGCACGGGGATGCGGCGGGTGAGCGCCAGTTGGTAGGCGCCGGACCCGCGCAGCGTGACCCGCAGCGCCGCCATGCCGGGCCGGGCGACGAAGCGGAAGCTCTCCCGCCCCGCGGTGCCGTTCAGCAGCAGCCGGATGGGGCGACCGTCCTTGTCGATCAGCCGGAGTTCCGCCGCCTCCGTGCCGGAATCCAGCGTGCCTTCCACATAGTCGCCATCGTCCAGGGCCAGGGTGTGGACGGCATTGCGATCCGCGCCGGACACCGGAGCGTCGAGAGCCAGCGGGGAACCGTCCGTTCCACCTGCGCAGGCGTTCAGACCCATCATCACCGTTCCAGCCAGAAACAAACGTGTCAATCGAGGCAAGCACACATTCCATATCTATCGCATTTGACATCCCCTCTCCCGTCCCGGGAGAGGGAAGGGGCCCACGCGAAGCGTGGGAAGGGTGAGGGGTCGGCAGTGGACTGGCGCCTTGATCCTCGGTTCTACCCTCACCCGCCCGCTTTCGCGGGCACCCTCTCCCGGGGCGGGAGAGGGATATGAGGCCAGATCACCCACCCATCACCGCGCGGGTGGGTTCCGCGTCCTCCGCCGCCGCGATCACCCGGTCGAGCAGGGGGCCGACGATCCGCAGGGAGGCCGGGGCGATGATGTCCTCGTGCGAGCAATGGGACAGGCGGTGGACGGACAGCCGCCCGACGCGGCCCGCCCAGCTTCCCTCGGGGTCGATTTCCGGCGGGATCGACTTCTCCGCCACGAACAGCGTCAGCTCGCCGCCGTAGAACGGGGTGCGGGCCTTCGACAGAATCCGCACGGCGTCCTTGTAGTTGCCGAAGATGTGGCCGAACATCTCCACCTTCTCCCGCCGCAGATCCTCGTCCATCACGTCGGCCAGGGCGTCGCCGAGGAACTGTTCCTGCTCGCGCTCCGCCGCCTGATCGGCGTCGGTGCGGCCGAGCCCGCTCCAGTCGTGGGCCTCCGCCGGGTAGGTGTCGAGCAGGCCGAGGAAATCCACCCGCTCCCCCAGCCGCCGCAGCCGCACCGCCAGCCCGTAGGCCACCGTGCCGCCCAGCGAATAGCCCAGCAGATGGTAGGGACCCCGCGGCTGCACCTCGCGCAGGATGGCGAGCTGGCGGTCGCACAGCTCGTCGAGGTCGGCGCTGAGCGCCAGCGGGCCGTTGGGGCGGGGCGATTGCAGCCCGACGATGGGCCGGTTGCCGCCCAGATAGCGCGACAGCACACTGTACTGCCAGGACAGGCCGGAGCCCGGATAGAGGCAGACCAGCGGCGGCCCCGCCCCGTCGCGCAGACGGATGACCGGCGCGAAGCCCAGATTTTCAGGCTCCTCCGACGAACCGGTTTCGGACAGATGGGCGGCGAGCCGGGCGACCGTGGGGGCCACCATGATCTGGCTGACCGACACCGGCTGACCCAGGTCGCGGCGGATGCGCGCCGCCAGCCGCATCGCCAGCAGGGAATGGCCGCCGATGGCGAAGAAGTCGTCGTCGGCGCCGACGCGCTCCAGGTCCAGCAGTTCGGCGAAGAGCACCGCCAGCCGGCTTTCCAGCCCCGGCGCCGGGGCGCGGCCTGTCCGGCCCGCCGTGTTTCCCACCGAGGGCAGGGGCAGCGCCTTGCGGTCCAGCTTGCCGTTCGGCGAGAGCGGCAAGGCGGCCAGCGTCACATAGACGGCGGGCAGCATGTGCGGCGGCAGCGTGTCCAGCAGGGCGGTGCGGATGGCTCCCTCATCCAAGGCATGATCTGCCGCCGGGACGAGGTAGGCGACGAGCTGGCGCTGGTCCATACCGGGCTCGGATGCGCCGTCGCCCAGCACCGCGGCGGTCACCACCGCCTGGGCCACGCCGGGCAGGGCGGCCAGCGCGCTTTCGATCTCGCCCAGCTCGATGCGCTGGCCGCGAATCTTCACCTGATGGTCGGTGCGGCCCAGATACTCGACCGAACCGTCCGGCAGCCAGCGGGCGAGGTCGCCGGTGCGGTACATCCGCCGCCCATGGTCGAAGGGATCGGCGACGAAGCGCGAGGCGGTCAGGCCGGGCCGCCCGAGATAGCCGATGGCGAGCTGGTCGCCGCACAGATACAGCTCCCCCACCGCTCCCGGCGGGACCGGGCGCAGGGCGTGGTCGAGGATGCGGAGCTGCGTGTTCCACACCGGTTTGCCGATGGGAACGCCGCCGTCCCCCGCGATCCAGGCGCCGGAGGCCGGGCAATAGGTGACGTCCACCGCCGCTTCGGTCGGGCCGTAGAGGTTGTGAAGCTCCGCGGCGAAGCGGTCGGTGAAGGCGCGCGACAGGCTCCGCCCCAGCGCCTCGCCGCTGCAGAAGACACGGGTCAGGCTGGCGCAAACCGGGGCGTCGGGGCCGTGGGATTCGATCACGCTGGCGGTGAAGAGGGCCAGCATCGACGGCACGAAATGGAGGGTGGTGACGCGGTGGTCCTCGATCAGCCGGACCAGCGCCGCCGGGTCGCGGTGGGCCTCGGGCGGCGCCATGACCAGCCTTGCGCCGACCAGGAAGGACCAGAAGAACTCCCACACCGACACATCGAAGCCGCAGGGAGTCTTCTGCAGGATCGCGTCTTCCGGCCCCAGCGGGTATTCGTTCTGCATCCACAGGATGCGGTTGACGATGGCGCCGTGCGACACCGCCACGCCCTTGGGCCGCCCGGTGGTGCCGCTGGTGTAGATGACGTAGGCGGGATGGTCCGGCGTCAGTCCATCCGCGGGGGCAAGCGAGTCCTCCGTCTCCCCCGCGGCCTCATCGACGGACAGCACCGGCACCGCATCGCCGAACAGGGCGCGTGACGTGGCGTCGGTCATCAGCGCCCGCGGGCGGGCGTCGGACAGCATGAAGCCCAGCCGCTCCGCCGGATAGCCGAGGTCCAGCGGCAGATAGGCCGCCCCCGCCTCGATCACCGCCAGGATCGACAGGCTGAGCGCGGCGGAGCGCGGCAGTCCCACCGCCACCACGTCGCCGGGGCGCACCCCCATGGCGCGCAGCCGCCCGGCCAGACCGGCCACCCGCCGCCGCACCTCGCGGAAGGTCAGGCTCTCCCGCTCGTCCACCAGGGCGACGGCGTTCGGCGTGCGCGCCGCCTGGGCGGTCAGAAGACCGCGCAGCGTCGTCCAGGGTACCGCCCGCGCCGTGGCGTTCACCGCGGCGAGCCGGCGCCGCTCCCCCTCCGTCGGCATCGGCAGGGCGGCGACCGGCATGTCCGGGCAGCGGACCAGCGCGTCGAGCAGGCCGCGGACCCGCTCCGCCAGCGCCCGCGCGTCGGGGACCGCGCCGCGGTTCTCCACCAGCAGGGTCAGCTCGCGGCCCGGCAGGACCAGCAGGGCCAGCGGATAATGGCTGTAGCCGCGGTTGTGCACCCCGGCCACCCGCACGCCGCCGAGGTCGAGGGCCTCGTATCCGCCGTCCGGGTAGTTCTCCACGACCAGCAGCGTGTCGAACAGCGCGCCGCCGCCGGCCATCGCCTGAAGCTCCGACAGGCCCAGCCCGTCTTGCTCCATCAGCGCGATGTGACGGTCCTGAATGGCCGGAAGCTGCGCCCACAGCGGCCGCGCCGGGTCCAGCGCCACCCGCACCGGCAGGGTGTTCAGGAACAGGCCGACCTGCTCCTCCACGCCGGGAACGGCGCCGGAGCGTCCGGAGACCGGCGTGCCGAACAGCACGTCGTCGCGCCCGGCCAGATTGCCCAGCACCAGCGCCCACACCGCCTGCATCAGCGCGTTCAGGGTCAGCCCGTCGGCCCGCAGCCGGGCGAGCAGGGCGTCGGTCAGGTCCGCCGGCAGGGCCAGTTCCGCCTCGATCATCGGCGCGTCGCCGCCGGTCCGGGCGGGGTCGAACAGAACGGTGGGAACGGCGCCGGACAGGGCGGCGCTCCAGGCGGCCCGGCTGTCCGTGCCGTCGCGGGCCAGCAGGCCCTCCACCACCACCGGATAGCCGATGGCGGGCGGCGTCAGCGCCTCCGGGCCGCGGCCATAGGCGGTCAGCAGGTCGCGCAGCAGCAGCGGCGTGGACCAGCCGTCCACCACCAGATGATGCACGGCGATCAACAGCCGGTGGCGGTCCGGTGCGGTCCGCACCAGAACGGCCTTGACCAGCCCCAGAAAGCGGTCGGTCGGGTTGGCGCGTTCCGCCGCCGCGGCCTCGATGCGGGCCAGTTCCGCGGCACGGGCCTCCGGCGCCAGCCCCGACAGGTCGTGCCGCTCGACGGGCCACAGCCCTTCGCCGCCGTCCGGCAGGGCGGGGACGACCAGCAGGGGTTCGCCGCGCCCGTCATGGTCGAACAGCCCGGCAAGCTGCGGGTGGCGGCGCAGCACCGCGTCGAAGGCGCGGCACAGCCGCTCCGCGTCCAGCGACCCGTCGAGGTCGAGGGCGGTGAAGGCGTTGTAGGCGCTGGCCTTCCCGCCGAGCTGGCTCTGGAACAGCATGCCCTTCTGCAAGGGCAGCAGCGGCACCGCCGCGGCGACCGGCCCATGGCGGGCCTCCAGTGCCGCGAGATCGGCGGTGGGCCGCGCCGGGTCCGCGCGCTTCTCCGCAACGGGAGCCTTCAGGGCGAGCGCCATGCGCCGCGGGTCGCGTCCGGCGAAGACGTCGCGGGGGCGCAGCTCGAAGCCGTGGGCGCGCAGCTCGCTGCCCAGCGCGATGGCGCTGATGCTGTCGCCGCCGAGAGCGAAGAAGTCGGCGTCGGCGCCCACCGCGGGCAGCCTCAGCACCTTCGCCATGGCCCGGCAGAGCAGAACCTCCGCCGGGGTGGCGGGGGCCTCGCCGCCGGTTTCCGCCGCCGGGGCGGGCAGGCGCGCCCGGTCCACCTTGCCGTTGACGGTCAGCGGGAAGGCGTCCAGCACCACCAGCGCCGCGGGCACCATGTAATCGGGCAGCCGTTCGCGCAGCCCGTGCAGCAGGGCGCGGGACGGCCCGGCGGCGGGATCGGACAGGGTGCAATAGGCGATCAGCCGGTGGCTGCCGTTCACCGCCTCCGCCACCACCAGCGCGCCGGACACGCCGGGCAGGCGGTGCAGGGCGGCCTCCACCTCCGGGATCTCGATGCGGTAGCCGCGGACCTTGATCTGGTGGTCGGCGCGCCCGATGAAGTCGATCTGCCCGTCACCGGTCCAGCGCACCAGATCGCCGGTGCGGTAGAGCCGCCCGCCCGAGCCGAAGGGGCCTGTGCTGAAGGGGCCTGTGCTGAAGGGGCCTGTGCTGAAGGGGCCTGTGCTGAAGGGGCCTGTGCTGAAGGGATTGGCGACGAAGCGCTGGGCGGTCAGCCCCGGGCGGCCCACATATCCCGCGGCCAGACCGGCCCCGCCGATGTAAAGCTCACCCACGGCGCCCACCGGCATCGGGCGCAGCCGCGCGTCCAGCACATGCACCCGCACATTGCCGACCGGGCGCCCGACCACCGGCCGTTCCGCCACCGTCACGGGGGCGCGCAGCGTGTCCACGGTGTTCTCGGTCGGGCCGTAGAGGTTCACCGCCATCAGGTCCGGATGAGCGCGCAGGTCCGTCCACAGGGCGGGCGAGGCCGCCTCGCCGCCGATCAGGATCAGGGTGGGGTGGTGGTGGCCCGGCTCCATCAGGCCGCAGGCCAGCATCTGCGCGCAGAAGGAGGGCGGCAGGTCCATGGCGTCGATGCGCCGGCTTCGCACCTCCTGCACCAGGGCGTGGGCGTCGCGCCGCATCTCCTCGTCGAAGACGTGAAGCTCCTGCCCCAGCAGCATCCAGAAGATTTGCAGCCAGGAGGAATCGAAGGCGAAGGAGTGGGTGTGCGCGGCCCGCAGGGCGCGGGCGCCGTGGCGCCGCCGCACGGCCTCCAGCGCCGGGCCGTAGACCGTCGCCGTGTGGGACAGCAGCAGGTTCAGAAGCGCGCCGTGGGTGTTCATCACCCCCTTCGGGCGCCCGGTGGAGCCGGAGGTGAAGATGATGGTGGCGACATGGGCGGGCGTCAGCGTCGCCGTCCGCTCCGCCGTCGCGATGGGCGCGCCGGGCAGGGCGGCGCAGGCGGCCAGCAGGCCGGCGTCGTCCAGGCACAGCGCCTCCAGCCCGGCGGGCAGCCGCCCGGCCACCGCTGTCCAGGTCAGGGCGCAGCGCGGCCCGGCGTCCTCGCACATCATGGCCAGCCGCTCGGTGGGGTAGTCGAGGTCCAGCGGCAGATGGGTGGCGCCGCTCGCCAGCACGGCCAGCATGGCAACCACCGCGTCGGCGGAGCGCGGAACCGCCACCGCCACCACGTCGCCGGGGCCGACGCCGCGCGCGATCAGCCGCCGCGCCAGCCGGGAAACCGTGCCTGACAGCGCCGCGAAGGTGATGCGCGTCTCGCCGAAGACCAGCGCCGCCGCCTCCGGGGTCTCGGCGGCCTGATGGTCCAGCACCTCCACCAGGGTGGCCGGGCGCTCCGGAGCGGCGAAGACGGGGCCGGCGGACCAGGCGGCGATGGCCGTTTCCTCGTCCCAGGCCATCACCGGCAGGGTGTCCAGAGGAACGCCGGCCACCGCGGCGTCGAGCAGCCGGATCAGGCGCCGCGCGTGGCGGACCAACTCAGCCACCGTGTAGCGGCTGCGGTCGGCGCGCAGCTCCAGCGCGATGCCGCCGCCGCGGGTCATCAGGCCGAACTCGAAGTCATCGACCGGGCCGGTCGCCAGATGGTGGGTGACCGCCTCCACCCCCGCGAAATCCAGGTCGTAGTCGAACATCCGGTAATTGACCACCGGACCGTAGAGCGCCTTGCCCGACCCGACCTGCCCCAGGTCGCGGGGGATGCGCTCGGCGTCGTAGCGCTGGTGCCGGCGCGCCTCCTTCAGCGCGGCCCGCACCCGCTTGGCGGCCTCGGCCAGCGTGTCGGCCCCGGTCAGGTCGATGCGCACCGGCAGCACGTTGACCACCGGCGCCACCGAATGGACGGCGGCGGAGCCCATGCGCCGCATGAAGGGAACGCCGACCACCGGGCGGGGATCGCCGGACAGCCGGTGCAGATAGACCGCGATTCCGGCCATCGCCAGATCGGCGGCGGACACGCCGCAACCCTCCGCCAGACGGGCGAGCGCGCGGGCCAGCGGATCGGGCAGGGCGGCGGCGTGGACCACCACTTCCGACGTGGCCTGCTGCTCGGTCGGCTTGGCGCCCTGGACGGAGAGGGTCAGCGGCGCCGGGACGTCGCGGCACAGCCCGCTCCAGAAGGCGCGGTCGCCGGCCATGGCGTCGGACGCGAGATAGGCCGCTTCCTCCTCCGCCACCGCGGCGACGGAGACGAAGGGGCAGGGGGGCGGCGTGCGCCCCTGGACCGCGGCGCCATACAGATCCGCGATGCGGCGGGTCAGCGCGTTGAAGCTGTAACCGTCCAGCATGATGTGGTGGTGGCGCTGGTACCAGATCCAGCGCGGCGCCCCGTCCGCCCCGGTGACCTCGAACAGGATCTGGCGGCACAGCGGGCGCCCTCCGTCGGCAGGCAGGTCGCCGGCCAGATCCTCCGCCATGACGGCGCGTGCGGCGGCTTCCGGGTCGGGGGCGGCGGTCAGGTCCATGCGCTCCGGCTCCGCCGCCGCATCGCCGCCGCCCAGGATCTGAACGACGCCGCCATCCTCCCCTTCGGCGAAGCGCGCGGTCACCGTGTCGGCCTCCGCCAGCCCGTCGCGGATGGCCCGCGACAGGCGCGCGGCGTCGATGGGGCCGTTCAGCTCGACGGCGTGGGCGATGACGTAGGCGTTCTTCCGGGCCGCGACCTGATCCGCCAGCCATATGCCCAGTTGCGTGCCCAGCAGGGGGATGATGCGCATGGCCCTGTCCTCGATGTCGACTGTTGAATTCCCTCTTCCTCTGGGGAGAGGGCTAAGACGCGGTTTCGATGTGGTCGAGGCAGGCGGCACGCGCGGCGGGGCCGAAGACGCCGCTCCACCCCTCAGGCACGGCGGCGAAACATGGCCACAGGCTGAACTGGCCGGCGGCGTTCGCCAGCACCAGGAAGTCGTGGCGCTCGTCGTCGAAGGGGTTCACGTAATGGTCGTTGGTCATCGGATGATCCCTGAAAAGGAAATACCTACCGCCCCAGCGTCGCCCCGCCGTCCACCAGAAGATCGGCCAGGGTGATGTGGCCGGCGGCGGGGGAGGCGAGGAAGACGACGGTCTCCGCGACGTCCTGCGGGGTGGCGATCTTGCCGAGCGGAATGCCCAGCTTGTGTTGGTCGGGATTGCCCCGGATGGTCTTCGCCGCGCCGTCCGGCCCGCTCCACAGCGCGCGCTGCATCGCCGTGTCGGTGGAACCGGGGGAGACGACGTTGCAGCGCACGCCGTAGGGCGCCAGCTCCAGCCCCACCGTCATGGTCAGGCTGGTCAGCGCCGCCTTCGTCGCGCCATAGACGGCCATGCCGGTCCGCGGCACATGGGCGGCGTTGGACGACACGCTGACGATGGCGCCGCCGTTCCCGCCGCTCTTGAAGGCCGGAATCACCGCCCGCATCATGTGGAAGGGACCGGCGGCGTTGACGGCGAAGGTGTCGCGCCAGTCGTCGTCGGTCATCGCCTCCACCGGCCCCACCCGCAGGATGCCGGCGACGTTCGCTAGCACGTCGATCCGCGTGCCCTCGGCGAACAGCGCCCGGCAGGTCCCGGCCACCGCGCCGGCGTCGGCGATGTCCAACGTCACGGCGCGGTAGGGCCGCTCGCCGCCGTCGTGCCAGCGGTGGTCGAAGGCGACGACCGTGGCGCCGCGGGCGTGGAAGAGATCCGCCACCGCCCGCCCGATGCCCTGCCCGGCGCCGGTCACCCAGACGGTCCGGCCCGCGAAGTCCATCATGCCGCGACGCGCCCGGCGGCGGCCAGCCGGGGCTGGATCAGCGCCCACCAGCCGTCGATGCTCGGCTGCGCGGCCAGCTCGGCGAAGCCGACCTCCACCCCGGCGGCTTTCCAGCGGTCCACCACCTGCATGACCGCGATGGAATCCAGCCCGAAATCCAGCAGGTTGTCGTCGTCGCCCGGCACCTCGTCCAGCGAAGCCAGAAGGATGCGCCGCAGCCCCTCCTTGCTCAGGGCGTCGGCGGGGGCGGCCAGAACGCTGTCGGAATGCAGCGTCCGCCCGGCGTTGCGCGCGACGTAGCGCAGCGCCATCATGTGGTCCTCGCGCGTGAAATCGGCGATGGCGTCGGCGACCAGGAAGGGTTTGATGCCGCGCATGAAGGCTTCCACCGCCGTCTGCATGACGCCGATGTGCGCGTAGATCCCGCAGATCAGGAGCTGGTCGCGCCCCGACTCCGCCAGGATCTCGGCCAGCGGGGCGCGGAAGAAGGCGCTGTAGCGCCATTTGGTCAGCACCCGGTCGCCGGCCTCCGGGGCCAGCGGGGCGACGATGCTTGCCCGCTCCGGCTTGGCCGTCAGCCCCGGCCCCCACAGGTCGTTCAGCAGGCCGCGGTCGGCGTCGGACTGGACCGGCGGCTGGGCCGTGTAGACGACCGGCACGCCCAGCGCCTTCAGATGGCGCTTCAGCCGGACGATCGTGTCCATGCAATTGACGATGGCCGGGTTCGCGTCGCCGTAGAAGGCCACGAAATAGTCCTGCATGTCGTGGATCAGCAGAACCGCGCGGGCGGGGTCGAAGCTCCAGGACACCTTGTCCTGCGGCAGCTCCGCGGCGGTGGGCAGGGCGTAGGGGGTAATGGATCGGATGGTCATGTTGCGGTTGTTTCCATGAAGGCGAATTCGGTCTTCACCCGCTCGCGCAGGGTCTGCTTGTCGATCTTGCCGACGGCGGTCTTGGGCAGGTCGGGGACGAAGACGAAGCGGTCCGGCAGTTTGAAATCGGCCAGCCCCTGGCCGCGCAGGAAGCGGCGCAGCTCCGAAGGCTTGGTGGCGGGCGGGGCGAGCACGAAGGCGCAGGACCGTTCCCCCATCACCGCGTCGGGCATGGCGACGACGGCGGCGTGGCTCACCGCGGGGTGGGCGGCCAGCAGGTCTTCGACCTCCTGCGCGTCGATCTTCTCGCCGCCGCGGTTGATCTGATCCTTGTTGCGCCCGCAGACGACGAGGTTGCCGCCCGGCGCCAGGCTGACCAGATCGCCGCTGCAATAGAAGCCCTCGGCGTCGAAGACGCGGGCGTTGTGGGCGTCGGCCTTGTAATAGCCGCGGAAGGTGTAGGGGCCGCGGGTCCACAACTCCCCCACCGCGCCGGGCGGGACCGGATGCCCGGAGGCGTCGAGGATGCGGATCTCGTCGCCGGGGCTCATCGGGCGGCCCTGGGTGTTGACCACCGTCCAGGGATCGTCGTCGAGCCGCGTGTAGTTCACCAGCCCTTCCGCCATGCCGAACACCTGCTGGAGACGGCAGCCCAGCCGTTCCGGCACCCGTTCGGCCACGGCGGGGCTGAGCTTGGCGCCACCGACCTGCACGACCTCCAGGCTCGACAGGTCCTCGCCGCCGCCCACCGCCTCCAGCCAGACCGACAGCATGGGCGGGACCAGCGCCGCCCAGGTGACGCGGTGGCGCGCGATCAGCGGGAAGCAGGTGGCGGGGCCGGGGTCGCCGGCCATCACCACCGCGCCGCCGGCATGGAACACGCCGAGCGCGCCGGGCGAGCTGAGCGTGAAGTTGTGCGGCGCCGGCAGGGCGCAGAGGAAGCGGCAGGACCCGTCCAGCCCGCAAATCTCGGCGCTGCGGCGGACGCTGTAGAGGTAATCGTCGTGGGTGCGCGGGATCAGCTTCGGCGTGCCGGTGCTGCCGCCGGACAGTTGGAAGAAGGCCACGCCGGACGGGTCGGCGGCATGGCCCGGTTCGCCGTCGTCCTCCGCCAGCGGGTCGCCGTCGGCCCAGGCGAAGCCACCGACCGCATCCTCCGCCGGGGGGCCGAGCAACAGCAGCCGCTCCGGTCCGACCGTTTGCGCCATCCGGGCGGCCAGCGGGTCCGCAGCGCCGCCCGCCGCCAGCACGGCCAGTTTCGGTTCGATCTGGCGCGCGTAGGCCGTCAGCTCATAAAGGCCGTGGCTGTTCAGCGCGTTGACCGGCACCACCCCGCAGCGCAGCAGGGCGAAGAAGACCAGATGGAACTCCGCGCGGTTGGGCAGCCGGACCAGCGCGGTGTCGCCGGGCCGCAGGCCGCGGGCGCGGAAGGCCGCCGCCAGCCGGGCCGACAGGCGTTGCACGTCGGCGTAACGGAACCGGCGCTCCCCGCAGAGGATCGCGGTGGCCTCCGCCGCGGCGCCCCGGTGGCGGTCGATCACGTCGGTCAGCGGGTCGCCGGTCCAATAGCCCTTGGCGCGGTAGCGCTCGGCGACATCGGCGGGCCAGGGGGTGAAGGCAACGCTCACGACGCCATCCCCACCGGCACATCAGCGTTGGACGGGGCGTTCGATGCGGCGTTGGACGGCTGGGCGGCCCCGACGCCGAACAGGTTCAGCATGGTGGTCAGCTTGGCCGCCGTTTCCTCCCACTCCGCCGCCGGGGTGGAGTCCGCGACGACGCCGGCCCCGGCGTAGAGGCGCAGCCGGCGGCCCTGGACCAGCCCGCAGCGGATCGACAGCGCCCATTCGCCGTTGCCGCGGCTGTCCATCCAGCCGACCATGCCGCTGTACCAGTTGCGGGCGTAGCCCTCCAGCCGCGCGATGGCGTCGCGGGCGAGGCCGGTCGGCGTGCCGCAGACCGCCGGTGTCGGATGCAGCGCGTGGGCGAGCCGCAGCGACGACACCGTCGGATCGGCCAACTCCCCGGTCAGTTCGGTGGACAGGTGCAGCATGGTCGGGGTGTGGATCACGCTGGGGGCGTCCGGAACCGACAGGCGGCTGCAATGGCCGGCGAGGGCGGCGCGCACGGCATCGACGACGTAGCGGTGCTCCGTCCGGTCCTTGGCCGAGGCGAGCAGGGCGGCGGTGCGCAGGCGCTCCGCCTCCGCGGAGGTGCTGCGCGGGGCGGAGCCGGCCAGCGGGTTGCTGACCACGGTCCGCCCGGTCTTGCGGATCAGCAGCTCCGGGCTCGCCCCCACCAGCGTCTGCCCATAGGCGACCGGGGCCGAGAAGACGTAGGCGCCGGGATTCTGCCGCAGCAAGGCCCGCAGCAGGCGCCCCGACGCGAAGGCTTCGCGCGCCTCCACGTCGAGCGGACGCGACAGCACGACCTTCTTCAGCGGCGTGTCGCGGAACAGCCCGATCGCCCGGGCCACCGCCGCTTCGAAGGCGCTGCGCCCCACCGTCTCCTCGATGGCGTTCAGCGCGGCGGCGTTCAGCGAGGCGGCGTCCGGATCGGCGGCCATGAGGCCGGCGTCCTCGTGATCGTAATGCTGGGGAATCGACAGGCGCGCGTGCTGCCGCCCGTCGAAGGGGACGGCGCCCACCAGGATGGGATTCTCGACGCCCTGGGCCTTGCGGCGGCGGAAGGCGCGGTCCAGCGCCTCCTCCCACCGTCCGTCGGCGAAGCTGCGGTCGTCGAGCGCCACGTCCAGCCGTTCATCCACGCCGTAGGCTTTCAGGACGCGGCCGCGCGAGGCGAAGGCGAAATCCGGGTCGGAACGGCCGCCGGGCAGCCGCTCTCCGGCGGGCAGGGGTAGAACGTCCATGGAAACCGGGCCTCCACTGTCCATCCGCCACCGCGGACGATGTTGACATGTTGGGAAAAGGCGCGCCGTCATCGGTCCGTGTGGGCGCGGGAACCATCGCCGGCCTTCTGCCGTAGCCCTTGAATGCGCCTGCATTTACTTGCGAATGATTCTCATTCGCAATATAGGAGTATGTCCGAACCCGCGCAAGTTCTTTTTGCAACCGGCGCGGGACTTTCTCTTTTTCGGCTTTAAAGCGAACGTCCGTTCGCTTCAGACTCGTATCGCCTCATTCGCCGGCTCTCAGCGGATGCCAATGGCATCCGCCTGCCGCCAGCGGGAACTGTGTTCCCGCGAAAGGCGGGCTTCGGTCGCATGGGCGGCCGGGACCGCCGTCGCGGTCCGAAGCGGATCGCAATCCGCTTCAAGCTCCCGCTTCCCCCGCCTGCCGGCCCCGCGCCAGCGCGCCCAACCGGTCTGACAGGCGGAAAACCAGCGACAGCACCACGGGCAGGACGGTGACCGTCACCAGGCTGGAGATCAGCAGGCCGCACAGCACGACCAGCCCCAACCCGCGGTACAGCTCGGTCCCGGCGCTGGGCACCGCGACCATCGGGATCAGGCCGGCGACGGTCGTCACCGTGGTGATCAGGATGGGGCGCAGGCGGCTTTGCAAGGCGTCGGCGATGGCGTCGGTCCCGGACATGCCGCGCGTCCGGCGGTTCGCCGCGGCCTGCTCCACGATCAGGATGGGGTTGTTCACCACCGTCCCGACCAGCACCAGGAAGCCCATCATGGTCAGCACGTCGAAGGGCTGCGGCGGGCCGAAGCCCCACGGCAGGCCGGCGGCCATGTTGTAGAGCCACAGGCCGACCAGCCCGCCGCCGATCCCCGTGGGCACCACCGCCATGATGATCAGCGGATAGCCCCAGTGCGAGAAGACGGCGACCAGCACCAGATAGGTGATGGCGAGCGCTAGCAGGAACTCGCCGGTCAGGGCGGAGCGCAGCTCGTCCAGCGCCCCGCCGGCCCCGGTGATGCGGGTGCTCGTCCCATCGGGAATCACGCCCTCGGCGCGCAGCTTTTCCACCAGATCGGTCCGCACCGCTGCGATTCCGGTTTCCAGCGCCATCGACCGCGGCGGGATGATGGTCAGGGTGACCGTCCGGAACCCGTCGATCCGCGCAATGCTGGAAGACCCCACGGTTTCCCTCAGCTCGGCAAGGCTGGACAGCGGCACCGGCGCGCCGCGGCCCGTGTGGAGCACCAGATCCGCGAAGCTCTGGCGGTCGCGGCCCAAGCCCCCGGCCACCCGCAGATAGATGTCCAGCTTCTCGTCGTTCAGCAGATACTCGTCGGCGAAGGCCCCGTCCGAATAGGCGCGCAGCGTGTAGCCCAGCTCGGCCAGCCCGATGCCCATCTCGCCCGCGCGCTCCCAATCGGGATGCAGTTCCAGGAAGGGCTGCGACATGGCCAGCGTGGGCGGGGAGGGGTCGCTGTTCACCTGCCCGTCCGGGAACAGGTCGCCCGCGCGGTCGAGCACCGCCAGCGCCGTGGCGTAGAGCGAGGTCAGGTCGCCGCCGCTCAGCTCCAGCCGGATGGCGCGGGCGCCGCCGCTGTTGCCGGAGAAGATCGACCCGCGCGCGGCGAAGCCCCGCATGCCGGGGATGGCCCGCATCCGTTTGGTGACGTTGGCGATCATCGCGTCGGTGTCGGCGGGGTTCAGCGGCTCCGTCACGAAGCGGATGAAGCCGGGCCGGATGAAGCTCAGGTTGACGCGCAGCGGCGGAATGCCGGTCTGCGCATCGGTGTCCGCGGCGCCCACCTGACGGCTCAGCAGCGGGTCGATCTGCCGCCAGACCTCCAGCATCGCGTCCATGGTGTAGCCGGGCGGGGCGGCCATGAAGCTGAAGACGGTCGCCTCCTCGCCCTCCGGCAGATATTCGGCGGGCGGCACCATGTGCAACAGCACGGCCACCATGGCCGCGGCGGAGGCGGCGAGGATCGCCAGCTCCCGCCGGGCGCTGCGCAGCATCCAGCGCACCGCCGCACCCAGCGCGCCCTCCGTCTCCGGCCCGTGCGCAGCGCTGGCGGGCATCACCGACCAGCGCCCGGCGACGACGGGGACCAGGACCAGGGCGGCGAACATCGACATGACGACGGCGCCGGTGATGGCGATGGCGATGTCGGAATAGAGCTGCCCCGCCTCCGCGGTGATGAACAGCACCGGCAGGAAGACCAGGACGGTGGTGAGGGTGGAGGACAGGATCGCCGGCCACACCTCGGCGATGCCGTCCTCGGTCGCGGCGGCGCGCGGTTTGCCCATGCGCAGATGGCGGGCGATGCTGTCCAGCGCGACCACGCTGTTGTCCAGCGTCATGCCGATGGCGAAGGCGACGCCGGACAGCGAGATCACGTTGATGCTGCGCCCGCTGGCTGCCAGCACCAGCAGGGTCGCCAGCGTGCAGACCGGCATGCTGGCCGCCGCCGCCGCGGTGGCCGGGATGGAGCGCAGGAACAGCAGCAGCACCACCGCGGCCAGGACGCTGCCGGCGATCAGGTTGTTCAGCACGTTGTCGATGGACCGCTCCATGTAGCGCACGTCCTCCGACAGCAGCCGCATGGACAGCCCGCGCTCCTTCAGGGCGTGGCGGTTCAGCTCCTCCACCGCTTCGGTCACCGCGTCCTTGACGGCGATGACGTTGGCGCCGGCCCGCTTGCCGATGGTGACGAGCAGGGTGGGGCGCCCGTCGGCGAAGGCGACGCTGCGCGCCTCCTGGGTCGCCATGGTCACCGAACCGACGTCGCGCAGGCGGATCGCCGTGCCGTTCTCCCGCGCGACGATCAGGTCCGCCAGATCCTCCAGGTCGGCGAAGCGCCCGATGGTGCGCAGGAAATAGCGGCGCTTGCCGAAATCGCGGTCGCCGCCGGAAACGTCGCGGTTGCGCGCCCGGACGGCGTCGCGCACCGTCCCCACATTCAGGTTGCGGGCGGACAGCTTCAGCGGGTCGAGCAGGATGTGGATCTCCTGCCCGGCGCCGCCGATCACCTCGGCCTTCGCCACGCCGGCCACCCGCTCCAGCCGGGGGCGCAGGACGCTCTCGATCCAGTTGGTCTCGCGCTGGATGGACGCCGCGTCGGTGGCTCCGTCCCGCCGCTCCACGCCGTAGAACAGGAAGGGCTCCGCCGTCGCGGATTCGGCGACGATGCGCGGGCGGTCCACCGTCTCCGGATAGTCGGCGACCTGCGACAGTGCGTTGTCGATGTGGATCAGCGCCTCGTCGATGGAAGCGCCGGAGGGGAACTCCAGCTCCACCTGACCGCCGCCGAACTCGGCGCTCGAGGACAGGCGGACGAGGCCGGGGATGGCGCGCAGGTGTTTTTCCTGCTCGATCAGGATTTCCTGCTCGACGTCCTGCGGCGTGGCGCCGGGCCAGTTGGTCTCCACCATGATCCGGCGCGGGCTGATGTCGGGGATCATCTGCACGGGAATGCGGAAGACCGACACCGCGCCCAGCAGGCACAGGATCAGGACCGTCACCAGGGCGGCCAGCGGGTTGCGCAGGATCAGGCGGGTCATGGCGACTCCGGTGAAAGGTTCGAGCCCTTAAAGCGGATTGCGATCCGCTTTGGACCGCGACGGCGGTCCCGGCCGCCCATGCGGCCGAAGCCCGCCTTTCGCGGGAACACAGTTCCCGCTGGCGGCAGGCGGATGCCATTGGCATCCGCTGAGAGCCGGCGAATGAGGCGATACGAGTCTGAAGCGAACGGACGTTCGCTTTAAGGAAAATCCCCTCACCCCACCATGTCCGGGACGACCGGCTGGTCGGGGCGCAGACCCTCGTTGCCCTGGACGACCACCAGATCGTCGGGGCGAAGCTCGTGGCTGAGGATCTCCACGCGGTCGCCGGAATGGCGCCCCGTGCGCACCGCCACCGGGCGGGCCACGGCCCCGTCGCCGCCGCGCTGGACCACCCAGACGCGTGCGCTGCCGTCGGGATGGCGCTGCACCGCGTCCGCCGGGACCTGCAGCGCGATCTCCGCCGTGCCCGGCGCCGGGCCGAGCGCGACGCTCACACGCGCCGACATGCCGGGCATCAGCCGCCCGTCCGGGTTGGGAAGCGCGATGTGGACGCGGAAGCTGCGGCTGACCGGATCGGCGGCGGGCACCACCCGCTCGACCGCGGCGTCGATCCCGGCCCCGTCCTCCGCGCCGGCGGCCAAGACGGTGACGCGGGTTCCGGCTTTGACGCGCCCGTGCTGGCGCTCCGGCACGTCGACCACCACGCGCAGCGGGTCGGTGGCGGTGAGCTGAAGCACCGAACCGCCGGAGCCAACCCACTGCCCGCGCTCGGTCCGCCGCTCGGTCACCACCCCGGCGAAGGGGGCGGTCAGCCCGTGGCGGGCCACCTGCTCCCGCTGGATGGCGACGGAGGCGCGGAGCTGGCGCACCTTGGCCTCCTCGATGGCGGCCTGGGCGAGTTGCGTGCGGTAGCGGGATTGCGAGACGCTCTGCACGCCGGCCAGAGCCTCCGCCTCGCGGGCCAGCCGCTGGGCGTCGCGGTGCAGATGCTCCGCTTCGGCCAGCGCATGCTCCAGGCGCTCCAGCTCCAGCCGGGCGACGGCGTCGTCCAGCCGCAGCAGGAGCTGCCCCTCCTCCACCCGGTCGCCGGCCTCGGCCAGCAGGCTGTCCACCCGGCCCTCGACCTGCGCGGACAGGGCGCTGCTCCGCGGCGACACCAGCGTGCCGGGCAGGTGCAGCGCCTGCCGGACGGGGGCGGCGACCACCGCCGTCACCTTCACCCGCGTCTGGGCGGCGGCGGGAAAGGCGGCGGCGAGCAGGGCGGCGGACAGCAGGATCGGCATGGCGTGCATCATCATCCGGTTCCCTCCAGGGCGGGATCGCTCATCGGCGCCCGGCGCATCGTGGTGGCGGCGGCGGTCACGGCGGCGGCGAGCGCCAGTGCGCCCAGGCCGAGCGTCAGGATTCCCGCCGCGGGGGTCAGCAGGTTGGCCAGCAGGCCCAGGCCGATGGTTCCGGCGCTGTCGCCGAACACGTCCTGGGCGGTCCACAGGCTGTTGACGCGGCCCAGCAGATGGTCGGGCGTGTGGCCCTGGACCATGCTGTATTCCAGAAGCGAGGCGATGGACGTGGCGTAGCCGAACAGCACCAGCACGGGCAGCGCCACATGGAATCCACCGGGGAGGCTGCCGGCGGCGCCGATCACGGCGATGCAGGCGAAGGCGCCCATGCAGGCGCCGCCCATCGCCAGCCCCGGACGCTCCACCCGCGCGGCCCAGCCGCTGAGCGCCGCACCCAGCGTGGCCCCAACGGGGACGGCGCTGTACATCAGTCCGGTCTTGAAGGCGCCGCCGCCAAACACCTCCTCGACCAGCGCCGGGAAGAGGATGCGGATGGAGGTGGCGACGGTGGTCAGGCAGCCGAGAGCGACCACGCTCAAAATCACTTTGTGGCCGGCCAGGAAGGCAAGGGCTTGCGCCATGGCGCGCAGCGGATTCTCCCCGGCGTCCCCCTCCGGCATCATCCGCGGCAGGCCGAGCAGCGTCAGGACGGTCAGCCCGGTGCCGAGCGCGGTGAGAAGATAGACCCAGCCGACCCCCATGCCCGCGATCAGCAGGCCGCCCAGCGCCGGCGACAGGATGGTGGCGATGCGCATGGACAGCATGCCCAGCGCGCGGGCCTGCACCAGATTGGCGCGCCCGACCAGATGGGGCATCGCCGCCATCAGCGCGTTGACGCCGATCGCCCCGAAGAAGCCGTCCCAGAAGGACAGGCCGTAAATCGCCAAAAGGGATGGAGAGGGCAGCGCCGCGTTGGCCGCCAGCCCGAGGAAGCCCAGGCCGCAGACGCTGCGCGCGAACAGGATCAGCCGGCGGCGGTCCATCCGGTCGGCCAGCACGCCGCCCAGAAGCAGGCCGAGGAACATGCCGACACCGTCGCAGGCGGCGGCCATCCCGACCTGAAGGCTGGACCCGGTAAGGCCGTAGACCTGGACCGGCACCGCCACCGCCAGCAGGCCGAGCGCCATCAGCGAGATGGTCCGGGCGATCAGCACGCGGCGGAAATCGGGGTTGGTCTTCAGAAGGCTGACATCGACGAAAAGGTTCGACAGGGTCATGGCTGGCCTTCCTGGGCGGGCCTTCCCGGCACCGGCACCCGCGGCGGCAGGACCGGGGGCGGCTTTGAAAAAAACATGCCCGCCCCCGATGGAACCGGAGGCGGGCGGCAGCGGATCAGAAGCGGTAGTTGGCGGAGACGTAGTAGTTGCGTCCCACCTCCACCGACTGGAAGCCGGTGTTCTTCTCGCTCAGAATCACGTTGGTGATGTTCTTCACGCCGGTCCCGACGGTCAGCGCGTCGGTGACGTCGGCGCTCAGGCCCCAGTTCAGCAGCGTGTAGCCGGGCATCTTGGAAACGCCCTCAAGCTGCGGGCCGGTGTAGGTCGTGGACACCGTGGTGCTGAGGTTGTCCAGCGCCTGCCAGGTCAGCGAGGCGTTGATCTTGTGGCGCGGACGGTTCTCCAGCTCGGCACCGCTGGTCTGCTCGGTGTAGAGGTAGGCGTAATTGCCCGACAGCAGCAGCTTGGGGGTCAGGCTGACGGAGCCCGTCACCTCGACGCCCGAGATGTCCACATTGTTGATGTTGCGCCAATTGCGGGCCACGGCCACCGGGTCGTAGACCGCCTGGATCATGTCCTTGACCTTGTTGTGGAACAGCACGACGCTGCCGTCCCAACGGTCATGGCGGGTTTCCACGCCGATTTCGTAGTTGGTGCTGGTCTCGGGTTCGAGATCCGGGTTGCCCGACAGGAAGCAGCGTCCGCCGCAGCTCACGATGCGGTATTCGCGGCTGAGCTGGTAGGCGTCCGGCGCCTTGTAGCCCTGGCTGACGCCGGCTTTCAGCGACAGCGTGTCGGTCAGCGCGTAGACGACGTTGGCGCGGCTGGTGAAGTTGCCGCCGAAGATCTCGTGGTGGTCGTAGCGGGTGCCGAGCGTCAGCGTCAGCGCGTCGGTCAGGCCGATCTGGTCCTGGAGATAGACGGCCTTCTGCCCGATCTCCGACTTTCCGGACCGCAGGAAGGTGTTGGGGTCCTCCACCGTCTGCTTGCGGTATTCCGCACCCGCGGTCAGGCGGTTGAAGCCGAGCTGGAAGTTGCTGCGGCCATGCAGGAAGAGGTTCTTTTCCTTCAAATGCCGCTGCTGCGGAGCGTTGAAGGAGGTGTTGAAGTCGTCGATCCGGCCATCTTCATAATTGGCCTCCAGCAGCGTGTCGCCCCAGCTCCAGTTGCCGCGGTGGGCCGCGCCGATGGTGTTGCGGACGATCTCCTGCTCCTGGTAGGAGAACCAGCGGTCGTAGACGCCGCGCGGGCGGTAGTCGCGGTTCAGGCCGTAATTGGCCTCCAGCGTCTGGTTCTCGGTGACGTCCCAGGCCACCGTGGACAGGAAGTTCGCCAGATCCTTCTTCTCCAGCGCCGGCACCCGCCCGTTGTAGCGGGAGTTGGTGTACCAGGGTTGGCGATGGAAATACTCGGCGGCGACGGTGGCCGAAACCTTGTCGGTGACCGGGCCGGCGGCGTACAGGCCGGTGCGGTACTGGGTGCCGCCGCGGCCCGGCTGGACGAGGCGGTAGTCGCCGTTGATCTCGCCGGACCATGCGTCGGTCGGCTTCTTGGTGATGATGTTGACCACGCCGCCGATGGCGTCGGAGCCGTAGAGCGCCGACATCGGGCCGCGCACGACCTCCACCCGCTCGATGGCGGACATCGGGATCGAGTGGTAGTCGAAGTCGCCGCCGCGCCACAGCGCGTCGGAGGTCGACACCCGGCGCCCGTTCACCAGCACCAGCGAATAGTTGGCGCCCATGCCGCGGATCACCACCTCGTCGCGGCCCGTGGCGTCGGTGCTGTCGTTGACGCCGACCGTGCGGTTCAGGACCTCCGGCAAGCCGGTCGTGGAGACGCCCTCCCTCCTCAGATCCTCCGACGTGATGACGGTGGTGAAGGCGGGGGCGGTCAGCGTGCTTTCCGACGTGCCGGTCGCGGTGACCGTCACCGGCCCCAGCGTCTGGACCGGCGCGACGTTCGTCTGGGCAGGCGCCTGGGCGGTCTCCTGGGCCAGCGCCGGCGTTCCCCCCGCCAGCGCGGCCACCAGCGCCGCACCCACCACGGCCGTGGTCTTCACCGCAGCAACCGGACGGCCCGCTGCCGCCCCCTTCTTTGCACACGCCCCCGATGTGCGTTTGGTCATGTCCGTATCCCCTGATTACACAATGCCGGAAATGCAAATGCGACTCATTCGCAAATACCGCTTTCGATTGTTAGTGCATATCCCTTTTCGCTGCAAGGGATATGACTCGGATAAGTTGCTTTTCAGATGAGCCGGGTCATTCCGCCGGGTTGGCCAGCGGCGGGGCGTGCAGGCGTGGCTCCGGACCGGCCTCGGCACCGCTCTGCGGGGCGGACCAGACGCTGTCCCGCGGGCCGCTGCGGGCGCGCCGCTCCGCGCTGCGGGCCATGGCCGCGAAGGCCAGCGCGCCGGCCAGCGCCACCAGATCGACGCCGATCAGCCCGTCCGACACCCACGGCCCCGGCAGAACAAGGCCGAGCAGCGAGGTCGCCGGGATGGCGGCGGTGGCCGCCACACAGGCCCACAGAAGCTCCACCCCCGCACGGGGCGCCCCGCGCAGGAAGGCCCAGGCGCAGGCCCCCAGGAAGGCGGCATAGTAGATTCCCCAATGCCAAGCGTGCAGGTCGTCGACCAGCCCGTTCAGCCATTTTCCGGACGCGATGGTCAGCGACAGGGCGCCGACGCAGCCCAGGCAGACCCCGACCGTTCCGGCGGCGAGCAGGCGGGTGGAGCGGCTCTGCTCGACCGGACCGCCGGACCGCTGTCCCTTCGCCTGCCGCTCCGTGCGGCGGCGCGACTCGATCCACAGCAGGTTGCCGGTGTAGAACAGCGCCGCCCCGGCCAGCCCGAGCAGGAAGTAGGACCAGCGCACGATGCCGCCGCCGAAGGTGCCGAAATGCAGCGCGAAGATGGCGGAGACGGTGGCCGACCATCCGTTCTGGTGGCCCGGCATGTACTGGGTGTCGATGATCCGGCCATCCACCGCGCCCATCAGCACGAAGCCCTCCCGCCGCACCAGATAGCGCGGGTCGTGGCCCCAGACGCGCACGGTGGCGGCCCCGGTGCCGGCGTCGTGATACTCCAGGCTGATCGGGTGGAAGCCGGGGGCGAGCGTGTGGGCGCGCGCCAGGAACTCCTTCGGCGGCAGCATGACCGCCGGCCCCATGTCCTTCGACACGGTGCGGAAGGGGCTGCTGGCCGCCGCCACCTGCCGCATCTGCCCGCCGTAGACCACCCGGTCCAGCGTGTCGTAGATGTGGTCGTGCAGCCCGAACACCACCGCCGTCAGGGCGATGACGATGTGGAAGGGCAGGCTGATCAACCCCAGCACGTTGTGGGCGTCCAGCCACAGGCGCTTGATGTTCCTGGTGACGCGCAGGATCAGGAAGTCCTTGACCAGCGACGGCAGCAGGATGATCACGCCCGACACCAGCGCCACCACATAGAGCGCGCTGGCGACCCCCGTCACCGTGGTGCCGATGTCGAGATCGCCCGGAATGCCCACGGTGCGGTGCAGGAAGTCCACCAGCAGCCCGATCCCGGACGGGTTGAGCTGCTCCACCGCCACGTTTCCGTCCGGCGCCAGGGTGGCGGCCCAGGGGGCGGGGTCGAAGCGCTCCTCCGTCCAGGTCAGGCGCAGCGGCGCCTCCCCGGCGAGCGCCGGTTCCACCGCCAGGGTGAAGTCCCGCACCTCCGGGCGCAGGGCGCGCGTCGCGGCGACCAGCTCCTCCGCCCGGTCGAGCGTCGCCGGGGTCACCTCCACCGGCGGCGTGATCCAGCGCTCCAGCGGTTCCTTGAACATGGTCAGGGCGCCGGCATAGAAGCAGACGAACAGGATCAGCCCGGTCAGGATGCCGGTCCAGGTGTGGACCTGACGGTAGATGCGGACGACGTCGGTGCGGATGGCCATGGCTCGGATCGCGGCTGTGGAGTGGGGCGGGCGGACAGCGGGCGGGCGGTCAGTGGAGCAGCGGGCTGCGCGCGGCGAGCAGCGCCGTGTGGGCCAGGACGGTGGCGCAGCCCAGCCACAGCCAGGCCTGGCGCCCGCTGCGGAACAGGAAGCAGGCGCTGACCACCCCAAGCCAGATCGGGGCGACCATCCACATGATGAGCTGGAGCTTGTTCACCGCCGACGGTCCGCCGGGACCGATCCAGGAGAACAGCCCCGCCAGGGCGATGGCGAGCAGGAAGCCCAGGATCACCCCGGCCAGGGTCTTGCTCCACCAGTCGGGGCGGATGGGCGTGGGCGTTTTGGAAACGGAGGCGGCGGGCGCGGCGGTCATCGCTCAACCCTCCCGCCGCGCGAGCGCGGCGCCGCGGGCGGCGGCGGCGAAGGGCAGGGCGGTGAGCAGGACCATCGCCACGGTGAGGCTGGTGAACAGCGCGGTCGCCGGCTGCATCACCGCCGACCACAGCAGCCACCCTTCCAGCAGCGCCAGCGTTCCGGCGATGCGGTAGGGACGGGCGGGAAGGGGGCGGGCCAGCCATTGCTGGCGGGGGGCGGCCAGATAGAAACAGGTCACCCCGGCCACCGTCGCGGCCAGCGCCAGCCCATGAAGGAGAATGTCTGCCATCGGAGCGCTTCCATGCATGTCCAGCCCATCCTTTGCGGATGGAAGGCGTCATGGTTTGCCTATCTCCGATTGATTTTGCAACTGATTCTTATTTGCGATATAGGGTCTTTCCGCGGCGGCGCGGCGCTACGCCACCAGCCCGGCGGGGCGCTTGGCGCTTTCCAGCGATTGCAGAAGATTGGTCCGGGCCATCACCAGAAGCAGGTCGGTCTGGGTGACCACGCCCAGCAGCCCGCCGCCGCCGTCCACGATCGCCACCTCGTGCGTGCGTCCGTCCGACAGCGGGCCGAGCAGGCGGAAGGCCGGGGTTTCCGGACCGGCGGTCACCGGCGGGGCCATCAGGCCGGCGACCGTGGCGGCGTCCCTCACCAGATGCTGGTGCCCGACCAGACCGACCACCACGTTGCGCCGGTCCACCACGGGCAGGGTGCGGAAGGCGTGCTCGATCAGCCGGGCGCGGGCCACCTCCGGATGGGCGTCCGCGCTCACCGCCACCACGTCGCGGGCCATGATGTCGCCGCAGGTGATTCCGCCGTGCATCCGCTCCATGGCGTGAAGCTCCGCCTTTTCCAGAAGGGTGCTCAGATCGTCGCGGTTGACGTCCAGCGCCTCCCCCAACTCGCGGATCGCCTCGTCCAGGTCGTTGGCGGTGAGGCCGGTGCGCGCCTGCGCGGGCGGGTCGGCGGTGCCGTGGGTGTTGGCCGGCTTGGGCGGCGCCCGGTGCGGGTAGGAATGGCCGGAGAAGCGGTGGAAGGTCCAGCCCGCCAGCACCAGCAGGATGGAGTTGACGGCCACAGGATAGAGCACGAACTGCATCCCCGACGCCGCCACCGCCGGCCCGCCGATCACCGCGGTCAGCGCGGCGGCCCCGCCCGGCGGGTGCAGGCAGCGCGTCATCGACATGGTGGCGATGGCCAGCGCCACCGCCACGCCGCCGGCCAGCATCGGGTCGGGAATCAGCGCCGCCACCATCACCCCGACCAGGGCCGACAGGGTGTTGCCGCCGATGATCGACCAGGGCTGGGCCAGCGGGCTGGCCGGCACGGCGAACAGCAGCACCGCCGACGCCCCCATGGGTGCGACCAGGGCCGGCGCGCTGGTGATGTGGGTCAGCAGGTTGTGGCACAGCAGGCCCGTCGCGGCGAGGCCGAGCATGGCGCCGCAGCAGGCGATCAGCCGGTCCTTCAGGTTCGCACCGGGAAGGATGGGTTTGAAAAGGGCGAGACGGCGGCGGTTTTCGCGTTTCTTCAGCACAATCGTTTTCCAGCGGCGCAGCAGGAGCCGTTTCTTCTGGTGCATTCTGCCCGGTCCCTCCCAAGGTTTCGGTGTGCGGCGGCAGGATAAAACCTCAAGTTAGGTTGAGGTCAAACGGAAAGTGCCGGACGGCATCACCGTTTCCGCACGGTGTTGCCGCCATCGGACAGGGATTCGGGAATGCGCGCCTTGACCGGGGGCAAGGGGGCGATCCCGGCCAGCGCCTCCTTCAGGCCCAGCACGCGCTCCACAGACGCCTTCCACTGGGCGACGGTCGCCAGATTGTCGATGGGCCAGGACAACGCCGCGACGGTCTGCTGGAAGGCTTGCGCGGTCTGCATCATCATTCCCAGCGTGATGGTGCCCGCGACATAGCGGGGCGCCACCACCAGGATGGGAAGCACCGTGGACAGCACCGAATAGGACGCGCCGAAGGCCATCACCCGGACCAACGCACCGGTCTGCCGCTCCCAGCCGCGGCGCACCCCGCCGAACAGCAGGGCCATGCGGCCCCTCTCCGCGGTTTCGCCGTTCTGCCGGGCGATGGTGGGGGCGTTCTCGCGCACCCGCGCCAGACCGAAGCGGAAGTCGGCCTCCAGCCCTTGCCGCCGCTCCGCCGCGCGCACCAGCGGCTGCCCCACGGCGAAGGCGGCGGCGGTCCCGGCGGCGGAAAAGGCCAGCGCGGCGAGAAGCAGATGGCCGGGCACCGCCAGGGCGAAGCCGCCCAGCTCCACCACCAGCGTGCCGGAAAGCCGCCACAGGATGCTGGCGAAGCTGACCAGCAGCAGCAGGCAGTAGGTCAGCGAATGGCCCAGGTCGATGGCCAGTTCGGTGACGATGCGGATGTCTTCCGCGATGCGCCCGTCCGGGTTGTCGTGGTTGCCGGGACGGGCGGCCAGCGCCTGTTCCCGTCCGTCCGACAGCCAGTCGTCCAGGAGCCGCCGGGTCAGCCATGCCCGCCAGCCGAACTGGATGCGCCGCTTCACCCACAGATGGGCCACCGTGACGGCGATGTTGAACAGCATGATGCCGCAGGCCGCCGCGGCGATGACCGGCAGCCGGTCCATGGCCCGCTGCTCCAGCGCGTCGAACAGGCGCTGGCTCCACAGATTCATCATGACGGGAACGGACACCTGCGCCACCGTCAGGGCCAGCAGGGCCGCCGCCAGAAGCCGAACGGTCCAGCGGTCCCGTCCCGACCAGTGGCCGCCGGCCAGCCCGGCGAAGCGCCGGGCGAAGCCGAAAGCGTTCTTCAGGGCAATCCTTTTCGCCATGGCCGTCCATCCCGGCCTTCCGGCACCTTGGCCGGCGCCTTTGGCCGACGCTCCGGCCCTCCGGTCAGCCTAGCACCCTTCCGCCGGGTGGTGACCGGGACAAGCGGCGATCCTCCTTTATGCAGGGCAATCGCCTGAACGCAATGTGCGTAAGACGCTGGCAAGACCGACACGGATTTCACGGATCATGACCGGATTTCACGGAATCGAGCGGCTCGATGCCCTTGGCGTGCGGCCGGCACAGGGACGTCCGTGGAATCCGTGTTCAAATCCGTGAAATCCGTGTCGGTCTTGCCCCCAACCAAGCGGTGCCCCCTCCTCAAGCGGTTACCCTACCCCTTTATGCCGGATCAGGCGGCCCGGACGGTGGCGATGAAGCTGCGCACCTCGCCGCGCAGGCGCTCCGCCTCGACGGCCAGCTCCTCCGACGTGCCGTGGACGTGGCTGGCGGCGTTGCCGGTCTCGTGCACCGCCGTGCTGACGCCGGCGATGTTGCGCGACACCTCTTCCGTCCCCTGGGCGGCCTGGGTCACGCTGCTGGCGATTTCGCGGGTCGCGGCGGCCTGCTCCTCGATGGCGGCGGCGATGGTGGTGGCGATCTCGCTCATGCGGCCAATGGTCTGGCCGATGCTGCCGATGGCCTTCTGGGCGCCGCCGGTGGTCTGCTGGATCTCCTGCACCTTCGACTGGATCTCGTCGGTCGCCCTGGCGGTCTGGTTGGCGAGCGCCTTGACCTCGCCCGCCACCACGGCGAAGCCCTTTCCGGCCTCGCCCGCGCGGGCCGCCTCGATGGTCGCGTTCAGCGCCAGCAGGTTGGTCTGGGCGGCGATTCCGCTGATGATCTCCACCACCTGCCCGATCTGGTCCGCGGCGGCGACCAGGGCGCGCATGGTGCGGTCGGCGCCCTCGGCGTCGGTCACCGCCTGATCGGCGATGCGGGTGGAGATGTCCACCTGATGGCCGATCTCGGCGATGGAGGCCGACAATTCCTCGGTCGCGGTGGCGACGGTCTGCACGTTGGCCGACGCCTGTTCGGACGCGGAGGCGACCAGAAGCGCGCGCTCGCTGGCGTCCGCCGCGGTGCCGGACAGGGTGCTGGCGGCGTCGTGCATGCCGCCCGCGGCGCTGGCCACGGTCTCGACGATGCCCTGGACGGTCGCCTCGAAGGTGTCGGCCATGCGGATCATGGTGGCACGGCGCTGCTCGGCGGCCTGCCGTTCGGCTTCCTCCTGGGCCTTGCGCATGCGCTCCATCTCCTCGGCGTTGGACTTGAAGACCAGGAGCGCGCGGGCCAGCGCCCCGATCTCATCCGTCCGCCAGCCCTCGTCCACCCGCACCGTCCGGTCGCCTTCGGCCAGCCGGCCCATTGCCCCCGTGATGGTGCCGAGCGGGCGGGTGATCGCCCGCGAGATCATCCAGGCCAGCAGCAGGCCCAGCGCCAGGGCGGAGGCGGTCACGACGGCCCCCTTCCGCTCGGCGGCGGCCACCGCGGCGGCGGCGCTGCGCTCCAGCTCCTTCAGGATGCCGGTGGAGTGCTTGCGGATCGCGCCGATCTTTCCGTTGATCTGCGCGCCGGCCCGGGCCAGCGTGTCGGTGTGGACGCGCCCCATCTCCTCGGCGATGGCGGCGATGCGCTCGATTCCCGCGCTGTACTGCGGCAGCTTGGCGAGGACCTCCGCGCGCTTCGCGGAGCCGGGGCTGTCGGTCCAGCTCGTCGCTTCCGTCCGGACGTCGCGGACGACCGCCGCGAGATCCTGGCGGATGCGCACCAGATCCTCCGCCTTGGTTTCGGCCACGAAGCGGGCGACCAGCACGCGCACCAGCAGATACTGCTCGCTGACGCCCGCGGCCTGGATGGTGTGGTCGAGGTCGCCGGTTTCCCGTTCCGCGGCCACCAGCTCGCTCAGCGTCCGGCGGATGTCGGCGCCCAGCTTGTTCACCACCTCCGCCACGATGCCGTCGCGTTCGGTGCGCAGGGCGACCAGACGGTCGAAGCCGGTCAGGAAATCCTGTTCCAGCCCGCGGATCTCCTCCACCGCCTGCCGGTCGGCGGCGTCGCCGATGCCGGGGGCCGCCTTGTCCAGATGCCGGCGGAAGTCTCCGGCGGTGGTGCGGAACCGGTTGGCCGCCCCCGGCGACCCGGAGACGAGGAATTCGTCCGCGGCGCCCAGCGCGTCGGACAGCGCGGTGTCGGCCTCGGCCAGCGTCAGTGTCACGTCGGACTGGGCCGCGTAGTTGTGCAGTGCATCGTCGCTGGACCGAAGACCGCTCCAGGACACCGCCCCCAGCGTGACCAGAAGGGCCAGCGTAACCCCGAAGCCGGTGTAGATCTTTGTTGCGGTGCGCAAGTTGGCGAAGGCGCGAAGGGGGGTTGTCATGATGGGATGTCCTGACTTGGGCTTTCCTGGTTCGGCGGCGGTTGCCCGCACCGGACACGATCATTCTCAAAAATCGTACCAACTCCCAATCCCTGCGCAATTGCTGTTCCACCCAGCAAAATTCCCGAGCAAACGGCGCGGTTGTTCCTTCCAATCCCGTTGCAAAATGCCAACGCGCTCCCATCCGCTTTGCAATCCGCCACGCGGGCGGCGGCGCGCGGGAACGCCGCGGCCATCGCCATGTTGAGGGCCGGTGTCGAGGGGAGCGCCGTCGGCGCGCCGAACGAAGCCCCGCGCAGGCACGGAACAACGAGAGGTCGACCATGCCGGACAGCCCGCATTTCGCTCCGCCCGGACCCATCGGATTCGGTGGCGCCCCGCTCGGCAACATGTTCGAGGAGGTGCCGGACGACGTGGCGGAGGCCACCCTGGCCGCCGCCTGGGACGCCGGCATCCGTTATTTCGACACGGCCCCCGAATACGGCCCCGGCATTTCGGAGCACCGGTTCGGCCATGCCCTGCGCAACCGTCCGCGTGACGATTTCGTCCTGTCCACCAAGGTCGGACGCCTGCTGCGCGCCGATTCCAGCAAGGGCGGCAAGCACGGCCCCTTCGTGAAGGGGCTGCCCTTCCGCGTGGATTACGACTACACCGCCGACGGGGTGCGCCGCTCCATCGAGGACAGCCTGCAACGGCTGGGCATGGCGCGGATCGACATCGCCTACATCCACGATTGCGCCGAGGACGCCCATGGCGACCGCTGGCTGGAGGTCTTCGACACCGCCATGACCGGCGCCGCCGTGGCGCTGACCCGGTTGCGGGAGGAAGGCGTCATCCGCGGCTGGGGCCTGGGCGTCAACCGGGTCGAGCCCTGCGTGATGGCGCTGGAGCGGGCCGATCCCGACGTCTTCCTGCTCGCCGGGCGCTACAGCCTGCTGAACCAGCCGGCGCTGGACACGCTGTTCCCGCGCTGCCGGGAGCGCGGCGTCCATGTGGTGGTCGGCGGCCCCTACAACTCCGGCCTCATCGCCGGGGGCAGGACCTTCGAGTATCAGGAGGCCCCGCCGGACAAGGTGGCGGCGCGCGACCGGCTGGCGGACATCGCCCGGCGGCACGGCGTGGATTTGCGGGCGGCGGCGCTGCAATTCTGCGCGGCGCATCCGGTCGTCGCCTCGGTCATTCCCGGCACCAAGAATCCGCCGCGCGTGCAGGAGAATGTGGCGCTGATGAAGCAGCCCATCCCGGCGGACTTCTGGCGGGAGCTGAAGCAGGCGGGCGTCCTGCCCGAGCAGGCTCCGACACCGGCCTGAAGCGCCGGCCTAGTCCTCCGCGCGGGCGGCGGCGGCGATCCAGTGGCGGAAGCTCTGCATCGCCGCCGTCTCCGGGCGGGATTGCAGCCGGGTCAGCCAGTAGCGGCCCGCCGGCACCTCGACGGCGAAGGGACGGACCAGCCGGTCGGTGGCGAGGTCGTGCCCGAACAGGCGCGCGGGCAGCAAGGCCACCCCGGCGCCCATCGCGGCGGCGGCGGCGATGGTCGGGGAGGAATCGAAGACCGGCCCACGGATGGCCGGGCAGGGCACACCGGCCAGCGCGAACCAGCGCTGCCATTCTTCGACCCGGTAGGAGCGCAGCAGGGTTTCCCGCGCGAGGTCGGCGGGCGCGGCCAGCCGCTGCGCCAGCGCCGGGGCGCAGAGCGGGGTCAGCGGGGCGTCGAGCAGCGGCGCCGCCTCCACCCCGTGCCAGGAACCGTCGCCGAAGCGGATCGCGAAATCCAACCCCTCGCCGGCCAGATCGACGCGGTTGTTGTTGGTCAGGATGCGCAGATCGACCGCCGGATGGGTGGCGGTGAAGGCGGGCAGGCGCGGCAGCAGCCAGCCCGTGGCGAAGGTGCCGACCACCCCGACCGTCAGCACCTCGTGATAGCGCCCCTCGGCGAAGCGGTCGAGCGTCGCGCCGATCCGCTCGAAGGCGTCCATCAGCACCGGGACCAGCGCCGCCCCCTCGTCGGTCAGGGCGAGGCCGCGCGGCAGGCGGCGGAACAGGGTGACGCCCAGCCGCGCCTCCAGCGTGCGGATCTGCTGGCTGACCGCCGCCTGGCTGACGCACAGCTCCAGCCCGGCGCGGGTGAAGCTGAGATGGCGGGCCGACGCCTCGAAGGCGCGGAGCGCGTTGAGCGGAAGCTGCGGACGGGCCATGGAGAACCATTAGTTTTTCTTGTGGCTCGTGAAAACTATCATCGTTTGTTCCGGCGCCGGGAGCTTTTTATCGTCCCCCCATCGACACGGCATGGAACGAGGGATGCGATGATCGGACGGCGGGCCTTCCTGGCCGCGGCGGGCGGCGTGACGGTGCTTGCGGCGACCGGTGCGAGGGCGGAAAAACCCAGGAAATTCGGCGGCAAACGGCTGGCGGACGCGATCGCCGCGCTGGAGACGCGCAGCGGCGGGCGGCTGGGCGTGGCGGTGCTCGACACCGGCACCGGGCAGCGCTTCGGGCGGCGCGCGGACGAGCGGTTCCCGATGTGCAGCACCTTCAAATTTCTTTTGGCTGGCGCCATCCTGAAGCGGGTGGACGAGGGGCGCGAGCGGCTGGACCGGCGCGTTCCGGTGACCAGGGCGGACCTGGTTCCCCACGCGCCCTTCGCCGAAACCCGCCTCGACGGCCCACCCCCCACGGTGGCCGAACTGTGCGAGGCGACGATGACGCTCAGCGACAACGTGGCGGCGAACCTGCTGCTGCCGGCGGTGGACGGCCCCGCCGGGCTGACCGCCTTCCTGCGGACCCTGGGCGACGCGCAGACCCGGTTGGACCGCAACGAGCCGTCGCTGAACAGCGCCATCCCCGGCGACCCGCGCGACACCACCACGCCCGCGGCGATGGTGCACAGCATGGAGCGGCTGATGCTGGGCGACGCGCTGGCCCCGGCCTCGCGCGAGCGGCTCATCGCCTGGATGGTCGCCAACCGGACCGGCGACAAGCGGCTGCGCGCCGGCCTGCCGAAGGGCTGGCGCGTCGGCGACAAGACCGGCACGGGCGTGCGCGGGACGGCCAACGACATCGCCATCGTCTGGCCGGAGGGGCGGGCGCCGCTGCTGATCGCCAGCTACCTGACCCAGACGGCGGACGGCTTCAAGGAACGGGACGCCATCCACGCCGGCGTGGCGCGCGCGGTCGCCGACGCCCTCGACGGCTGACCGCCGTCCGGGCCGCCTGCGGCATGTCGTCGCTGGGGTTTGCCCTAAGAAGTCTAGGGATGCTCCCAATGGGAGGGGGAGGAAGGCGCCGGTACCCTTCGCACCATGGGGCCGCGGTTCGTCGCGGCCGAAGGATTCAGGTGCGAAGAGGCCAGCCATGGACCGATCAAGGCGCAACTTCTGCCTCGGCGCCGGTGCCGCGACGATAGGGGCGGCCATGCCCGCCGCCGCCGCACCCGGCGACGCGACGCCGGGCCGCCGGGACGGCGATCCGGCGCACCGCTGGGCGATGGTGGTGGATGTGGGCAAATGCGTGGGCTGCCAAGCCTGCACGGTCGCCTGCATCATGGAGAACGATGTTCCGGAAAACAGCTTCCGCACCATCGTCTCCACCTATGAGGTGACGGAGCGGGGCAAGGCCGGGAGCTACATGCTGCCCCGCCTGTGCAACCACTGCGAGGACCCGCCCTGCATTCCCGTCTGCCCGACCGGCGCCACCTTCCAGCGCCGGGACGGCATCGTGGTCGTGGACAACACGGTCTGCGTCGGCTGCGCCTATTGCGTCCAGGCGTGCCCCTACGACGCGCGCTTCATCAACCACGAGACCCAGACCGCCGACAAATGCACCTTCTGCGTCCACCGCGTGGAGGCTGGTCTTCTGCCCGCCTGCGTGGAGACCTGCGTCGGCGGCGCCCGCGTCTTCGGTGACCTGAACGACCCGGACAGCGCCGTCTCCACCCTGGTGCGCGAGGAGAGCCCCAAGGTGCTGAAGCCGGAGCAGGGGACCCGGCCGCGCGTCTTCTACGTCGGCCTCGACCCCCGCTTCCAGGGGAAGGTGGACGGCACGCCGACCCTCTGGCGGCCCAGCGGCCAATCCCACGCGGAGAAGGAGCACGCATGATGGACAACCACATCGTCGAGGTCATCAACGTGACCCGCGAGGTCGCGTGGCTTCCCTGGGCCGTTCAATACTTCTTCCTGATCGGCCTGTCGGTCGGCGGCCTGCTGCTCAGCCTGCCCGGCTACGCCTTCGCGCGGGAGGACTGGCGCAGGCTGGGGCGCACCGCCCTGCTGGTGGCGCTGACCTGCGGGCTGGCCGCTCCGGTGGCGTTGCTGTCGGACCTGCACCAGCCGGGCCGCTTCTGGCACTTCTACGTCGTGTTCCGCCCGACCTCCTGGATGTGGTGGGGTTCCGTCTTCATTCCCTTCTACGTCACGGGCCTGCTGCTCTACGCCTGGGCGTGCTTCCGCGAGGAGTTGCAGGCGCATGGCCGGGTGGACAGCCGCCTCGCCCCGCTCTACCGGCTGGCCGCTCTGAACGGCGGGCGCAACGACGCGCTGATCCGCGCCGCCGGCCTGTTCGCCCTGGCCGGTGCGCTTCTCGTCGCCCTCTACACCGGGGCGGAGGTCGCGGTGGTCAAGGCGCGCCCGCTGTGGCACACGCCCTTCCTGCCCGTGCAGTTCCTGCTGACCGCGCTGGCCGGCGCCGCCGGTCTGGTGCTGGTGCTGAACCGCTTCGCCGCCGGCAACGACCGCGCGGTGGAGGTGCGGGGGAACCGGCTGCTCGCCGGCGTCCTCGGCGCCGTCATGCTGGTCGGCGCGCTGTGGCTGGCGCTGGGCCTGTCCGGGCTCGATGCTATCCATGCGGAGGCGCTGGGCAGCGTCGCCGGGTCGGAGGCGTGGCGCGTCACCGCCGTCTGGGCCGTCGCCGCCACCGCTCTGCCCTTCGTCATCGCCGTCGCGAGGCCCGCCGGAACGGGGCTGCTGACCGGGCTGATCGCCATCCATGGCGCCTGGATGTTCCGCTGGACCGTGTTCATCGGCGGCCAGACCGTGCCGAAGACCGGCGCCGGCTTCTACGAATACGCGCTGCCCGCCGGTCCGGACGGGCTGCTGGGGATCGCCGGAACGGCGGGACTCTGGCTGTTTCTGCTGATCGCGATCACCGCCATCCTGCCTTCCCCGCGCCGCCCGGCGCCCGGTCCGGCCCGCGCGCCCTACGCGCCCGCCGGAACCGTGGCCGCCGCCGAGTGAACGGAGCAACCGTCATGTCCATGTCACGTCGCCTTCTTCTGAAGACCAGCGCCGCGGGCGGCGCGCTCGCCGCCTTCGCGGGTGGCTTCTCCGACACCGGGCGCAAGCTCGTGAAGGGCGCCTGGGCCGGGGACAAGCCCGACCACGCCATCTCCGGCAACGCCCCGGCCCCGGAATTCCGCGTCGATCCCGCGACCGGCGACCTTGTCCCGACGCCGGGCCAGATCGTCGCCAACGTCGCCTGCCTCGGCTGCACCACCCTGTGCGGCGTCCGCGTCCGGGTGGATGTGGCGAAGAACAAGGTGCTGCGCGTCGCCGGCAACCCCTACAGCCCGCTGTCCACCGACCCGTTCCTGCCCTACGGCACGCCGATCAAGGAAAGCTTCAAGTCCCTGTCGCGGCTGGACGAGAAGGGGCTGAATGGCCGTTCGACCGCCTGCGGGCGGGGCAACGCGGCGCTGGAGATGCTGACCTCGCCCTTCCGCGTCGCCACGCCGATGAAGCGGGTCGGCCCGCGCGGTTCCGGCCAATGGGAACCCATCGCCTTCGACAGGCTCGTGGAGGAGATCGCGGAGGGCGGCGACCTGTTCGGCGAAGGCCCGGTGCCCGGCCTGCGGGCCTTGCGCGACCTGAAGACGCCCATCGACCCGGCGGCGCCGGAGCTGGGGCCGAAGGTCAACCAGGTGGCTTTGCTGTCCTCGGTCAACGACGGGCGGGAGCCCTTCGTGCGGCGGTTCTTCAACCAGGCGCTGGGGACGATCAACTTCGTCGGCCACGGCTCCTATTGCGGCGGCGCCTACCGCTCCGGGTCGGGGGCGGTGTTCGGCGACGCCAAGAAGATGCCGCACGCCAAGCCGGACCTGCAGAACGCCGAGTTCGTGCTGTTCATCGGCACCGCCCCGTCGAACGCCGGCAACCCGTTCAAGCGGCAGGCCATGCTGCTCGCCAAGGGGCGGACGGACGGCGTTCTGAACTACGTCGTCGTCGATCCGGTGCTGACCAACGCCGACAACCGCGCGGCGGCGGAGCGGTCCAACTGGATTCCCATCCGGCCCGGCACCGACGGCGCGCTCGTCATGGGCATGATGCGCTGGATGTTCGAGAACGGGCGCATCGACGCCAACTACCTGTCCCAGCCCAACGGCAAGGCGGCGGAAGCCGCGGGCGAGGCCGGCTGGTGCAACGCCACCCATCTGGTGATCCGGCAGGCGGGCCACCCGCGCGACGGGCGGATGCTGCGCGCCTCCGACCTGGGTTGGGTGACCCTGGATGAAAAGGAGCGCTACGGCGCCAAGGACGCCTTCGTCGTGCTCGACCCCGCCGGGACACCGGTGGCCCACGACGCCCTGATGGGACCCGCCGCGCTGTTCCACGACGGGACGGTGGCGACCCCGGCGGGGGACGTGGCGGTGAAGACCGGCCTGACCCTGCTGCGCGAGGAGGCGATGCGGCTCGACCTGCGCGGCTACGCCGACGCCTGCGGCATCCCCGCCGACGTGATCGCCGGTCTGGCGCAGGAATTCACCAGCCACGGCAAGAAGGCCGCCGCCAACGCCCATGGCGGCATGATGGCCGGCAACGGCTTCTACAACGCCTTCGGCGTGGTCACGCTGAACACGCTGATCGGCAACCTGAACTGGAAGGGCGGCACCATCTTCGGCGGCGGGCGCTTCCCGGACGAGCAGGACGGCCCGCGCTACAGGCTGGCGAGCTTCCCCGGTCAGGTGAAGCCCTCCGGCACCGCCATCAGCCGCCCCGTCCCCTATGAGAAGTCCAGCGAGTTCAAGGCGAAGAAGGAGGCCGGCAAGCCCTATCCTGCCAAGGCGCCCTGGTACCCCAACGCGCCGCAGCTCACCACCGAGTATCTGACCAGCGGCGTCGTGGACGGCTATCCCTACCCGCTGAAGGCCCTGTTCCTGTGGAACAGCAACCCGGTCTACGGCATCCCCGGCGTCCGCGCCCAGGTGGAGGCGAAGCTGCGCGACCCGAAGGCGCTGCCGCTGATCGTCGCCATCGACCCCTTCATCAACGAATCCACGGCCTTCGCCGACTACATCGTGCCGGACACGGTGCTGTACGAGACCTGGGGCTGGGCGTCCCCCTGGGCGGGCGTGCCGACCAAGACCTCCACGGCCCGCTGGCCGGTGGTGACGCCGCGCACGGACACTCTGCCGGATGGGCGGCACGTCCAGATGGAAAGCTTCCTGATCGCTCTGGCGAAGCGGCTGGGTCTGCCCGGCTTCGGCCCGGACGCCATCGCCGACATGGACGGCAGGACCTACCCGCTGGAACGGCCCGAGGACTGGTACCTGCGCGGCGGCGCCAACATCGCGTGGCTGGGCAAGCAGCCGGTGCCCGACGCCACGGACGAGGACATCGCCCTGTCCGGCGTGGCCCGCGTCCTCCCGGCGCTCCAGGCAACGCTGAAGGAGGAGGAGTGGCGCAAGGTCGCCTTCGTCCTGGCGCGCGGCGGGCGCTACCAGAACCAGTCGGAGGGCTTCGAGGGCGACAAGGCCACCCACCGTTTCAAGGACGGGCTGCTGGTCTACAACGAGGCGGTCGGCGCAGCGAAGAGCAGCGTGACCGGCAAGCGCTGGACCGGAACCGCCGCCTGGACGCCCCCGGCCTTCGCCGACGGCACGCCGATGCGGCAGGTCCACAGGGTGGAGGACTGGCCCTTCCAGCTCGTCAGCTCGAAGTCCGTGCTGGTCAGCGCCTACACCATTGCGGCCAGCCGCCTGCGCCATCTGCACCCGGAGAACCCGGTGGGCATCAACGCGGAGGACGCGCGGCGGCTGGGCATCGCCACCGGCGACCGCATCCGCATCGCCACGCCGGGCGGGGCGGAGCTGGCGACGGCCATCGTCCGGCACGGCGTGATGCCCGGCGTGCTCGCCGTCGAACACGGCTTCGGCCATAAGGAGTTCGGCGCGCGTCCCCACGTCATCGGCGGCCACAGCCAGCCGGCGGTGCCGGAGATCGGTGCCGGGGTGAACATCAACGACCTGGGCCTGCCCGACCCGACCCGTCCGGGCGCGTCGGTCTGGCTCGACCCCATCGCGGGAACGGCGGTGCGCCAGGGGCTTCCCGCAAAGCTGGAGCGGGTCGCCGCGGCGGTGTGATCCATTGGGGGGCGCGATGCAAGGACGCCGCGATCCCCCATCCGTCACGCGCCGAGGTCGGGCATCCGCCAGTTCCCGCCCAGATCGGCGTTGCGCAGCAGCAGGAACAGCTCGTCCTGGGAGCGGGTGACGGCGGTGTAGAGCCAGCGCCACCGGTGCTCCCGGAAGGCGGCGGAATCGTCGAGCACGGTGACCGACGGGAACTCCGACCCCTGGGCGGAATGGCAGGTGATCATCCAGGCCCAATCGAACTGCTGCACGTCCCGCTCCACCCGCGGGGCTTTGGTCTCGCCGTTGTAGTGGGCCTGGAACATCCAGGGATGGACCATCAGCTTGCCGCGGGGCCGCACCTCGTCCTCCATATGGACGCCGAGCGACCACAGCCCGTCCTGCCGGCCCCGCCCCTCCGCCGCCGGGCGGGTCAGCGTGCCGATCATGCCGTTGAACAGCCCCTCCTCGCGGTCGTTGCGGCGGCAGATCACCCGCTCTCCGGCCTGGGGCATCACCGTGTCGAAGCCGTGGCGGGTGCGGATGCGCCGGGTGAAGTCGGTGCGGACGCGGTGGGTGCCGCAGATGGTCTGGGTGTCCACCCGCAGGGCCAGCGGCTCGGTCACCCGGTTCAGCGGCAGCACATGGGCGTTCCCGGCGGTGCCGAAGCGCCGCGGCAGCTCCTGCCGGCGCAGCAGATGGGCCAGCCGGATCACCGGGCTTTCCCGCGCCGTGCGGTGCGGCTCGACCAGCCGGAAATCCGGTTCGCCGCGGGTCAGCGTGCCCTGTCCGGTCACCGGGGGAAGCTGGTAGTCGTCGGCGATCATCAGGATCTTCTTGCCGGAACGCAGCAGGTCGCCCGCCACGTCGTCCCCGACCATCGAGCCCTCGTCGCAGACGATCAGGTCGGCCTCGGCGAACTTCCCCTGCGAGCGGCGGGCAAAGAACAGCTCGCCGGTGTCGTCGTCCTGCTGCGGGGCGTAGATCAGGGAATGCAGGGTCGCCGCCCGGTCGATGCCCTTGCGGCGGAGCACCTGCGCGGCCTTCCCCGTGGGCGCCCCGACCACGAAATTCTCCAGATGGCGGCGCTCCTGGAGATGGTCCAGCGCGAAGACGGTCGTCTTGGTCTTGCCGGTCCCGGCCTCTCCGGCCAGCCAGAACATCTGGGGGGCCGCGGGGTCGGCGTACCAGGCGTCGATGGCCTGGATCGCCCGGAACTGCTCGTCGGTCGGGGTGTCGGAGGTGCTGGGCATGGAGCGCGGGGGAGGGGGCTGCTGGGCGGGGCACAGTAGCCCGCCCACGCCCCGCGGCCAAGCCCTACGGCTCCATCCGGAACGGCCCGCTGATGACGCGGCGCAGTCCGGCGAACAGCGTCAGCCCGCCCGACACCACCCCGACATAGACGAACAGCGCGTCATGCCCGAACCACTCCATCGCCGCCGTCGCCACCAGCGGCCCGAGCGCCGCGCCCAGCGCCCAGGCGAGCAGCAGCGCGCTCGCCAGCGGCACCGTTTCCTCCGCCGTCACATGGTCGTTGGCGTGGGCCACGCAGATCGCGTAGAGCGACAGGGCGGCGCTTCCCCACAGGGTGAACAGCCCCAGCAGGACGGTCTGCGGCGCCGCTCCGCCGGGCGGGTCGGCGAAGGCGGCGATCAGGACGGCGGCGACCGTCGCCACGGCGGACACCACGCAGATGACCAGCCGCCGGTCGTGCCGGTCCGACAGCCGCCCGATCGGCCATTGCAGCACCACGCTGCCCACCTGGATGCCCGACATGATCAGGGCGACCCCCGCGGCGGGCAGGTCCAGCCCGGCCAGCCACGCCGGGCCGATGCCGGTGACCGCCGTGTTGCACAGGCCCACCATCAGGCAGCCCGCGAAGGCCACGGGCGCCCGCCGCACATACTGCCAGGGCGAGGGCGCCGGCCCCTTCGGAGCGGCGCTGGCCGGCGGGCGGATCACCGCCACCGGCACCAGCGACAGGCCGTAGCAGCCCGCCGCCAGAACGGTCAGCCACAGGGCCGACAGGTCCGGGTTGGCGAGCAGCATCTGCCCGCCGATCACCGCCACCTTGCAGGCGATCATGTAGAGGGAGAAGACGCTGCCCCGCGATCCCGGCGGGGACAGGGTGGCCAGCCCGCTTTCCGCCACCGTCAGCATCCCGACGTAGGACACCCCCATCAGCACCCGCAGGGCCACCCAGGCCCGCGCGTCGGGCAGCAGGTTCAGCAGCAGCGTGGCGGCGGCGGCGAGCAGCCCGAAGGCGGCGAAGGACCACACCCCGCCCACCCGCCGGATCATCCAGGGCGCCGCCCAGCAGCCCAGCACGAAGCCGACCGAATAGGCCGACGCCACCGCCCCGACGACCAGCGGCGGGGCCGCCGCCTCGGCGAGGCGGAGCGGCAGCAGGATTTGCAGGATGCCGTTGGCGACCTGGATGACGCAGACGCCGACGATCAGCGCGGCCAGAACCGTGAGCGGCGAGGCGGGCGCCCGATGGGTGTGGGGCAAGATCGCGGGAAGGTCAGTGGTTGCCGGGCAGGGCCTCCAGCGGATCGTCCGCCGGCGGCTGCGGGCGGGCGCCGGCCAGATGGCCGTCCACCAGGGCGCGCAGGAAGCCGCGGGTGCGCTCCTGCGTCGGGTTGGTGAAGATCTGCTCCGGCGGGCCGGATTCCACGATGCGTCCGTCGGCCATCACGACCACCGTGTCGGCGACCTCGCGGGCGAAGCCCATCTCGTGGGTTACCACCATCATGGTCATGCCTTCCTCGGCCAGCGTCTTCATGACCTGGAGCACCTCGCCCACCAGTTCGGGGTCGAGCGCGGAGGTCGGCTCGTCGAACAGCATCACCTTCGGCTTCATGGCGAGCGCGCGGGCGATGGCGGCGCGCTGCTTCTGCCCGCCCGACAGGGTGGACGGATAGACGTCGGCCTTGTCGCCCAGCCCCACCTTGCGCAGCAGCTCCATGGCCAGTTCCCGCGCCTCGGCCTTGGCCATGCGGCGCACCACCACGGGGGCGCGCATGACGTTCTCCACCGTGGTCATGTGCGGGAACAGGTTGAAGGACTGGAACACCATGCCGGTCTCGGCGCGCAGCGCGTTCAGCTCCTTGTCGGGGAGGGGCTTGCCGTCGGCGATGATGGTGCGGTGGTTGATGCGGATCTCGCCGCGGTCGGCGATCTCCAGGCAGTTGCAGCAGCGCAGCAGCGTGCTCTTGCCCGAACCGGACGGGCCGATGACCACGGTGGTGCGCGACGGCGGGACGGTCAGGCTGACGTCCTTCAGCACCTCGGTGCTGCCGAAGCTCTTGTAGACGTTGCGGATCTCGATCACCGGCTTACCCTCTTTCCACGGTCATGCGCTTTTCAAGCTGGCGCAGAATCCAGGTGGCCGCGTTGGTCAGGATGAAATAGATCAGCGCCACTGCGATGTAGACCTCCAGCGCGCGGAAGCTGGTGGAGATGATGCGCTGGCCCTCGCGCATCACGTCGTCGATGGTCAGCAGAGACACCAGCGCCGAATTCTTGATCAGCGCGATGGTCTCGTTGCCCAGCGGCGGCAGCATGCGGCGGAACGCCTGCGGCAGAACCACCTCCCACATCGCCTCGCGGTAGGACATGCCGAGCGAGCGGGCTGCCTCCATCTGGCCGCGGTCGATGGATTGGATCGCGCCGCGCACCACCTCCGACACGTAGGAGCCGCTGTAGATGCCGAGCCCGATCACGCCGCACAGCCACGCCGGCAGCAGGATGCCGAACTGCGGCAGGCCGAAGAACAGCAGGAACAGCTGCACCAGCAGCGGCGTGCCGCGGATGAAGGCGACATAGGCCGACGCGATGCCGTACAGCACGCGCCGCGCCGGGTTGAGGCGGATGATGCCGACAAGCAGCCCAAGCACGGCGCTGAGCAGGAAGGCCGCCGCGGTCACCTCGATGGTGACCACGGTGCCTTTCAGAAGCTCCGGCAACCCTCCCCAGACGGGGGCGAAGTCGAGCGTCACGGGAGGGGTCCTCCGTTCACAAAAATAACAATCACTTCTTGGCTTCGAACCACTTGTCCACGAGCTTCTGATAGGTGCCGTCGGCCTTCAGCTTGGCGATGGCGGCGTTCACCTTGGTCACCAGCTCGGTGTTTTCCTTGCGCATGGCGAAGCCGTAGTCTTCGGTGGTGAGCTGCTCGTCCAGCACCTTCACGGTCGGGTGGGTCTGGGCGTAGAGCTTGGCGGCGGGCTTGCCGGTCACCGCAACGTCGGTGCGGCCCGTCTCGACCTGCCCGAACATCTCGGCGTTGGTCTCCACCTCGACAATCTTCGTCTTGGGGAAGTGCTCCTTCAGGTGGGCGACCGACTTGGTGCCGATCTGCACGGCGGCGGTCTTGCCTTCGAGGTCGGACGGACCCTTCACGGCGGTGTTGTTCGCCTTGACCATGATGACGAGGCCGCCCGGATAGTAGGTGTCGGAGAAGCCGACGACCTTGCGGCGCTCCTCGGTGATGTACATGGCCGAGGCGATCATGTCGAAGCGGTTGGCGAGCAGGCCGGGGATCAGGCCCTTGAAGTCGATGTCCACCCACTCGACGCCCTTGGTGGCGCCCAGCTCCTTGGCGATGGCCTCGACCAGCTCGATGTCGAAGCCGGTCTTCTTGCCGTCCTGCGAGAATTCGAAGGGCGCGAAGGTGGCGTCCACGCCGACGCGGAAGGTGCCGTTCTGCTTGATGGAGGCGATCACCGCGTCCTGGGCGCGCGCCGGGACGGAGCCGGCGCCGACCACGGTGACGACCGCGGCGGCGGCGAAGGTGGCGGCGGCGAGAAACTTACCGATGGACTTCCCAATGGGCTTCATGGATCAGCTTTTCCCTGTTCGTTGCGCCCGCGTTGCCATGTCCGAAGGCCGGGAGGAGCCCCTGCGCAGCGACCGGCTTGGCAGCGCCGTGTTTTGCCTATAAAACATATGTTGCCCAGGGAAAACAGCTGCGTCAACGCCGTTTGTCATACTGGAGCATGACGGACGCCTTATGGCAACGCCGGCGTTGCGGTTCCACACCGCGCTCGCGGCGGGGTGCCGGTGGGGCGACAACAGGGATGCTGAAAGTTTTGCAGACAAAACAGATGTCGCAGGGGAGAGAGGGTATGGAGGTCTTCGGGTTCCGCGCCGCGCGCCGTCCGGTGCTGGTCAGCCTGCCCCACGCCGGCACCGCGCTGCCGGACGGATTCGTCGGCCGGCTGGTGCCGGCGGCGCAGGGACTGCCCGACACGGACTGGCACCTGCCGCGGCTCTACGATTTCCTGGAGGAGCTTGGCGTCGGGGTGATCCAGGCGCGCTTTTCGCGCTACGTCGTCGATCTGAACCGCCCCAGCAACGACACGCCGCTTTACAGCGGTGCCACCACCGGCCTGTGCCCCACCACCCTGTTCGACGGGACGCCGCTGTACCAGCCGGGCGCCGAGCCCGACTCGGCGGAGGTGGCGGAGCGGATCGCCCGCTACTGGACGCCCTATCACGACGCCATCACGGCGGAGATGACCCGGCTGCGCGACCGGTTCGGGCGCGCGGTCCTGTTCGACGCCCATTCCATCCGCTCCGCCGTGCCGCGGCTGTTCGACGGGCGGCTGCCCGACCTGAACATCGGCACCAACGAGGGGCGCAGCCTCGACCCCGCCCTGAGCGACCGGTTGAAGGCCGTCTGCGACGCCGCCGGAGCGGACGGCTTCACCCATGTGCGCGACGGGCGCTTCAAGGGCGGCCACATCACCCGCCATTTCGGGCGCCCGGATGAGAACTGGCACGCCGTGCAGCTTGAGATGGCGCAGGTGACCTACATGAACGAGGATGCGCCCTTCGCCTTTGCCGGGGAGCGCGCCGCGCGGGTCCGCCCGCATCTGCGGCGGTTCGTCGAAGCTATGTTGGATTGGGCGGAGGACCGGGCGTGACGGAGGCGGCGATGGACGGCATGAGCGGGCTTTTTTGCGGGCGGGCGCTGCTGCCCGAGGGCTGGGCCTCGAACGTGGCGCTGCGCTTCGACGCGCGGGGGACGCTGACCGCGGTGGAGCGGGACGCGGCGGCGAACGGTCTGCCGCAGGCCGCCGGGCCGGTGATCCCCGGCATGCCGAACCTGCACAGCCACGCCTTCCAGCGCGCCATGGCCGGGCTGGCGGAGCACGCCGGCCCCGCGGAGGACAGCTTCTGGACGTGGCGCGAGGCCATGTACGGCTTCGTCCGCCGCATGACGCCCGAGGCGGCGGAGGCCGTCGCGGCGCTGCTCTACATGGAGATGGCGAAGCAGGGCTACACGGCGGTGGCGGAGTTCCACTACCTCCACCACGACGCGGACGGGCGGCCCTACGCCGACCGGGCGGAGATGTCGCGCCGCATCCTCGCCGCCGCCGACACGGCGGGGATCGGGCTGACCCATCTGCCGGTGCTCTACGCCCACAGCGGTTTCGGCGGAAAACCGCCGTCCGACGGGCAGAAGCGCTTCATCAACGACGTGGACGGGCTGCTGTCCATCGTCTCGACCATGCAAGGGGCGATGGGCGCGGAGCGGGCGGGCCGCCGCGTCGGGCTCGCCCTGCATTCCCTGCGCGCGGTGACGCTGGAGGAGATGCGCGATGCGCTGGCCGGTCTCGACGCGCTCGACCCCGGCGCGCCCATCCACATCCACATCGCCGAGCAGACGGCGGAGGTGGACGACTGCGTCGCCTGGAGCGGCAGGCGCCCGGTGGAATGGCTGCTGGAGAACGCCCCGGTGGGGCCGCGCTGGTGCCTCGTCCACGCCACGCACCTGACCCCGGCGGAGGTGGACGGGCTGGCGGCGAGCGGAGCCGTCGCCGGCCTCTGCCCGACGACGGAGGCCAACCTGGGCGACGGGCTGTTCCCCGCCATTCCCTTCCTGGCGCAGGGCGGGCGGTTCGGCGTCGGATCGGACAGCCACATCAGCGTGTCGGCGGCGGAGGAGCTGCGCATTCTGGAATACGGCCAGCGGCTGGTGCAGCGGCGGCGCAACGTGCTGCGCGCCGGGGACGGCCCGTCCATCGGCGGCGGCCTGTACCGGGCTGCGCTGTCCGGCGGCGCGCAGGCGCTGGGACAGCCGGTGGCGGGCGGCGGCATCCGGGTGGGCCAGCCCGCCGATCTCGTGGTGCTTGACGCCGACAACCCGAAACTGCTTTCTCGCGCCGACGACAGCCTCCTCGACGCGTATGTCTTCGCAAGCGACGGGCACGCCGTGCGCGACGTGGTCGCCGCGGGGCGGACCGTGGTGCGCGAGGGCCGCCACGTCCGGGAGGACGCCATCCGGGCCGCCTACCGGCGCGCCATCGAGGGGTTGCGCCGGGACACATGAGCGAGACCGATCCGAACACCTACATCGCCCCGGCGCTGCAACGCGGGCTGGCCATCCTGGAGCTGTTCACGCCGCAGCGCCGGACGCTGTCCCTGACCGACATCGCCAAGGCGCTGGGGATCGGGCGGGCCTCGGCCTACCGGCTGGTCTTCACGCTGGAGCATCTCGGCTACATCGGGCGGGCGGGGGACGGCAAGTCCTACCGGCTGGCGCCGCGGTCGATGCAGCTCGGCTACCATTACCTGTCGGGGCTGGACGGGATCGAGGTGGCGATCCCCTACATCGACGGGCTGCGCGACAGCACGCAGATCTCGGCCCACATGGCGGTGCGCGACGGGACGGAAATCGTCTACGTCTACCGCGCCCACTCGCACATGACGCTGTCCAGCAACATCGCGGTCGGCTACCGCCTGCCGGCCCACGCCACCGCGATGGGCCGGATGCTGCTGAGCGGGCTCGGCGACGAGGCGATCGCGCAGCTCTACACCGGCGTGCGGCTGGACCGCTACAGCGACACCACCGCGGTCACGCTGACCTCGCTGATCCAGGAGGTGGCGGAGGACCGCAAGCGCGGCTGGACGATGAACCGCTCCTCCTTCGTGTCGGGGATCGTCGCCATCGCCGCGGCGATCCGCGACCACCGCGGGGAGGTCATCGCCGCCATCAACCTGTCCGGCCCCAGCGCCGTGATGGACCAGCCCGCCACGCTCGACCATCTGCGGGCCAAGGTGGTGGAGACGGCGGACGCGATCTCGCACCAGCTCGGCTACCTGCCGCGGGGCTGAGGCACGGTCCGCCGGCTATTCCTCCGGAACCGCCGCGGGGGCGGTGGGCTGCCAGGGGAAGGCGCCCATCGGTCCCATGCCGACACGGTCGCGCGGAATCGCGACGTCGCTCTGCATGTAGAGGGCGATCAGTTCGGCCAGCGAGCGCAGCGAGTCCGCGTGGATGCGCTCGTAGCCGTGGGAGCTGTCGATGCCGAAGCAGACCAGGGCCGTGCGGATGTCGTTGCCGGCCTCGATGGCGGCGGCGCTGTCGCAGCGGTAATAGCGGAAGACATCCCGCTGGTGCTCGATGTCATGGTCCCGGCACAGCGACAGCAGCTTGTGCGTCAGGTGATAATCGAAGGGGCCGGTGCTGTCGGCCATGGCGACGGTCACGCCGAACTCGCGGCTGTTCTGGCCCATGGCGGTGGTGCCGTTGTCGATGGTCACCATCTCCGCCACGTCCTTGTGCAGCACCGACGAGGCGCCGGACCCGACCTCCTCCGAGATGGTCAGCAGCAGGTGGCAGTCCACCGGCAGCGGCAGCTTGGCGTCGAGGATGGCCTTGGCCGCGGCGAAGATCACCGCCACGCCGGCCTTGTCGTCGAGGTGGCGGGAATTGATGAAGCCGCCGGCGTCGAACTCCGGCTGCGGGTCGATGGCCACGAAGTCGCCGATGTTGAAGCCGTGGCCGCACAGCTCCTCCAGCGTCTCGCAGCGGGCGTCCACCCGGATCTCCAGGTTGGTCCAGGCCACCGGCTGGCTGTCGATCTCCTCGTTGAAGGTGTGGCCGGACGCCTTCAGCGGCAGGATGGTGCCGCGGTAGCTGCCCTTGTCGGTGAAGACGGTGCAGCGCGCCCCTTCCGCGAAGCGCGCCGACCATGTGCCGATGGGCACGACCTCCAGCCGCCCGTTCGGCTTCAGCATTTTCACCTGGGCGCCCAGCGTGTCGAGATGGGCGACCACGGCGCGGTCGGGACTGTATTGCCGCCCCGCCAGATCGGCGCGGATGGCGCCGCGCCGGGTCAGCTCGAAGGGAATGCCCAGACGGTGCAGTTCGTCGCCGCAGAAATGCACGATCTGGTCGGTGTATCCGGTCGGGCTCGGGATCTCCAGCAGGCGGCGGAGAAGGCCGGTCAGATACTCCATGTCGATGACCGGGCAGACGATCCCGGTCCGCGTCAAGGCTGCCTGCTCCATGCCACCTCCTGCACGCATCACGCCCGCGGATCGTTCGCCGAATAGGGCGCCGAATAGGGCGCGGAATAGGGGAAAAGAAGATCGAGGAAGCGTTCGGCGGTGGGCTGCGGTTCGTGGTTGGCAAGGCCGGGCCGCTCGTTCGCCTCGATGATCGCGTAGTCGGACCCCAGCAGGTCGGGGATCAGGAGATCCAGCCCGACCACCGGAATGTCGAGGGCGCGCGCCGCCTCCACCGCCGCTTCCACCACGCGGTGGTGCAGGCGGTCGGTGATGTCGTGCAGCGTGCCGCCCGTATGCAGGTTGGCCGTCTTGCGCACGGCCAGCGCCTGCCCCTCCGGAAGGACCGAGTCCATGGAGAAACCGGCGTCGCGCACGCAGCGTTCCGTTTCATCGTCCATCGGGATGCGGCTTTCCCCGCCGGTGGCGGCGGCGCGGCGGCGGCTCTGCGCCTCGATGAGCTGGGCGATCTTGCGGTCGCCGGTGCCGACGATCTCCGCCGGACGGCGGACCGCGGCGGCGACCACGCGGTGATCGATGACCAGGATGCGCACGTCCTGGCCCTGAACGAACCGCTCCAGCAGCACCGTGTCGCAGACCGTCCGGGCCTTGCCGATGGCCCAGGACAGGGTTTCCGCGTCGCGCACGTCCACGGTGATGCCCTGGCCCTGCTCGCCGCGGGCGGGCTTGACCACGACGCTGCCGTGGCGTTCCAGGAAGGCGGCGTTGTCGTCCATGCCGCCGGCGGTCATCTGGTCCGGGACGGACAGCCCCGCCCGCAGCAGCGTGCGCCGGGTCACCGCCTTGTCGTCGCAGCGGAACAGCGCCACCGCCGAGGTCAGTTCGCTGAGGCTTTCGCGGCACAGGATGCTGCGCCCGCCCAAGCTGAGGCGGAACAGGTTGGAGTCCGCGTCCACCACCTCCACCCCGATGCCGCGGCGCCGGGCCTCGTTGATGATGATCATGGCGTAGGGGTTGAGGCTGGCCTCCACCGCCGGACCGGCGAACAGCTTCTCGTTGATCGGGTTCTTGGTCTTCAGCGCGAAGACCGGCACCCGCCGGAAGCCCAGCTTTTCATAAAGCGCGATGGCGTTGGCGTTGTCGTGCAGGACCGACAGATCCATGAAGCTGCGCCCGCGCTCCCGGAAATGCTCCGCCAGCGCGCGGACCAGCGCCTCGCCGATGCCGGGATAGGCGGCTTGCGGGTCGACCGCCAGACACCAGAGGGAGGAACCGTTCTGCGGGTCCTTGAAGGCGCGGGCGTGGTCCACCCCGGTGACCGAGCCGATGACCGCCCCGCTGACCGGATCGGTGGCGATCAGGTGGGTCAGCACGCGGCTGTCGCGCTCCGCCCACCAGAATTCCGGGTCCATGGTGACCATGCCGCGGGCGCCGTAGATGCGGTTCACGGCGTCGGCGTCCTGGCGGCGGCGCGGCTTCTCGATGGTGAAGCCGCGCGTCTCGATGCCCGGTCGGAACCCGGCCAGCCGCAGGCGGTAGGTGTGGGAGGGGTCGAGGAACAGCTCGGTCGGCGCCTGGGCCAGCGCCACATGCGGGTCCTCCAGATACAGCGCGATGTCGCGCCGTCCCGGCCCTTCCTGCCGCATCGCCGCGATCAGTTCGCCAACGTCGGGGAAGGTGTGGGCGAACAGCAGGCGGCCCCAGCCGCAATTCACCACGGCGCGCGGCGTCGGCCCGGTTCCCGCCCCCGTCCGGCGGCTCGGGCGCGGCGCGGCCTCGTCCATCAAGGCGGACACCAGGGCGCGTTCGATGCGGAAGGACGTCTCGTTGCGGTTCTGTATCATCGTCATCTTGCGGTGTTCAGATCCCGTGGGTTTGCAGCCAGAATTCCAGCAGGGCGGCCTGCCAGAGCTTCGACCCGCGAAGCGGCGTGATATGGGACTCCGGATCGTGGAACAGGCGGTCCAGATAGGCCGGTTGGAACAGCGCGCGCTCCCGCGCGGCGGGCTGCTTCAGCACGTCGCGGACCAGCTCCAGATAGGGGCCGCGCAGGTATTTCAGCGCCGGCACCGGGAAATAGCCCTTGGGCCGGTCGATCACGGCGGCGGGGACGACCTGCCGCGCGGCCTCCTTCAGGACGTGTTTGCCGCCGCCGCGCAGCTTCAACTCCGGCGGGACGCGGGCGGCGAGTTCGACCAGATCGTGATCGAGGAAGGGAACACGCCCTTCCAGGCCCCAGGCCATGGTCATGTTGTCCACCCGCTTCACCGGGTCGTCCACCAGCATGACCGTGGTGTCGATCCGCAGCGCCTTGTCCACCGGGCGGTCGGCACCGGGCCGGGCGAAATGGGCGGCGACGAAGGCGCTGGCCGCGTCCTCATCAGCCAGATATTGCGGGTTCAGCGCCTCGGCCATCTCGTCGCGGTTGCGGTCGAAGAAGACGCGGGCGTAGGCGGACAGCGGGTCCGCCGCCTCCATCATCGGCGGGTACCAGTGGTAGCCGGCGAAGATCTCGTCGGCGCCCTGGCCGCTCTGCACCACCTTCACATGCCTGGAGACCTCCTGCGACAGCAGGAAGAAGCCGATGGCGTCGTGGCTGACCATCGGTTCCGACATCGCCCGCACGCAGTCCTGAAGGGCGGGCAGGGCGCGCCCGCTGTCGATGAACAGCTTGTGGTGGTCGGTGCGGAAGCGCTCGGCGATCAGGTCGGAATACTGGAACTCGTCGCCCGCCTCCTGCCCGACGGTCTCGAAGCCGATGGAGAAGGTCTGAAGGCCGGTCTGCCCGGCCTCGGCCAACAGGGCGACGATGACGGAGCTGTCCAGCCCGCCCGACAACAGCACGCCGACCGGCACGTCGGCGACCAGCCGCCGCTCCACCGCCTTGCGCAGGGTGGACAGCACGGCGTCCTGCCAGTCGCGCTCCGACATCCGGTCGTCGCCGGGCTGCGGGCCGAAGACCGGCTCCCAATAGGTCTCCTCGCTGCGGCGCCCGTCCGGCTCCAGCGTCAGCAGCGTGGCCGGCGGCAGCTTGCGCACGCCCTTCAGGATGGTCCGCGGCGCCGGGACGACGGCGTGGAAGCTCATGTACTGGTAGAGCGCCACCGGGTCGATGCCGGTGTCGAGGTCGCCGCCGGCCAGCAAGGCGGGCAGGGTGGAGGCAAAACGCAGCCGCCCTGCCGTCTCCGACAGGTAGAGCGGCTTGATGCCAAGCCGGTCGCGGCCCAGCGTGATGCGCCCGCTGTCGCGTTCCCAGATGGCGAAGGCGAACATGCCGTAGAGCCGCTCGACGAAGCGGCGGCCCCAGGCGTGATAGGCTTTCAGCAGGACTTCGGTGTCGCCGTGCGAGAAGAAGCGGTAGCCCTTGGCCTCCAGCGCCGCCCGCAGCTCCGGATAATTGTAGATGCAGCCGTTGAAGACGATGCCGAGGCCGAGCTCTGGATCGACCATCGGCTGCTGCGCCGCTTCGGACAGGTCGATGATGCTCAGCCGCCGGTGGCCGAAGGCCAGCCGGCCATGGGCGAAGACGCCTTGCCCATCGGGGCCGCGCAACGCCAGGGCCTCGGTCATCGAGCCGACCGCGGACGCGGAGGCCGGGCGTGAATCGAAGCGGATTTCCCCGCTGATGCCGCACATTGTAAGAAAAATCTCCGTCTTTGAATCGGATGGCCGCCGGAAAAGGCTGAAGAGCAGCGCGTCTTCAACAGGCGCGCAGCTTGATCGTCGCAAGGTTGGGCCTGTCTTGCCGGGGGTATCCGGGGTAGGGGGCGCCCAAAGACCGGAGAGGGCCGGGCCGGGAATGGGTGATCGGGGGTAACCCGTCCGGCTGGAACGGCGCCGCCACCGGGGAAAGCCAAGGGGTGCGGCGGGGGAGTGCGCAATGGAGGGGGTGCGCTTTTTATCGGTAACCCCTTTTCCCCGCTCCCTGGAGGGGCTATTACGACCACGATGCGGTCATCTCGGGAAAAAGAATTAGACGTCTAATTTTGCGGCCGCCAACGCCGCCGCCAATTCGCGGGCGGCGTGGCGCAGGGCGCCCGGTTCGTGGCCGGTGAAGCCCAGCATCAGCCCTTGCAGGGGCGGGGCGGCGATGTGCATCGGGCTGACCGGGCGGGCGGCGATCCCACGCCGGGCCGCCGCTGCCGCCACGTCGAGGTCCGACAGGCCGGGGCGAAGCCGGGCGATCAGCTTCATGCCCTGCTCCGGCACCTCCGCCTCCATCCAGGGCGACAGATGGGCGCCGATGGCCTCGGCCAGCGCGTCCCGCGCGGCCATGTAGCGGCGGCGCATACGGCGCAGGTGCGGGCCGAAATGGCCTTCCTCCAGGAAATCGGTCACCACGCCGGTGTACAGCGTCGCCGGGTGCCAGTCGGTCAGGCGGCGCATGGTCAGCACCGGCCCCACAAGCTCCGGCGGAAGCACGGCGTAGCCCAGCCGCAGACCGGGGAACAGCACCTTGCTGAAGGTGCCGACATAGATCACCCGCCCGCCGCCGTCGATTCCCTGAAGAGAGGCCAGCGGACGGCCCGCGTAGCGGAACTCGCTGTCGTAATCGTCCTCCAGCACCCAGGCCCCGGCCCGCCGCGCCCAGGCCAGAAGCTCCATCCGCCGCGCCATGGACAGCACGACGCCCAGCGGATAGTGGGAGGAGGGGGTGACATAGGCCAGCCGCGCGTCCGGCGAGGCGGCGACGCCCGCCGCCACCTCCATCCCCTGCCCGTCGACCGGCACCGGCACGACGCGGGCCTGCGCCGCCTCCAGCGCCGCGCGCACCGCGGGGTAGCAGGGGTCCTCCAGCCACACCGGGTCGCCGGGCCGCAGCAGCACCCGCAGCACGAGGTCGATGGCCTGTTGGGCGCCCGCGGTGATCACCACCTGCTCCGGCTCGCAGCGCACGGCCCGCGCCGTCTGGAGATAGCGGGCGATGGCGTGGCGCAGCGCCGCCGGCCCGCCGGGCTCGCCATAGCCCAGCATCTCCGGGTCGGGCCGCTGCAACCGCCGCAGGGTCAGGCTGCGCCAGATCTGGAGGCTGCGCTCGTCCAGCGCGCAGCGCCCGGTGCTGAAGGGGGCGGTGCCGAACGGGTCGGTCGGCGCCGCCGTCGTCCTTTCGTGGCGGGGCGGCTCCGGGGGAGGGACCTCCAGCCCGTCCGGCAGGTCGCGGGACACGAAGCTGCCCGCCCCGACACGTCCCTCGATGAAGCCTTCGGCCAGAAGCTGTTCATAGGCGGCGACCACCGTGTTGCGCGCGACGCCGAGCCGTTCGGCCAGAGCGCGCGTCGGCGGCAGCTTCCCGCCGGGCGGCAGCGCCCCCGACAGAATGGCGCGGCGCAGCTCCCGGTAGACCTGCCGCAGCAGCGGCTCCGTCCCGGTCCGGTCGATGGGCAGGAGCATAAGGTCGGACAGGTCGGCGGCCATCGGGATTGGTCCGGTCTCTGTGGTCGGAATTGGCTCTCACGCCGGACCAATGGCTAGGCTCTAATGGCGCCGTTGTCCACCTCTTCGAAATGAGTTCCGCGATGTCCGAGGCCGTTCCGTCCGACAGCTACCCCGTCACCGACCGCAACCGGGTGAAGCGCCTGCACGAGCGGGGGCGCTACGACCGCGCCTCCGTCCACGCCATCCTCGACGCGGCGATGATCGCGCACATCGCCTACGTCATCGACGGTCAACCCTACTGCACCCCCACGGCCTTCTGGCGGGAGGGCGACCATCTCTACTGGCACGGCTCCTCGGCCAGCCGGATGCTGCGCACGCAGCGCGACGGCCTGCCGGTCTGCCTGACCGTGACGCACCTGGACAGCCTTGTGCTGGCCCGCACCGGCTTCAACCATTCGACCGATTACCGGTCCGCCATGTGCTTCGGCACGGCGCGCATCGTGGAGGAGCCGGAGGCGAAGGCCCGCGCGTTGGACGCCATGATCGACCGCTTCTATCCGGGGCGCAGCGCCGAATTGCGGGCCAGCACGGCGCAGGAGATCAAGGCGACCATGGTCGTCGGGATGGAGATCGAGGAGGCGAGCGGCAAGGTGCGCAGCAAGGGCCTGTCCGATGACGAGGAGGACCGGCCCCTGCCCATCTACGCCGCCCGCTATCCGGTGGTCCAGGTGATCGGCGCGGCGGAGCCCTGCCCGCATCTTCCCGCGGACATGCCCGTCCCGCCGGGGCTGGCGGGCTTCACCGCCGGGCGCCGGCTGGACGAACTGATGCTGGAAAGCCACCGCGCCACGTTCGGCGGGGAGTAACCCCCGCCGTCACCGCGTCCGGCGCCACTCGCCATCGATGGTGTAGGGCGCCGAACGGCGGCGGTGGGTCCGGTGGCCATAAGGGTGGCCGCCGTGGGGAGGATGGCGGTCCAGATGCTCGGCCAGGATCGCCATGTTCTTGCGGTTGGCCTTCCAGAACACGTCGGCGACGTTGCCCAGAACCGGCACGGCGCTGATCAGGCTGTCCATCGCCACGTTGCCGACCATGCGCATCAGCTTGCCGCGCGGCACGCCCAGCCTCCAGGCTTCGCGGATCAGATAGCCGGACACCGCCGTGGTGGCGAGGTTGCCGACGCCGGGCACCAGGCCCAGCACCGCGTCGGCGCCGAAGGTGATGTTCGTGCCCGGAACGCGGACCGCGCTGTCCATCAGCCGCGTCAGCCATTCCAGCCGCTGGCGCGCGGCGCCATGCGCCGTATCGCCATAAGCGGAAGCGTACCGGAAAGAGGAAAAGGACGTGTCGGTCATACGGACCCTCCAGATGGGGACGGCGGTTCCGTCCACTCAGGTGAAGGGCTCCGACATCGCGGTCCGTACCGTGCGGACCGCCAGAGGGGCCCGGAGCCAGTCCCGCACAGATGGCCCGGTCCCTCTCCCTTCGCAAGATCCGGTCTTCATATTTTCGTATGAGTACGGCGAAATCATTCCCCCAAAATCAGGCCGCCTCTTCGTCGCCTCCGCCGCTCCATTCCTGGACGAGGCTGTAGGCGACCGCCAGCAGGGTCGGGCCGAGGAACAGCCCGATCAGCCCGAAGGCCAGCAGCCCGCCGACGATGCCGAGGAAGATCACGATGAAGGGCAGGTCGCTGCTCCGCCCGATCAGGATGGGGCGCAGCGTGTTGTCCATCGTGCCGACCAGCAGCCCGACCCACACTGCGACGAACAGGGCCATGCCGGTCTCCCCGCGGCCAGCCAGCCAGATCACCGCCGGCACCCAGATCAGCGCCGGCCCCATCGGCACCAGCGTCAGGAAGAAGGTCAGGAAGCCCAGGAAGAAGGCGCCGGGAAGGCCGGCGATCCAGTAACCGAGCGCCGCCGCGATGGCCTGGACCAGCGCCGTGCCCAGCACCCCGCGCACCACGCCGTTGATGGTCTCGCCCGCGACGTCCAGCGCCCGCCGGGCCCGCCGCCCGGCGATCCGGCCCATGACGTTGCCCAGCCGCTCCACCCCCGCCTGCCCGTCGCGGTACAGAAAGAAGGCGATGAAGACGCTGACCGCGATCAGCGACGTGCCGGACAGCAGATTGCCGCCCGCCGCCAGCACCCAGTCGCGCATCAGCCCCAGATAGGGCCGCAGCACCGTGCGCAGGCTGGCCTCCCCGCCGGACAAGGTGGTCCAGGCGTCCTGAAGCGGCGCGCCCGCCCCGGGCAGGGCGGCGAGCCAGGCGGGAAGCGGCGGCAATCCGCTGTCCATGGCCGAATGCACGGCTTCGAACAGGCGCAGCACATGCTCCGACATCTCCGCGCCCAGCAGGGTCAGCGGCCCGACCAGGAGGGCCATGACCGCCAGCGTCATCAGGCCCGCCGACAGGGTGGTCCGTCCGCCCAGCGCGCGTTCCAGCCGCCGGTGCAGCGGCCATGTGCTGAAGGTCAGGATCACCGCCCAGAGGATCGCGGCAAGGAAGGGGCGCAGCACCACGAAGCAGCCCGCCACCAGCCCCAGCATCAGCGACAGCACCATCGCCTTGCGGACATAACTCATGTCCTGGGGGCCGTAGCGATCCGGCGATCCGTCCTGCCGCAGCGCGCCGCCCTGGAATCCGTCCTGGAATAGGTGAGTCATCGCGCGATCCCGCCGATTCAATTCTCGGGCCCAATTTCCCGGCCCGATTTCCCATCTGCCGGTCCGGACTCTCGGCAATGGTGGGGGACATGCAGAGGTAAGGAACGGTTTCGTACCCGTTCGGCGCGCCGCCGGGCGGTGGCTCGTTACCGTATCTCCCTTCCGCACGCGCGGATTCCGGCGCTCAATTGCGCGGGATTGCGGCTCGATCCTCGCCGCGTCCGAACCATTCCGGGAGCAGAACATGACGATGCGTCTCGCCGCGCCGTTCGCGGCCCTGCTGGCCGCCGGTCTGGCCTCGGCGGCCGTCACGGCGGCCTTCGCCCAGACGACCGGGGCGCCGCCCGACGGTCCCTCTCAGACGGTGTTCCAGGTCCGCACGACCGGCGATCTGGTCCGGCTGTGCGAGGCGGTGCCGAACACCACCACCGGCATCGCCGCGCTGCATTTCTGCCACGGCTTCGCGGTCGGCGCCTACCAGTACCACCAGATCGTCAGCGCGGCGGAGAACAAGCGCCCGCTGTTCTGCCCGCCCAACCCGCAGCCGTCGCGCGACGAGGCCATAGCCGGTTTCATCGGCTGGGCGCAGAAGAATCCCAGCCAGATGGAGACGCCGCCGGTCGAGGGGATGTTCCGCTATCTGGCGCAGCGCTACCCGTGCCGCGCCTGATGCCAGCCCCTTTGCATCCGATTCCATGAACCTTTGGGGTGAGACGAGCCATGTTCCGCCATCCGATCCCACGTTTCCTGCCTCTCTGGGCCGCTGTGCTGGCCGTTCCGCTGGCCGGCTGCTCCGACATGTCCCCGACCCAGCAGCGCGCGCTGACCGGCACCACCGGCGGTGCCGCGGGCGGTGCCATCATCGGCGCCATCGCCGGCAACGCCGGGATGGGTGCGGCCATCGGTGCGGCCACCGGCCTCGCCGGCGGGCTGGTCTACGACTATCACAAGAGGTCGGAGCAGTCGGCCTACCAGCGCGGCGTCCAGGCCGGGCAACAGGGCCAGAAGCAGTAGGGCGCGGCGATCGGGAGGAGGCCATGACGACGCGGCGATGGCTGGCGCTCGCGCTCCTCCCGTTCCTGGCGGCGGGCTGCGCCGCGCCGGTGACGGTGGAGCATCTGGACCATGGCTCGGTCCATCGGGAACTGACCCGGAACGTCCTGACCGCCGACGCGCTCAGCGACCCGTCGCGCAACGTGCTGCGCCGCTGGTCCCTGCTGGACCGCTTCACGGCCCAGCCGGACCTCGCCATCGCCGAGCTTCACGCGAAGGTCGCCGCTGGGGCCGCCGCCGGGCGGGGCGGGACCGACGAGCTGTTCGCGCTGGCCGAGATGTCCTTCCTCCACGCGAGCGACCTGGGCGGACGCCCCCATTACCTCGCCGCCGCCCTGTACGCCTACGCCTTCCTGTTTCCGGGACCGGCGGGGCCGCCGCCCAGCCCGTACGACCCGCGCTTCCGTCTGGCCGCCGACCTCTACAACCGCGGCCTGACCTCCGGCCTGTCCACGGAAGGGGGGCAGGGGGAGATCGCCGTGCGGGAGGCCACCTACCGCCTTCCCTTCGGGCAGCTCGACGTGGCCTTCGACCCGCAGGAGCTGGCCTGGGGCGGGCGGACGCTGACCGGTTTCTTTCCCGTGGCCGAACTGGAGATCCAGGGGCTGGACGCCCGTTACCGCCAGCCGGGGATCGGCGCGCCGCTGGCCGCCGGCACCTCGCCGGGGCCGGAAATCCGGGGTTTCCAGGTCGCCGCCCGCGTCAAGACGCCGGTCACGGCGCTGCTGCGGATTCCCGACCCGCGCACGCAGCTTGCCGCAGGCGCGGTGCACGCACGGCTGGAACTGTACCCGTCCTCCGACACGGAGACGGTCCTGATCGACCGGCAGCCGGTCCCGCTGGAGACGGAGTCCACCGCCTCGCTCGCCTACATGCTGAGCGGCCTGCCGGTGTGGGAGTTCGAATTCGGCGGATTCCTGCGCGGCAACATGCTGGACCGCTCGCCGTCCCGGCTGGTGGCGCTGGAGCCCTACCGGCCCGGACGCATTCCCGTCGTCTTCGTCCATGGCACGGCGTCCAGCCCGGTCCGCTGGGCGGAGATGCTGAACGACCTGGCCAGCGACCCGCAGATCCGCGACCATTTCCAATTCTGGTTCTTCAGCTACGAGACCGGCAACCCGGTGGTCTATTCCGCGCTGCTGCTGCGCGAGGCGCTGGAGCAGGCGGTGGCCGGGCTGGACCCGGCGGGGCGGGAGCCGGCGCTGCGCGACATGGTGGTGATCGGGCACAGCCAGGGCGGGCTGCTGACCAAGCTGACGGCGGTCGATTCCGGCCCGGCCTTCTGGAACGCGGCCTTCAGCAAGCCGCCCGCCGCGCTGGACGTCGATCCGAACACCCGCAGCCTGCTGACCCGCGCCCTGTTCGTGAAGCCGGTGCCCTCGGTCAGGCGGCTGGTCTTCATCGCCACGCCGCACGGCGGCAGCTACGTCGCCGGCAACCGGATCAGCCACTTCGTCGCCAGCCTGGTGCGGATGCCCATCGACATCCTGAAGGCGACCACGGAAATCGGGAAGGCCGAGGGCGTCACCGCCGGGTTGCGCCGCCAGCAGGGGTTCGGCAGCGTCCACGCCATGACGCCGGGCAGCCCGCTGGTCCGCAACCTGTCGCGCACCCCCATCGCTCCGGGCATCAAGGCGCATTCGATCATCGCGGTGCGCGGCGACGGGCCGGTGGAAACCGGCGACGACGGGGTGGTGGAATACAGCAGCGCCCACATCGCCGGGGTGGAATCCGAGTTCATCGTCCGTTCCGGCCATTCGACCCAGGCCGATCCGCACACCATCGGGGAGGTCCGGCGGATACTCCTGCTGCACTGGGAAGAGTCCTGCGTGCGCCGCGGCGATTGCGGGGTCGTGGCCTCACAGCAGCATCAGAAAGGCCGGAAGGCCGCCCAGAACGGCGCCCTGGGAACCGCCCCACAGAACGTCGCCCTGCTCCACCGACCGGCGAAGCGCCGGGTCGGTGCCGCGCAACTGGCACAGGGCGAAGATGGCCGCGTTGACGGCCCCAGCCAGGGCGAACCACAAAATCCAGGGCGGCATGCCGCCGAGCCACACGGCGGGGGTCAGCATCAGGGCGGTCCGTCCGGTCCAGGACAGGCCGCGGAACAGCAGCGCGTCCCATGACCAGCGGCCGGCCTCGCCGACCGGCCCGAAGGGCAGGAGATGCTGCCCGGCGAGAGTCGCCCCGGCGGTCGCCGCTCCGACGATCAGCGCCCGGTCCGGCGGCATCGCCAGCGACCACAGGGCGGTGCTGAGCAGCGTCGCCGGGACGCCCCACAGCAGCAGGCGCGGCAACGCGCCCGCCTGACGGCTGAGCGCGCTGAGGAACAGGCTGCCGAGCAGCGAGCAGGTGACGGTGAGCAGGACGGCGGCGAACAGCAGATAGTCGATGACGAACTGTTCGGTCAGCATCACCATGGCCGCGTTCTCCCGCCTGTTCTTTGTTCGTGTTCCCCCCAATTACGGTGGCGCGCGGATGGCCCGGCGTCAATGGAAATCCCCCCGATTTTCGGGGGCCTCCCACCCCACCCTTACTCCTCCTCGTCGCGCAGGGCGAAGGTCATCAGGCGCCCGTGCATCCGCTCGACGCGGTCCATCCGCTCCACCGCCGGATCGCCCATGGTGGTGACCACGCGGCTGAACAGGTGGTTCAGCAGGCTCATCGGGGCGACGTAGGAATCGAACAGCGTCACGCTGCGGGTGTAGCAGCGCAGAACGATGTCGGCCATGCCGGCGCTGCGCACCGCGGTCGGGTCGGTCAGCAGGATGGAGCGCGCTCCGCCCTCCCGCGCGATGGCCAGCGCGTCCAGCAGGGCCTGCAACCGCCGCCGGAAACCGATGGCCAGCACCACGTCGCGGGGGCCGACGTCCACCATCTCCTCGGCCAGCGACAGGGCGCCGCCGGGGGCCAGCCGTACGTCCGGCTTCAGTTGCGACAGCAGGGCATGGGCGTACACCGCCAGCGTGCGGGAATTGCGGAAGCCGATCACCCAGATCCGCTCCGCCTCGGCCAGCGCCGTCACCGCCTCGTTCAGCGTGTCGGAGCGCATGCCCTCCAGCGTCCGCGTCAGGTTCTGCAAATCCTGGCCGAGATGCGCCCCGATGTTCCCCGCCGCGGCGCGGGCCGGCTCCGATTCCAGGAAATCGCTGAGCGGCGAGCCGCCGTCACCGCCGTCGCGCGCCTGCACGCGGGCCGCGTTGTAGCTCTCGTAGCCGAGGCGGCGGAAGAAGCGGACGGCGGTCGCCTTGGACACGCCGGCCCGGTCGGCCAACTCCGTCGCGGAATAGCCGGCGAGGTTGTCCTGGCATTCCAGAACCACCTTGGCGAGCTTCTTCTCGCTGGCGGTGAACTGGTCATGCAGGTCGAGGATGCGCCGCTCGATGCTGGGCGTGGCTCCGTCCATGGGCTCCGTTCCGGTCATGCATCCTCACTATGAAACAGTCGTTGCGAATTTTGATACGCAAGAAACGCATGGTTCATATTTCTGTTGACGGCGGGGCCGGCGGGGGTTTGCCTTAACGGCGAACCGCAGGCCAACAAGGCAGAATTCCCGATGCCCGGATCACCGCTGCTCCACCCGACCGCCCTTTACCACAACCCGCGCGCCGACCGCCAAGCCTCCTACGGGGCGGAGCGGCGGCGGGTGCTGAGCCTGGAGGCGCACGCCACCGCACGGCGCGCCATCGCCGCGTGGCCCGGCTACGCCCCGACCCCGCTGGCCGCCCTGCCGGGGCTGGCGGCGGCGGCGGGGGTCGGGCGCCTGTGGTACAAGGACGAGGGCGGGCGCTTCGGGCTCGGCAGCTTCAAGGCGCTGGGCGGGGCCTACGCGGTGTTCCGCCTGCTGGCGGCGGAGGTGGCGGCGCGCACCGGCGGGCCGGAACCCAGCGCCGCGGACCTGCTGGCGGGCCGTCACCGCAGCGTGGTGTCGGCGATCACCGTCACCTGCGCCACCGACGGCAACCATGGGCGCTCCGTCGCCTGGGGAGCGAAGACCTTCGGCTGCGGCTGCGTCATCTACATCCACGCCACGGTCAGCGACGGGCGCCGCGACGCCATCGCCGCCTTCGGGGCGGAGGTGGTGCGCACCGAAGGCAATTACGACGACGCGGTGCGGCGGGCCGGGGCGGACGCCGCGGCGAACGGCTGGCTGGTCGTCTCCGACACCTCCTACGACGGCTACATGGACGTGCCCCGTGACGTGATGCAGGGCTACACCGTCATGGTGCAGGAGGTGGTGGAGCAGCTTCCCGCCGGGGAGCGCCCGACCCACGTCTTCATCCAGGCGGGTGTCGGCGGGCTGGCCGCCGCCGTCTGCGGCCATCTGTGGGAGCGCTGGGGGCCGGACCGCCCGCGCCTGATCGTGGTGGAGCCGGACAAGGCCGCCTGCCTGTACGAGAGCGCCAGGGCCGGGCGCCCCGCCACGGTGACGGGCGATCTGGGCACCATCATGGCCGGTCTGGCCTGCGGCGAGGTCTCCCTGCTGGCCTGGACGATCCTGGAGGCCGGGGCCGACGCCTTCCAGACCGTCACCGACGACGCGGCCCGCGAGGCCATGCGCCTGCTGGCGGCGGGCACCGGCGGCGACCGCCCGCTGGTGGCGGGGGAGTCCGCCGTGGCCGGGCTGGCGGGCCTGCTCTGCGCGCTGGGCGCCGGGGCGGGGAAGGAACTGGGGTTGGGGCCGGATTCCCGCATCCTGCTGTTCGGCAGCGAGGGCGACACCGATCCGGATCTCTACGCCGCCATCGTCGGGCGGAGCGCCGATGAGGTGAGGGCCGCCGCATGCGCGAACTGATCCGCGACGCCCTGATCGTCAACGGCGACGGGCTGACCGAGCCCTTCGCCGGGGATGTGCTGATCGAGGACGACCGCATCGTCCGGCTGGGCGCCGTCCCGCTGACCGATGCCCAGACCGCCGACCATGTGCTGGAGGCGGAGGGGAGGGCGCTGGCCCCCGGCTTCGTGGACATGCACAACCACGGGGCGTTGGGCGGCACGCGGGTCGGCGCGCAGGGGATGCCGCTGTCCTGCGAGATGGCCCTGCTTGGCGGGGTGACCAAGCGCATCTGCGGCGTGGACGGCCTGTCGCCCGCCCCGGTGGCGGAGGCCCAGCGCAGCGAGTACGCCGCCCAGCTCAAGCCGCTGGACGGCGCGGTGGACGGCGAGTGGTGCTGGTCCTCCGTCGCGGAGTTCTTCGCCTGGCACCAGGGGCGCTCGGTCACCGACATGGGGCTCTATCTGGGGCACAGCGCGGTGCGCCGGGTGGTGATGAGCAACCTCGCCCGCGTCGCCACCGATTCCGAGGTCGAGGCCATGGCCGCGGTGGTGCGGCGGGAGGCGCCCTGGACGCTCGGCCTGTCCACCGGGCTGGTCTACAACCCGGCGGTCTATTCCGACCAGCGGGAGATCACCGCGCTGGTCCGCGCCTTCAACGAGGTGAAGCCGGGCGCGCTGTTTCCGCATCTGCGCTCCGAAAGCGACATGATCCTGGAATCGCTGCGCGAGGTGCTGGAGGCCGCGGTGGACGGCGGCGGCGGCTACGGCAACGAGCATTCCAAAATCGCCGGGCGGCGCAACTACGAGAAGATCGGCGCGCTGGAGGGCATGCTGGCCGACGCCGCGTCCAGCGTGCCGACCATCGAGAACATGTACCCCTACACCGCCGGCTCCACGACCGGGGACGCCATCTTCCCGCCGGAGATCCGGGCCGGGACGCGGGCGGAGTTCGTGGCGCGGCTGCGCGACCGTTCGGTGCGCGGCGCGCTGTTCCAGCGCATGCGCGGCGACACCACCGGCTGGGACAATTTCGTCGATTTCTGCGGCGGGCTGGAGGGCATCCAGATCGCCGGGGTGAAGGAGGGGGTGGGCGACGCCTTCCTGGGCAAGCGTCTGGGCGACGTGGCCCGCGCACGGGGAGCCGCCGATCTGGAGTCGCGCGCCGCCTTCGACGCCGTGTTCGATTTCTACACCGACAACGAGGCCGAGATCGGGATCATCACCCATTACGGCAACGACCTGACGGTGGAACGCTTCTTCCGCCGCCCGACCATGGCGATCTGCACCGACGGCCTGATGCCCGGACCGGGGCAGAAACCGCACCCGCGCTCCATCGGCGCTTTTCCCAAGGCGCTGCGCCTTGCCCGTGAAATGGGCATACCCATGCAGGAGATCGTCTACCGCATGGCCACCATGCCCTGCCGCTTCCTGCGCCTGCCCGACCCGGTGCTGAGAGAGGGGGCGGACGCCTCCCTTGTACTGATCGATTGGGATCGGGTGCGGGAAATGAATGATTATTTCAATCCGCTGGTCCCGCCGCAGGGCATCGACGCCGTGTGGGTGCATGGTTTGCGGGTGCTGGACCATGGCGCATTCCTTCCGCCGCACCCCTTCGGGGGGCGTCTGCTTATTTCACAGGCAAGCCGCCAATGAAACAGGCGGTCCTTTCAAGGAAAAATCTGAAACAGACGTTTCAGATTTCTGTTGACGCGGACCCGTTGCCGCTGGTCTCGTAAGGGCACGGGAGACAGCGCCGGAGCGCGTCACCCACCGCCTTTTGTCCCGAGGGGAAGTCCATGACCGATGCCCTCAACGCCTTCATCGAACCGGATCTGCGGATCGACGGCGCCCCGGACGGCCCGCTCGCCGGGCTGACCTTTGCGGTGAAGGATCTCTACGCCACCGCCGGGCGCGTGACCGGCGCCGGAAACCCAGACTGGAAGCGCACCCACGCGCCGGAGCCGCGCCACGCCGCCGCGGTGCAGGCTCTGCTCGGCGCCGGGGCCTCGGTGCGCGGCATCGTCCACACGGACGAGCTGGCCTTCAGCCTGAACGGGCGGAATTTCCATTACGGGACTCCGCTGAACAGCGCCGCCCCCGACCGCGTGCCGGGCGGCTCCTCCAACGGCTCGGCGTCGGCGGTGGCCGGCGGGGCGGTGGATGTGGCGCTGGGCACCGACACGGGTGGGTCGGTGCGCGTCCCGGCCAGCCATTGCGGCCTGTTCGGCATCCGCCCGACCCATGGCGTCATCTCCGGCGAGGGCATCGTTCCCCTGGCCCCCAGCTTCGACGCGGTGGGCTGGTTCGCCCGCGACGCGGCGACGCTGGCGGCGCTGGGCGACGTGCTCCTGCCGCCGGACGCGGCGGGGACGCCGGAAACGGTGACCGGCCTGATCGTCGCCGGGGACGCCTTCGCGGAGGCCGACCCGGAGATCCGGGACGCCTTCGTGCCGCTGCTCGCCGCTCTGGAGACGGCCTTCGGCCTGATCGCGCGGGACGGCGCGCTGGCGCCGCTGCCGCTGGCCGACGCCTTCGAGGCCACCCGCCTGCTGACCATGGCCGAGCTGAAGCGCGTCCACGGCGACTGGATGCGCACCACCCGCCCGGCCTTCGGCCCCGGCCTCGCCGCGCGCTTCCAGGCCGCGCTGGACCTGCCGGAGCACGCCACGGTTCCGGCCCAGGCCGTCCGCACGGCGGTCACGGCGCATCTGCGCGGCACCCTGGCCGGCGGTGTCCTGGCCGTCCTGCCCACCGTGCCGGCCCCGCCGCCCTTCCGCGACGACCCGCAGGAGACGCTGGAAGCCTACCGTTTCCGCGCGCAGCGGCTGACCTGCCCGGCGGGTCTGGCCGGGGTGCCGCAAGTGAGCATTCCCGCCGTCCGCATCGGCGGCGCGCCGGTCGGCCTGTCGCTCGTTGGGGCGGCGGGGTCGGACCGGCTCCTCCTCGCCGCCGCGGCCAAGGCCGCGGAGGCCATCGCGACCATCACCGCACCGGGTTCCGCCATTTCCTGACGCCCAGCCCATCGCCCCCTCAGGGAGACGCTCGACATGACGTTCACCTTCTCACGGCGCCTCGTTCTGGCCGGCGCCGCCGCCATCGCCTTGTCCGCCGCCGCCTTCGCCCCGGCCACCGCCCAGGCGCAGGGCACCCTGCGCATCGGCATGACCGCCGCCGACATCCCGCTGACCCACGGCTCGCCGGACAACGGCTTCGAAGGTTTCCGCTTCGCCGGCTACACCATGTACGACGGTCTGGTGAATTGGGACCTGTCCACGGCGGACAAGCCGTCGGCCATCAAGCCGGGCCTCGCGCTGAGCTGGGAGGCCGACCCGAAGGACACCACCAAGTGGACCTTCAAGCTGCGCCCCGGCGTCAAGTTCCACGACGGCTCGGCCTTCGACGCCAAGGCGGTGGCCTGGAACTTCGACAAGCTGCTGAACAAGGACGCGCCGCATTTCGACGCGCGGCAGGCGTCGCTGGTCGGCTTCCGCGCCGCCTCCATCGCCTCCTACAAGGTGGTGGACGACCTGACCATCGAGTTCACGACCAAGACGCCGGACAGCTTCCTGCCCTACCAGCTCTCCTTCATCCTGATGGCCAGCCCGGCCCAGTATGAGGCGGTGGGCAAGGATTGGGCGAAGTTCGCCGCCCAGCCCTCAGGCACCGGCCCGTTCAAGCTGGAGAAGCTGGTGCCGCGCGAACGCGCCGAGCTGGCAGCGAACAAGGCGTATTGGGACACCGCCCGCGTGCCGAAGCTGGACAAGCTGGTGCTGATCCCGATGCCGGAGGCCAACACCCGCACCGCCGCCCTGCTGTCCGGTCAGGTGGACGTGGTCGAGGCGCCGCCGCCCGACACCATCCCGCGCCTGAAGTCGTCGGGGATGCAGATCTCCTCCAACCCCTACCCGCACATCTGGCCGTACCACCTCAGCCGCCTGCCGGACAGCCCGTGGAACGACGTCCGCGTCCGCAAGGCCGCCAACCTCGCCATCGACCGCGAGGGGCTGACCGAGCTTCTCGGCGGCTACGCCGTTCCGGCCAAGGGCCATGTGGTGCCGGGCAGCGCGTGGTACGGCAAGCCGAGCTTCGACATCAAGTACGACCTCGCCGCCGCCAAGAAGCTGATGGCCGAAGCCGGCTACGGCCCAGGCAAGCCGGTCAAGGCGAAGGCGATCATCTCCCCCAGCGGGTCGGGCCAGATGCTGCCGCTGCCGATGAACGAGTTCATCCAGCAGAACCTGAAGGAGATCGGCATCGAGCTTGAGTTCGAGGTCATGGAGATCACCTCGCTCATCAACCGCTGGCGCGCCGGTGCCAAGGCGGAGCAGAACGCCGGGGCCTCCATCATCAACTTCAGCTACGCCACGGTCGATCCGTTCAACGCCTTCGTCCGCTTCGTGAAGAGCGACCTGCACGCCCCGAACGGCGTGAACTGGGGCTTCTACGCCGACCCGGCGATGGACGCGCTGGCCGCCAAGGCCCAGAACACCTTCGACAAGGCCGCGCAGGACGAGATCCTGGGCCAGATCCACGCGAAGATGGTGGACGACGCCCTGTTCGTCTGGGTCGTCCACGACGTGGCGCCGCGCGCCCTGTCGCCGAAGGTCAAGGGCTTCGTCCAGGCGCAGAACTGGTTCCTCGACCTGTCGCCGGTCACGGTGCAGTAAGGCGCCGGCGGCGTTTTGCCCTCTCCCTAACCCTCCCCTGCGTCAGCGGGGGAGGGCCGGGGTGGGGGCAATGCGCACCCCCGCAACGCGGAGACCCGCCATGTTCACGTACATCCTGCGCCGCATCCTCTACATCGTGCCGATCGCGCTCGGCGTGACGCTGCTGGTGTTCGGGCTGGTGCACATCGCGCCGGGCGACCCGCTGAACGCCGTCGTCGGCCCCGACGCACCGGCGGAGGTGGTGGAACAGCTCCGCCGCGCCTACGGCTTCGACCAGCCCCTGCCGATCCAATACCTGATCTATCTCGGCCATGTGCTGACCGGCGACCTCGGCCAGTCGGTGGCGACCGGGCGGCCCGTCGCGGCGGATCTGGGTCGCGCGCTGGCCAACACGCTGGTGCTGTCCATCGGCGCGGCGCTCGTCGGCTTCACCAGCGGCACGCTGCTGGGGGCGCTGGCCGGCTGGCACCGCGGCGGCCTCGTGGACCGCTTCGCCACCATCCTGACGCTGATCGGCGTCAGCGTGCCGCATTACTGGCTGGGCATGGTGCTGGTCATCGTCCTGTCGGTGGAGCTGAACCTGCTGCCGGCCATGGGCATGGCCCCCGGCGGGGCCGCCGGCTGGGGCTTCACCGGGGAGCATCTGGCCCACGCGGTGCTGCCGGTCATCACCATGTCGGTGATCCCCATGGGCATCGTCGCCCGCTCCGTCCGCGCCACGGTGGCCGACGTGCTGCACCAGGAGTTCGTCCAGGCGCTGCGCGCCAAGGGGCTGGGCCGCGGCCCGGTGCTGCGCCATGTCGTGCGCAACGTGGCGCCGACGGTGGTCTCGGTGCTCGGCCTCCAGTTCGGCTACCTGCTGGGCGGCTCGATCCTGATCGAAACGGTGTTCTCCTGGCCCGGCACCGGCTTCCTGCTGAACGAGGCGATCTTCAAGCGCGACATCCCGCTGCTTCAGGGCACCATCCTGATGCTCGGCCTCTTCTTCGTGCTGCTGAACCTCCTGGTGGACATTGCGCAGGCGGCGCTCGACCCGCGCATGCGCCGCTCCTGATCCCGGCCCGACCGACGGAGAATTCTCTTGGAAGCAACGGCCGCCAAACCTTCCTTTCCCGCCAAGCCGAAGGCGGCGCGCTCGCCCGGCTACTGGACCATGGTGGGCCGGCGCCTGCGCCGCGATCCCGTCACCATGGCCTGCCTCGCGCTGCTGCTGGCGATCGTGCTGTCCGCGGTCTTCGCCGACCTGCTGGCCCCCGCCGATCCCTACAAGACCAGCATGATCCGCCGGCTGAAGCCCATCGGCACGCCGAACCACCCGCTGGGCACGGACGAGCTGGGCCGCGACATGCTCTCGCGCCTGCTTTACGGCGGGCGGATGTCGCTGGTCATGGGCATCACACCGGTGCTGAACGCGCTTGCCATCGGCGGGCTGCTGGGCATCGTCGCCGGCTTCTTCGGCGGGCGGCTGAACATGGCGATCATGCGCACCATGGACGTGCTCTACGCCTTCCCGTCCGTGCTGCTGGCCGTCGCCATCTCCGGCGCGCTCGGTTCCGGCCTGACCAACGCCATCGTGGCGCTGACCATCGTCTTCATCCCGCCGCTGGCCCGCATCGCCGAGACGGTGACGACCCAGGTGCGCGGCCTCGACTTTGTGGACGCCGCCCGCGCGTCGGGGGCGGGAAGCCTGACCATCATCCGTGTGCATCTGCTGCCCAACGTGCTGGGGCCGATCTTCGTCTACGCCTCCAGCCTGATCAGCGTCAGCATCATCCTGGCCTCCGGACTCAGCTTCCTCGGGCTGGGGGTGGAGCCGCCGCAGGCGGAATGGGGCCTGATGCTGAACACGCTGCGCCAAGCCATCTATGTCCAGCCCTGGGTGGCGGTGCTGCCCGGCGCGCTGATCTTCCTGACCTCGATCTGCTGCAACCTCGCCAGCGACGGGCTGCGCACCGCCATGGAGGTGAAGCTGTGACGTCCCTGCACCGTCTCGACCCCGTTCCCGACATCGGCGGGCCGCAACAGCCGCTCCTGTCGGTGGGAAACCTGACCAAGCATTTCCCGGTGCGCGGCGGCCTGACCGGGCCGAAGCCGGTGGCCCGCGCGGTGGACGGCGTGAGCTTTTCCGTCGCCAAGGGGGAAACCCTGGGCGTGGTCGGCGAGTCCGGCTGCGGCAAGTCCACCACCGCGCGCCTGCTGATGCGCCTGATCGAACCCGACGGCGGCGACATCGTCTTCGACGGCGAGACGGTCGGCACCCGCAGCGGCCTCAGCTTGCGCGAGCTGCGCCGCCGCATGCAGATGGTCTTCCAGGACAGCTACGCCTCGCTGAACCCGCGCCTGACCATCGCTGACAGCCTGGCCTTCGCCCCGATGGTGCACGGCGTGTCGCGGCGCGACGCGACGGCGGTGGCCGGCGACCTGCTGGGCCGCGTCGGGCTGGACCCCGGCACCTTCATGGGCCGCTACCCGCACGAGCTGTCGGGCGGCCAGCGCCAGCGGGTGAACATCGCCCGCGCGCTGGCGCTGCGCCCGCGCCTCGTCATCCTGGACGAGGCGGTGTCGGCGCTCGACAAGTCGGTGGAGGCGCAGGTCCTCAACCTGCTGGTGGAGCTGAAGCGCCAGCTCGACCTCACCTACATCTTCATCTCGCACGACCTGAACGTGGTCCACTACATCTCCGACCGCGTGCTGGTGATGTATCTGGGCAAGGTGGCGGAGGTCGGGCCGGTGGAGGCCATCTACGGCCGTCCGGCGCACCCCTACACACGGGCGCTGTTCTCCGCCCGGCTGTCCATGGACCCGGACGAGCGCACCGCGGCGGCCCCGCTCCAGGGCGACCCGCCCAACCCGATCAACCCGCCGTCCGGCTGCCGTTTCCGCACGCGCTGCCCGCACGCCACCGGCGTCTGCGCGGAGCGGGAGCCGGTCCCGATGGATCTGGGCGGCGGCCACATCGTCGCCTGCCATCTGCACGATTCCGCATCCGGCCATCCGGAGGCCCACGCCTATGCCTGACGACAACACGCCGCTCCTGTCCGTCTCCGGCCTGACCGTCTCATTCCGGACGGAGCGCGGCACCGCCAGCGCCATCAACGGCGTTGATTTCACCCTGAAGCGCGGCGAGGTGCTGTGCCTGCTGGGCGAGTCCGGATCGGGCAAGAGCGTGACCCTGCGCGCCCTGATGCGGCTGCTTCCCGAACGGCGCAGCCGCATCGGCGGCACGGTCCTGCTGAACGGGGAGGATGTCTACACCCTGCCGGAACGCCGCATGGAGCGGCTGCGCGGCAAGGCCATCTCCATGGTCTTCCAGGAACCGATGCTGGCGCTGGACCCTGTCTACACCATCGGCCACCAGATCGCCGAAACCATCGTCCGCCACGAGGGCGTGAGCTTCGCCGACGCGGAGCGCCGTGCGCTCGACCTGCTGGAGCGGGTGCAGATCCCCTCTGCCAAGCGCCGCCTGAAAGCCTACCCTCACGAGATGTCCGGCGGCATGCGCCAGCGCGCGATGATCGCGCTCGCGCTGAGCTGCAACCCGGCCCTGCTGCTGGCCGACGAGCCGACCACGGCGCTGGACGCCACGGTGCAGATGCAGATCCTTCTGCTGCTGCGCCAGCTTCAGGCCGAACTGAACATGGCCGTCATCATGGTGACCCACGACATGGGCGTGGCGGCGGAGACCGCCGACCGCATCGCCGTGATGTACGCGGGCCGCTTCGTCGAACTGGGCACCGCCCGGCAGGTGTTGAAGACGCCGCAGCATCCCTACACCGCGGGGCTGATGTCCTCCACCGTGCACGGCAACATGCGCGGCCATGCGCTGGAGGCCATTCCCGGCGCGCCGCCCGACCTGACGGCGCTGCCGCCGGGCTGCGCCTACGCCCCGCGCTGCGCCTACGCGGAGGCCGCCTGCACCGCGGCACCGCCCCCCGAAACCTGGCTGGAGCCGGGCCGCATGGCCCGCTGCGTGCGCGCCTGTGCCGCCGTTCCCGCCGCCGTCTGACCCGTTCGCCGGACAACCCTCTCCCCAGGGGGGAGAGGGGATCTCACACGCGATTGCCATCGCCGATCTCCGTCTGAAACGCTCCCAAGGGACGAACCGACATCATGGACAGCCTACCGCCGAACCTGACGATCAACGGCTCCCGCCTGTGGCAGAGCCTGATGGACATGGCGACGATCGGCGCGACGCCGAAGGGCGGCGTCTGCCGCCTCGCCCTGACCGACCTGGACAAGGAAGGCCGCGACCTGTTCGTGCGCTGGTGCGAGGAGGCCGGCTGCACCGTCACCGTCGACCGGATCGGCAACATCTTCGCCCGCCGTCCGGGCCGCGATCCCGACCTGCCGCCGGTGCTGATGGGCAGCCATCTCGACACCCAGCCGACCGGCGGGCGGTTCGACGGCGTGTACGGCGTGCTCGCCGGCCTTGAGGTCATCCGCAGCCTGAACGACCTGAATTACGAGACCGACGCGCCGGTCGAGGTCGCCGTCTGGACCAACGAGGAGGGCACCCGCTTCGCCCCGTCCATGGTCGCGTCCGGCGTCTTCGCCGGGGAATTCGATCTGGAATACGGCCTGTCGCGCGCCGACATGGACGGCAGGACCGTGGGCGAGGAGCTTGCCCGCATCGGCTACGCCGGCGACGCCCCCGTCGGCAACCGTCCGCTGACCGCCTATTTCGAGGCCCACATCGAGCAGGGACCGATCCTGGAGGCCGAGGGCAAGACCATCGGCGTGGTCACCGACGCCCAGGGCCAGCGCTGGTACGAGATCACCCTGACCGGGCAGGAGGCCCACGCCGGCCCCACCCCGATGGCGCGCCGCAAGGACGCCCTGGTCGGTGCCGCCCGCGTGGTCGAGGCGGTGAACCGCATCGGCTTCACGCACCAGCCCGGCGCCTGCGCCACGGTGGGGCTGATGCAGATCCACCCGAACTCGCGCAACGTCATTCCGGGGCGCGTCTTCTTCACGGTGGACTTCCGCCATCCCGACGACGCCGTTCTGGCGCGGATGGATGCCGAACTGCGGGCCGAGGTGGCGCGCATCGCGGCGGAGACGATGCTGGACGCGGAGATGGAGCAGATCTTCTACTACGCCCCGGTCCGCTTCGAGGAGTCCTGCGTCGCCGCGGTCCGCAAGGGCGTGGAGCGCACCGGCCATTCCTGGCGCGACATGGTGTCGGGCGCGGGGCACGACGCCTGCTACGTCGCCCGCGTGGCGCCGACGGCGATGGTGTTCATCCCCTGCGTGGACGGCATCAGCCACAACGAGGTGGAGGACGCCACCCCGGAATGGTGCGCCGCCGGCTGCGAGGTGCTGCTGCTCGCCGTGCTGGAGAAGGCGGTGAGGAAGGGGTGAGGGTTAGGGAGGGGGCAAGCGGCTTCACCCCTCCACCCCCGTCCGCCTCAACAATTCGAGAAACCGCTCCAGCACCAGATTCGGCTGGGCGCCCTTCTTGGTGACCGCCTGGAACGCCTGGGCGTAGCGGAAGCGGTCGGGCAGCAGGGCGCGCATCGCCCCGCGCTCCACCCATTGCCGCGCGTAATGCGTCGGCAGGAACCCGACGTAGCAGCCGGTCAGGATCAGGAAGGCCACGCCCTCGCGGTCGGTCGCGGTGGCGGTGGTGGTCAGCGCCTGCTGCACCCCCGCCGCCTCCGGCACCTGCTGCGCTTCGGTCGGGGCCACCGCGTCGGCGGTTTCCACGGCCTCGTCGGACACCCCGTCCCGGTCGAACAGCGGGTGGCCGCGCCCGCAATAGAGGCGTGATTCCTCCTGGTACAGCGGGTAGCGGTCCAGGCCGGGCAGGGCGCGCCGCGCCGGCACCACGCCGACATGCAGCCGCCCGTCCAGCACGCCGCGTTCGATCTCGTTGGGCGGGATCATGCGGATGTTCACCCGCACCTCCGGCCCCTGCTGCTTCAGGCCGCGCAGGGCGTCGGTCACGCGCATCTTCGGCATCGTGACAAGGTTGTCGGTGATGCCGATGTTCAATTCCCCGCGCAGCCGCCCGTGAGCGGCGTTGATCTCGCTGCGGAAGCTCTCCAGCCCGGCGAACAGGCGCAGCGCCGCCTCGTAGGCCAGCCGCCCCTCGTCGGTCAGCAGGAATCCTGCCCGCCCGCGCCGGCACAGGCGCAACCCCAGCCGCCGTTCCAGATCCGCCATGTGCAGGCTGATCGCGGCGCGGCTGATGTTCAGCTCCACCTCCGCCGCGGAAAAGCCGCCGCATTCCACCACCGTCTTGAAGACGCGCAGCAGGCGCAGGTCGGCGTCGTTGAGGCCGCTGAGGGGACGGGCTTGCTTGCTCATGGATAGGTAAGCGGGCGCTTGCGTAAAGTTTGAATGGTTTGGATTTAACCGCAACCAAGGCTCCGCGCACACTGTTTTCCGACGACGACCCCACTCAGCAGGAATTGCCCGATGCCGCCGCTGGACGAGAACCAGAAGACCGGAGCCGCCCCGACCGCCGGACTGACGCGCGAGGAGCTGGACGCCCACTGGATGCCCTTCACGGCGAACCGGGAGTTCAAGGGCAACCCGCGCCTGATCGCCCGCGCGGAAGGCGCCTGGTACTGGGACGCCGAGGGGCGGAAGATCTATGACAGCCTGTCCGGCCTGTGGTGCTGCGGCGCCGGGCACAGCCGCCGCGAAATCAGCGAGGCCGTCGCCCGCCAGATCGCCGAGCTGGACTACAGCCCGGCCTTCCAGTTCGGCCATCCCGCCGCCTTCAAGCTGGCGCACAAGCTGGCCTCCATGACGCCCGCCGGGCTGGACCATGTGTTCTTCGTCAATTCGGGGTCGGAGGCCACCGACACCTCGCTGAAGATGGCCCGTGCCTATTGGCGCCTGAAGGGCCAGCCGACGAAGACCAAGCTGATCGGGCGGTCCAAGGGCTATCACGGCGTCAATTTCGGCGGCATCAGCCTGGGCGGCATCGGCGGCAACCGCAAGCTGTTCGGCTCGGGCGTCGAGGCCGACCATCTGCCGCACACGCTGCTGCCGCAGAACGCCTTCACCAAGGGCCTGCCGGAGCAGGGCGCCGAACTGGCCGACGCGCTGGAGGAACTGGTCGCCCTGCACGACGCCTCCAACATCGCCGCGGTGATCGTGGAGCCGCTGGCCGGTTCGGCGGGTGTGCTGCCGCCGCCCAAGGGCTATCTGAAGCGGCTGCGCGAGCTGTGCGACAAGCACAACATCCTGCTGATCTTCGACGAGGTCATCACCGGCTTCGGGCGCATGGGCACCGCCTTCGGCGCCGACGCCTTCGGCGTGGTGCCCGACATCATGAACGTCGCCAAGGGCCTGACCAACGGCGCGGTGCCGATGGGCGCCGTGGTCGCCAGCCATGAGATCTACCAGACCTTCATGGACAACGGCGGCGCCGGCTACATGGTGGAGTTCCCGCACGGCTACACCTACTCCGCCCACCCCGTCGCCTGCGCCGCCGGCCTCGCCGCGCTGGATCTGTTCGAGCGGGAGAAGCTGGCCGAAAAGGCGGCGGATCTTGCCCCCCATTTCGAGACGGTGCTGCACGGGCTGAAGGGGCTGAAACACGTCACCGACATCCGCAACTACGGGCTTTGCGGTGCGGTGCAGATCGCGGCCCTGCCGGGCGAACCGGCGCGCCGCCCCTATGAGATCGCCATGCATTGCTGGAAGGCGGGCTACTACGTCCGCTTCGGCGGCGACACGCTGCAGTTCGGGCCGCATTTCATCAGCGAGCGCGAGGACCTCGACCGGCTGATGAACGTGGTCGCCGACGCCATCCAGGCCACCGCCTGAGCCACCGCCTGAGGACAATGGGAAACGCCATGACCCTTCTTCCCCACCTCATCGGCGGCAAGGCCGACGCCCCCGCCGGGACCCGCAGCGCCGACATCGTGAACCCCGCCACCGGCGAGACCGTGGGCCGCGTGCCCCTGGCCGGCCGCGCCACCGTGGAGGAGGCCATCGCCGCCGCCGAAGCCGCCTTCCCGGCGTGGCGGGCGACGCCGCCGGCCCGGCGGGCGCGGGTGATGTTCCGCTTCCGGCAATTGCTGGAGGACAACGCCGACCGCATCTGCGAGGCGATCACGCGGGAGCACGGCAAGACGCTGGAGGATGCGCGCGGCGAGCTGACCCGCGGCATCGAGAACGTCGAATACGCCTGCGGCATCGCCGACCTGCTGAAGGGCGAGCATTCCAAGAATGTCGGGCCGGGCATCGACAGCTGGTCGGAGTTCCAGCCGCTGGGCGTCGTGGCGGGGATCACGCCCTTCAACTTCCCGGCGATGGTCCCGCTGTGGATGTTCCCGGTCGCCGTGGCCTGCGGCAACAGCTTCATCCTGAAGCCGTCGGAGCGCGACCCGAGCGCCTCCCTGCTCGTCGCGCAGCTCGCGCAGGAGGCGGGGCTGCCGCCGGGCGTGCTGAACGTCGTCCACGGCGACAAGGAGGCGGTGGACACGCTGCTGACCGACCCGCGCGTCCAGGCGGTCAGCTTCGTCGGCTCCACCCCGGTCGCGGAGTATGTCTACGCCACCGGCACGGCGCATGGAAAGCGGGTGCAGGCGCTGGGCGGGGCCAAGAACCACGCCATCGTGATGCCCGACGCCGACCTGGACAACGCGGTCAGCGCGATCATGGGCGCGGCCTACGGCTCCTGCGGGGAGCGCTGCATGGCGATCTCCGTGGTCGTCGCGGTGGGCGGGGAGACCGCCGACCGCGTGGTGGCGAAGCTGGCGGAGCAGGTCCGCGCCCTGACGGTGGGGGCGGGGACCGGTGCCGGCTGTGACATGGGTCCGCTGGTCACCCGCGCCCATTTCGAGAAGGTGAAGGGGTATGTGGACCAGGGCGTCGCCGAAGGGGCGGAACTGGTGGTCGATGGCCGCGGGCTGGTGGTGCCGGGGCACGAGGGCGGCTTCTTCCTGGGCGGTTGCCTGTTCGACCGGGTGACCCCGGACATGACCGTCTACCGGGAGGAGATCTTCGGCCCGGTCCTCTGCGTCGTGCGCGTGGCGACGATGCAGGAGGGCATGGACCTGATCGACGCCCACGAGTACGGCAACGGCACCTGCCTGTTCACCCGCGACGGCGAGGCCGCGCGCTACTTCACCGACGCGATCAAGGTCGGCATGGTCGGGGTGAACGTTCCGCTTCCGGTGCCGGTGTCCTACCACAGCTTCGGGGGCTGGAAGCGGTCGCTGTTCGGCGATCTGGCGGCCTACGGGCCGGACGGCGTGCGCTTCTACACCCGGCGCAAGACCATCACCCAGCGCTGGCCGGCGGGCGGCGTGCGCGAAGGGGCGCAGTTCTCCTTCCCGTCGATGAAGTGAGGTTTGGCGGGTCGTCGCGTTGGGCCCCCACCCTGCCCCTCCCCACTTCGCGGGGCAGGGGCAGGGTGGGGGCCCGGCGCGAGGGCTTCGGGTGCCCAACCAAGCCTACATCAGCGGCAGACCGTCCTTGAACGCGGCCTTCACGTCGGCCCCCCGGACATCGGCCAGCCGCAGCCAGTCGAGGAAGTCGCCGTGCCGCTCCACATGGGCGGCCAGCCCCAGCGTGTGTTCGCGGGCCAGGCGCTCGGCCAGCTCGCCGTCGCGCCGCTCCAGCGCCCGGATGATGTCGCGGTGCTCGTGCATCGACTGTTCGGCCCGGTTGTCCTGCCGGATCGACAGCTTGCGGATCGCCCGCATGTGGATGAACAGGTTGTCGGTCAGGGTCTCCAGGATCCGCGCCCGGCTGAGGCGGATGATCGCCTTGTGGAACTCGATGTTGGCGTCGGAATATTCCTGAATGTTGTCGGAGGGGGCCTGCTCCTCGAAGCTGCGGAAGATGTCCCACAGCGTGCCGATGTCCTCCGCGGTGGCGCGTTCGGCGGCGAGGCGGGTCGCCATGCTTTCCAGCGCCGCCCAGGCGATGATCATCTCGATGATCTCGGCCTTGGTCTTGCGGACGACGAAGATTCCCCGCCGCGGCTCCAGCCGCACCAGCCCTTCCTGCTCCAGCAGGGTCAGGGCCTCGCGGATCGGGGTGCGGCTGACGCCCAGCAGGCCGCTGAGCTGGCGTTCGTCCAGCCGGACGTCGCCGGGGTGGTCGTAGATGTCCATCTGGATGATGGCCTGCTTCAGTCTTCGGTAGACCTGGTTGCGGAAGGTGGCTCCGGCGTCCAGGGGTTGGACGGACAGTTCGGGTGGCGGCATCGGGCTGCTCCTTCGATGGGGCGCATGGCCGGGGGATCACCCGACGAAGCGGTTCCGGTTCAGATGCTCCTCCACGCGCTTCACGCCGCGCACGCCGCCCGCCGCGGTGCACAGGGCGCGGCGCTGCTCCTCGCTGTCCACCATGCCCCAGAGCTGCACCACCCCGTCGTTGACGACGATGTTGAGCTGGTTGAGATCCACCCAGGGCTGGTTGCCCAGCTCCTCCAGCAGGGCGGCGCGGATGGCCGCGTCGCCGGGCGTGCCGAAGGTCGTGGCGCTCCGCCGGTTGCCGAGCAGCCCGTGCAGCAGGTTGGCCCGGCTGATGATGCCGACCGGGCGCCCGTCCACCAGCACGGGGGTGCGTTTGATGCGTTTGTCCTCCATCAGGTCGGCGATCTCCGCGATCGGCGTGACGGGGGTGACGGCGTGGACCGGGCGCGACATGACGTCGCGGGCGCAGCGCCCGTGCGTCTTCAGGAAGTCCGCCGCCTGCACGTTGCGGCCCACCAGCATCTCCAGCCAGCGGGCGCGCGGGCGGTCGGTGCCGGTCTCCACCCGGCGCAGAAGATCCCCCTCGCTGATGATCCCGACCGCGCGGCCATCCTGGTCCACGACCGGCAAGCCGCTGATCCGATGCGTTAAAAGAAGTTCTGCGATGTCCGGCACGGGGGTGTCCAGCGCCACCGTGATGACCGGCGATGTCATGACATCCTTGGCTTGCATCTCGACGTTCCTCCCTGAACTGGCGGTGCGGAGCCTGTGTCCGGCTCCTGCTGCGTATCTGGTATACGAAATTCTATGTTTCTTATCCCTTGCCCTCCGGCGGGCTTTGGGTCAAATGTGCTGCATCGCAGCATAAGCTTGGTCAGCGCCTGGAGCCCCGCATGTTGGAAAGCCTTGCCTTCGTCTTCGCCCTGGCCGGGCTGGCCGCCGTGGTGACGGAGATCCTGCGGAACGATCCGGGACTGATCTCTGAAATCACCACCGACGTGCGCGCCATGGCCCTGCCGGGCCGGTTCCGGGCGGTCCGGGGCGGCCGCTGCCGCGAGCCCCGCCGCCCGTCCTCCTGCTGATTCCCCGTCAGGCCGGGTCGGTCTCCGCCACGGCGCGGCGGCGGTTGATGCTGCGGGCCATCAGGAAGCCGGCCGTCATCACCCCCAGCGCCGCGACGAAGGGCGCCGTTCCGGTCAGCACCGGCAGGCTCTCGACGACGTGGGAATGGATGCTCGGGTCGGTGAGGATCACCTCCGCCGCGATGTAGCCGAGCAGCCCGGCGCCCGCATAGACCAGGGCCGGAAGCCGTTCGATGGCCTTCAGGATCAGGGTGCTGCCGAACACGATCAGCGGGATGCTGATGGCCAGCCCCAGGACCAGCAGGACCGTGTTGCCGTGCGACGCGGCGGCGATGGCGATGACGTTGTCCAGGCTCATCACCGCGTCGGCGATCACGATGGTGCGGACCACCCCCCACAGCCCGGCGGCGGTGCCGGCGTGGGCCGCCTGCTCCTCCTCCTCGGTGGGGAGCATCAGCTTGATGGCGATCCAGAACAGCAGCACCCCGCCGACGATCTTCAGGTAGGGGATGGCCAGCAGAGAGGCGATGACGACGGCGAACAGCACGCGCAGCCCGATGGCGGCACCCGTGCCGAGGAAGATGCCGATCTTCTGCTGCTTCGGCGGCAGCGAGCGGCAGGCGAGCGCGATGACCAGCGCGTTGTCGCCGCTCAGCAGGATGTCGATCCAGATGATCTGGAGCAGAGCGATCATGAAATCGGACGTGTCCATCGTCCCGAACCCCCCGGTGTGAGGAGAAGAAGGCCCCTCCGCCGTCCGGTCCCGTCCCGGACCGCGGCGGAGGGAGTGGGTGGAGCTACTTCACGGGGATGGCGTGGGTGCCGCCGTCCTGCCGGGATTGGCGCTTGCGCAGCAGGGTGGAGATCAGCGGCCAGAACAGCATGGCCAGCGCCAGCGTGACGATGCCGCCGACCAGCGGGTTGGACCAGAAGATCGCCAGATCGCCCTGCGACACCAGCATGGCCTGCCGGAAGGAGCTTTCCGCCATGTCGCCCAGCACCAGCGCCAGAACCAGCGGGGCCAGCGGGTAGGACAGCTTCTTGAAGACGTAGCCGACGACGCCGAACACCAGCATCATCACGATGTCGAGGAAGGCGTTGTGCACCGTGTAGGCGCCGACGGCGCAGATCACCACGATGACCGGCGCGATGATGCTGAAGGGGATGCGCAGGATCGAGGCGAAGACCGGAACCGTGGTCAGCACCACGATCAGCCCGGCGATGTTGCCCAGATACATGCTGGCGATCAGGCCCCAGACGAACTCCTTCTGCTCCACGAACAGCAGCGGGCCGGGCTGGAGCCCCCAGATCAGCAGGCCGCCCAGCAGCACCGCCGCGGTGGGCGAGCCGGGGATGCCCAGAGTCAGCATGGGCAGCAGCGCGCTGGTGCCGGCGGCGTGGGCTGCGGTTTCCGGAGCGACCACGCCCTCCACCTCGCCGTTGCCGAAATTCTGGCGGTTGCGGGAGAAGCGCTTGGCGAGGCCGTAGCTCATGAAGGAGGCCGGGGTGGCGCCGCCGGGCGTGATGCCCATCCAGCAGCCGACGATGGAACCGCGGATGGCGGTCACCCAGTAGCGGGGCAGGCTCTTCCAGGTTTCCCATACGACCTTGGCGTTGATCTTGGCGCTCTTGCCCTTGAAGGCGAGCCCCTCCTCCATGGTCAGCAGGATCTCGCCGATGCCGAACAGGCCGATGACGGCGATCAGGAAGTCGAAGCCGCGCAGCAGCTCGACCGAGCCGAAGGTCATGCGCAGCTCGCCGGTCACGCTGTCCAGACCGACCGCCGCCAGCGCGAAGCCCAGCATCATGGCGCTCAGCACCTTGAAGGGGGATTCGCTGCCCATGCCGACGAAACTGCAGAAGGTCAGAAGCTGGACCGCGAAGAACTCCGCCGGGCCGAAGCGCAGCGCGAAGCCGGCGATCACCGGGGCCAGGAAGGTGATGAGCAGGACCGCCACGAACGCCCCGAAGAAGGACGAGGTGAAGGCCGCCGTCAGCGCCTCGCCCGCGTGGCCCTTCTGTGCCATGGGATGCCCGTCGAAGGTGGTCGCTACCGACCATGGCTCGCCGGGTATGTTGAACAGGACCGAGGTGATGGCCCCGCCGAACAGCGCCCCCCAATAGATGCAGGAGAGCATGATGATGGCGGATGTCGGCGACATGCTGAAGGTCAGGGGCAGCAGGATCGCCACCCCGTTCGCCCCGCCCAGCCCCGGCAGCACGCCGATCAGGACGCCCAGCGTGATGCCGATGAACATGTAGGCGATGTTCATGGGATCGGCGAGCACGCCGAATCCGTGTATGAGTGACCCGAGCGCTTCCAAGTTTCCCTCCCTTTCCGGCATCCGCGCCCGTTTTGGGTTTGCAAGGCGGGGTTCGTCCCCGCCGCATGGGCTGGTTCGTCGCGGATGCCTGCCGCTGCTTCGGTGTGTGCGGCCGTTCCCGTGGCCGCCCCGGCTTCAGACTTTGAAAATCCTCAGAACCCGAACATCGCTTCCACCGGTCCCTTGGGAAGCGGAACCAGGAACCAGATTTCAAACATCACGAAGAGGACCGCGGGCACCAGGATGGCGACCGGCAGGATCGTCCGGACGGGGTATTTGCCGACCCAGTGCATGAAGAAGGCGATGAACAGCACCGCCGACAGGTAGATGCCCAGAAAGCCGGTCAGGATCACGAAGACCACGCTGGGGACCAGCACCTGGAGAACCAGCCCGAGCTGCTGCTTCTCGACGAAGGCAGTGCGTTCGCCGCTGTGGCGCAGGATGTTGACGGCCAGCGTGGCCAGACTGCTGACCAGCATGATCAGGCCGACATAGAAGGGGAAATAGCCGGCCTTCGGCCCGTCGGCCCCCCAGCCGTTGCCGACGCGGATGCTGTCCGCCATCACGACCAGCGCCACCAGGGCGAACAATCCGGCGACGACGATTTCCATGGTCCGGTTCGACACGACCGGATCGTTGTTCTGCGTTCCATGCTCCATGGCTCACTCCCACAGGAAAACCGCCCACAGAAGAACCCGAGGGTGGGGGAGGGCGCCCGGGGCGCGATGCCCCGGGGGCCGCGCTTCAGACGAGAGGGGCTATTGTTTGGTGAAGCCCGCCTTGTCCATCAGGGTCTTGTGCTGGGTTTCCGCTGCGGCGAGCCAGGTCTTGAACTCGTCGCCGGTCTTGAAGCTGACGTTGAAGGCTCCCTTCGCCATGAAGTCCTTCCACTCGTCCGTCTCGCGGACCTTCTTGAAGAGGTCCACGTAATAGGCGATCTGGTCCGGCGTGACGCCCGGCCCCATGAAGATGCCGCGCAGCATGGTGTATTCCACGTCCAGCCCGGATTCCTTGCAGGTCGGGATGCTGTTCCACGATTTGCCGTCGGCCACCGGCTCCTTCAGGGGGATGCGCTCCTTGTCGAAGACGCAGAGCGGGCGAAGCGCGCCGGCCCGCCATTGCGACACCGCCTCGATGGGGTTGTTGACGCTGGAATTGATGTGGTTGCCGACGAGCTGGGCCGCCACGTCGCCGCCGCCCTTGTAGGGGACATAGGTGAAGGTGACGCCCGCCGACTGCTCGATGGCGGCGGTGATGATCTGGTCCTCCTGCTTGGAACCGGTGCCGCCCATCTTGAAGCGGTTGGCGCCGCCTTCCTTGGCGGCTTCGACGAACTCCTTGGCGGACTTCTGCGGGGCTTCGGTGTTGACCCACAGGACGAAGTTGTCCAGCGCCAGCATCGCCACCGGAGTCATGTCCTTCCAGGAGAAGGGAACGCCGGTCGCCAGAGGCGTGGTGAACAGGTTGGACAGGGTGATGATGATCTTGTGCGGGTTGCGGTTCGACGACTTGACGTCGAGAAAGCCTTCCGCCCCCGCGCCGCCCGACTTGTTGATGACGACGATGGGCTGGGCCATCAGATTGTTCTTCTGAATGATGCCCTGGATCATCCGCGCCATCTGGTCGGCGCCGCCGCCGGTTCCCGCCGGGACGACGAATTCGACCGACTTGGTCGGTTCCCAGGCGTTCGCCGCGTTGGGGAGCAGCAGGAGGCCGAGCGCGCCGGCCAACGCCGTTCCGCCGGCGATGCTTCCTCTGTGGGGCCTTCTTCCGTGGGTCTTTTTAAAAGTGAAGGAGTCAAAAGGGGTCTTCCGCGCGCAGCGCGGGCGCTGTACGTCCTTCATGCCTCATTCCTTCCCTTTTGGGTGGCCGGGCTTCCGTCGGCGCGGCTCATCATTTTTGGATTTTCTGGCGAGACGGATTGTTTGTTCAGCAAACTGTCCGTGTGGCGTATGGTATGTGGCATCCCAGCTTTCTTCAACAGGAATGTCACAAGACGACCGGGCCTGTTCATTGGCTGCGGCGCGTCATTCCATCGGAATTCGCGGCTAAATTCTTGTGATTCGCAGCAATTTCAAGAAATTGCCGATCGGGTTACCTCTTTTGCGTTAGCCCTGAAATGTTGTGGGCGGCCCCGTTCGTCATAGGAATTTCTGTGACGGATTTGGCGCACTTCAAAAACTAATTATCCTAAAATCGAACCATTTAAGGCCACACGGGGCTGGCTAGGCTCCGGTCCTGTCGAAAACGATTGAACGCACTGCAAGCGGGACGGCGCGATCCGCGCACATTCCCGCCCACCGCCACAAACGTGGCGCTGTAAAAAAGGAAAGAGTGAAAGACCATGGAACATATGGCTATTGAGCTTGATCATCAGAACCACGCCGACACGACCGGTTTTGTCAGCGATTCTGGTGCCGATCCGTTTCAGGCTGTTGTCGACAGCATCACCCCGGTGACCGCCGACAGCGCCGCGACGCCTGCCTCAATTCTCCAGCTCCAGGCACTCCAGACCACCGCGCAGCCTTTGGCGCTGGCCGACGCCACCGCCACCGCGGCCACCGCGGCCAAGATCGTCGTGAACGCCGCCGGCAGCGCCGCGGGCGGCGTGTCGCCCCATTTCAAGGTGCTGGTGGACGGCGCCGTGGTCGGCGAAGGCACCGCGGGCGGCGATGCCAAGGACTTCTCCTTCGACGCCAGCGTGACCGCCGATCAGGCGCACAAGATTCAGATCCAGTATGACAACGACGGCGCCGTCGATGGGCAGGACCGCAACCTGACCGTCAACGCCGTCACCATCAACGGCCACAAGGTCGCCCCGACCGACGCCGCCGCCGCCTACGACAAGGGCGCGCTTGACGGCAAGGACGTCGTTCCGGGGCAGGCGAACCTGTGGTGGAACGGCACGCTGGCGGTCAGCGCCCCGAAGGAATTCTTCACGGCCACGTCCGCCGCGGCTCCGGCGGCCCCCTCGGCGCCGGCCTCCGGCACCTCGGACTATCCGTCCGCCCCGGCCTCGCAGATCTACTATGTGGACGCGACGAACGGCAACGACGGCAACTCCGGCCATGACCCGAGCCAGGCTTGGAAGTCGCTGGACAAGGTCAACTCCACGACCTTCGCCGCCGGCTCGCAGATCCTGTTCGAGCGTGGCGAGACCTGGCACGACAGCCTGCTGGCCTCCACCTCCGGCACCTCCGACAAGCCGGTCATCTACGGCGCCTACGGCACCGGCGCCAACCCGGTGATCGAGGCCGCCAGCGGCTCCAGCTACACGGTCAGCCTGAACAACAAGGACAACATCACCTTCGACAGCCTGACCATGAAGGGGTCCGGCGACACCGGCCTGCTGCTGAACGGCGGGGCCGACAACGTGAAGGTCACCAACTCCCAGATCCTGGACAGCCAGGGTTCCGGCATCGTGATCAGCGGCACCTCGCACGGGCTGCGGATCGACCATTCCACGATCGACGGCAACGGCGGCTACGGCATCGTCCACTACTCCGCCGACAACGCCGACCAGTACATCACCAACAGCGTCATCAGCGACAACGGCTGGAAGACCGACGCCGTCTATTCGGGTTGGAACGGGCGTATCCTGAGCGGCGAGATCGCCGGCAACACGATCTTCAACAACGGCAGCGGCGGCGGCGACGGCCGGTCGCACGGGCTGTACCACGACCACAGCCAGGCCAACAGCACCCTGAAGATCCACGGCAACACGATCTACGACAACCCGCGCGGCGCCGGCATCCTGGCCAAGTCGAGCACCGAGATCTACGACAACACGATCTACGGCAACGCCAACGTCGGCATCTCGGTCGGCCAGAACCAGGGTACCAGCGTGACCTACAAGATCTACGGCAACGAGATCTTCAACAACAACGGCGGCATCATGGAGCACCTGAAGGGCGCCGGGTCGATCACGCTGGACGTGCACGACAACGTTTTCAACAACAACAACGGCCGTTCGGCGATCTCCATCGCCGACAGCGTCACCCAGAACGTCGTCAACAACACCATCTCCTCGGCCAACAAGGCCAACCCGACCGCGTAACGACGTTGACGTTCCCTCTCCCGTCCCGGGAGAGGGAAGGGGCCCGCGCGAAGCGTGGGAAGGGTGAGGGTACTGCCGGGAATCAACCGCCTTGATCCCCGCGCGCCCCTCACCCGCCCGCTTTCGCGGGCACCCTCTCCCGGGGCGGGAGAGGGCTTTTTTGGCCGTTTCGCCGTTTATGCCCCGTGGGCCGCTCCCTCCGTGGGGGCCGGATCGCGTGGGGGGCGGGTCCCGTCCGGGCGCCGCCGCGGTGCTTCCCCGGTCTCGGCGGCCACCGGTTCCCGGATGCGGAACCACGCGACGTAAAGCGCCGGCAGGAACAGCAGCGTCAGCAACGTCGCCACGATCAGGCCACCGATGATCGCGTAGGCCATGGGTCCCCAGAACACCTCGGGAGCGATCGGGATCATGCCCAGACTGGCCGCGGCGGCCGTCAGCAGGATCGGGCGCACCCGGTGCATGGTGGCGTTGATCACGGCGTCCCAGGGATGCTCGCCCGCCGCCAGATGTTCGTCGATCTGGGCGATCAGGATGACCGAGTTGCGCACGATCATCCCGATCAGCGCGACCACGCCCAGGATGGCGACGAAGCCCAGCGGCGTGCCGGTCGGCACCAGCGCCGCCACCACCCCGATCAGGCCGAGCGGGGCGACGGACATGACCAGAAGCAGCTTCTGGAAGCTTTGAAGCTGGATCATCAGCACGGTCAGCATGACGAAGACCATGACCGGGAAGACCGCGGTGATCGACGCCATGCCCTTGGCGCTGTTCTCCACGGTGCCGCCGACCTCGATCAGGTACCCCGGCGGCAGGCTGCGCCGCAACTCGTCCACCGCGGGGGCAAGCTGCTGCACCACCGTCGCGGCCTGGAGCGGCGGCACCAGATCGGCCTGCACGGTGATCGTCGGCAGGCGGGAGCGCCGCCAGACCAGCGGCTGTTCCAGATCGTAGCGCAGGGTCGCCAGTTCCCGGAGCGGCACGGTGCGCCCGTCCGGGATGGCGACCTGGAGGTTGCGCAGCGTCTCGATGGAGCTGCGCTCCGCGTTCGTCGCCTGGGCCACCACGTCGATCAGATAGATGCTGTCGCGCACCTGGGTGATGGCCGCCCCCGACACGGTGGCGTTCAGCGCCTCCTCCAGCGATTTGGAGCTGACGCCGAGCAGGCGGGCCTTGTCCTGATCGACATTCACCCGCACCACCTTCGACGGCTCGTTCCAGTCGTAGTTGGTCAGCAGCGTGTAGGGGTTGGTGCCGATGGTCTCGGCCATGCGGGCGGCGATGGCGCGCACCTCGCCCACGTCGGGGCCGGACACCCGGTACTGGATCGGCCAGCCGACCGGCGGCCCCATCTCCAGCGGGCTGACGCGGCTGTTCAGGTCCGAGAAATTCTCGTTCAGCACCTTCTCCAGCCGCGCCCGCACGGCCTCGCGCACGTCGTAGCCCTTGGTCACCACCACCGCCTGCGCGAAGTAGTCGTTGGCGAGCTGCACGTCGAGCGGCAGGTAGAAGCGGATCGCCCCCTGGCCGACGTAGAAGCTCCAGCGCTCGACCTCCGGGTCGGCGGCCAGCACCTTTTCCAGCCGGTCCACCACCCCCTCCGTCGCGCGGATGGAGGCGGTCTGCGGCAGCGTGAGGTTGACGAGAAGCTCCGGACGGTCGGAGGCGGGGAAGAACTGCTGCTGCACAAACTTCATGCCGAAGACCGACAGGGCGAACAGCGCCACCGTCGCCGCGATCACCAGCCAGCGCGCCCGCATGGCCCAGCGCAGCGTGCCGCGGAACATCCGCATCAGCCGCCCCGGTTCGTGCCCGTGCCCGCCATGCCCTTCTTGTTTGGCCTTGTTCTGGCGCAGCACGTTGACGCCGATCAGCGGGGCGAACAGCACCGCCACGATCCAGGAGAACAGCAGCGCCATCGCCACCACGGCGAACAGCGAGAAGCAGTATTCCGCCGCGCCGCCCTGGGCGAAGCCGATGGGGATGAAGCCCGCCACCGTCACCAGCGTGCCGGTCAGCATGGGAAAGGCGGTGGAGGTGTAGGCGAAGGTCGCCGCCTTATCCAGCGTGAAGCCCTCCTCCAGCTTGGTGATCATCATCTCCACGGTGATCATCGCGTCGTCCACCAGCAGGCCCAGCGCGATGATGAGGGCGCCCAGCGAGATGCGCTGAAGCTCGATGCCGAAGAACTCCATCCCCATGAAGGTCATCGCCAGCACCAGCGGGATGGAGGTCGCCACCACCATGCCCGCGCGCAGCCCCAGGCTGACGAAGCTGACGGCCAGGACGATGACGACCGCCTCCTTCAGCGCCTTGGTGAAGCCGGCGATGGAATCCTCGACCACCACGGACTGGTTGGCGACGAGGTGGGTGTTGATCCCGATGGGAAGGTTGGCCTCGACCTGCCGCATCTTCTCGCGGATGCCCTCGCCGAAGGCCAGGATGTTGCCGCCGGCGGCCATGGAGATGGTGATGCCGATGGCCGGTTCGCCGTTGTAGCGGAACATCGGCGTCGGCGGGTCGGCGTAGCCGCGCCGCACCTGCGCCACGTCGGCCAGCCGGTAGAAACGGTCGTTGGCGCGCAGGCTGATGGCGCGCAGGCTGTCCTCCGACGCGAAGGCGCCGCTGACGCGCACCGTCACCTTCTCGTCGCCGGCCTGGACCACGCCCGCGGGGGCCACCGCGTTCTGCGCCTGGAGGTCGGCGATGACCTGATCGCGGTCGATCCCCATGGCGGCGAGCTGGCGCGTGGAGAAATCCAGATAGATCTTCTCGTTCTGGACGCCGACGAACTGCACCTTGCCGACGTTGGGAACGCGCATCAGCTCCGCCCGCGCGGTTTCCGCATAGTCCTTCAGTTCGCGGTAGCTGAAGCCGTCCGCCGTGAAGGCGAAGATGGTGCCGAAGGTGTCGCCGAACTCGTCGTTGAAGAAGGGACCCTGTGTGCCCGCCGGCAGGGTCTGCTTCATGTCGGCGATCTTTTTGCGGGTCTGGTACCACAGGTCGGGCACGTCCTTGGCGGGCGTGTAGTCCTTCAGGTTGACGTAGACGACCGAGATTCCGGGCTTGGTGTAGCTCTTCACGTAGTCGAGGTAGGGAAGCTCCTCCAGCTTCTTCTCGATGGGGTCGGTCACCAGATTCATGGTGTCGTCGATGGTCGCGCCGGGCCAGTTGGTCTGGACCACCATGGTCTTGATGGTGAAGGCGGGGTCCTCCTCCCGCCCCAGGCGGACGTAGGACAGGGCGCCCGCCAGCGTCAGCGAGATCATCAGGTACCAGACGAAGGACCGGTGCCGCAGCGCCCATTCGGAGAGATTGAAGCCGGTCATTGTGCCGCCGCCGTTTCGATGGTCTGGGGAAGCCGGACGCGCTGGCCGTCCGACAGGCTGTGCACGCCCGCCGTCACCACGATGTCGCCCTGGGACAGTCCTTCGGTCACGATGACGGAGCCATCCGGGACGGGACCATCCGGAACGGTGCCGCGGACCGTCACGGGCCGGCGCCGGACGGTGCGGTCCTTGGGATCGACGGTCCAGACCGCCGTCCGTTTCACCCCGTCCTGTCCCGTCATGGTCAGCAGCGCCGTTTCCGGCACCTCGACCACCGGGGCGGGCGGCTGCTTCAGGCGCCCGGTCACGGTGGCGCCGAGCCGCAGCGCGTCGGGCGGGTCGTTCAGGGCGATGCGCACCGTGTGGGTGCGGGTGACCGGATCGGCCTGGGGCGACACCTCCCGCACATGGCCGGTCGCCACGACGTCGGGCGCGCCGGCCAGCGCGACCTCGATCACCGGGTCGCGCGGCGCGGCGCGGATGCCGGTTTCGGGAATGTTGAAAACGGCCTCGCGCTCCTGCGGCTGGGCGACGCGCACGACCATGCTGCCGGCCTCCACCACCTGCCCCGGCTCCGCGCCGGTGGCGGTGACCACCCCGTCGCGGTCGGCGAGCAGTTCCGTGTAGCCCACGCGGTCGCGCGCCGACTGGAGCGCCGCCTCCGCCGCCACGCGCTTGGCGTCGGCGGTGCGCAGCTCCAGCAGCGCCGCGTCGTACAGCGCCTGGGAGGTGTTGCCGTTGGCGAGAAGCTCCTTCTTGCGGGCCTCCTCGTTGCGGGCCTGCACCAGATCGGCGCGGGCGGAGGCCAGCGTGGCTTCGGCGGAGCGCAGCGCGTTGCGCTGGTCCTGGTCGTCCAGCCGGGCCAGCCGGTCGCCGGCCTTCACGCGGTCGCCCACATCGACCTTGCGTTCGATCAGCTTGCCGGCGATGCGGAAGCCCAGATCGGCGTCGGCCCGTGCCTCGATGGTGCCGGTGACGCTGTTGCCCATCCGGAAGCTCATCGGCTCGACGGTCATCGCCCGCACCGGGCGGACCGCCGGGGGGGCGGTTTCGGAGGTGGCCTGATGCCCGGTCTCCTTGCAGCCGGCAAGCGTCGTGGCGAGGAGGGCAAGAAGAAGGGCACCATGGACCGGTCTTAAGGACCCATGCGTCATGCGCCGCCCCCTTTCACGGCCACGGTCTGGCCGGGCCGCAGTTTCTGGATGCCGCCGATCACCACCATCTCCCCGTCCTTCAGGCCGCTTTCCAGCGTGACGGTGCCGGTGTCGTATTGCAGGACGGAGACCGGGCGCAGGCTGACCGTGTCCGCCGGGCGGGCGACCACCCAGACCGCCGGCTGGCCCTTGTCGGTCTGGAACAGGGCGGAGGAGGGCAGGTCGATCACCGGGCGCGCCGGCAGCTTGGCCCGTCCGCTCACCGCCGCCCCCAGCAGGAACGCCTTGGGGGCGTCGGGCAGGGAAACCTTGACGGTGTAGGTCCGGGTGACCGGATCGACGCCGGGAGAAACCTCCCGGATCGTGCCCTCGGTCTGGATCGACGGGTCGCTGACCAGCCGCACGTCCACCTTGGGCAATTCCGACCGGCCTTCCAACTGGATGGCGGTTCCGGGAACCTGGAAGACGGCCTCCCGCTCGCCCGGATCGGCCAGCCGCAGGACCATCTGGCCGGCGGCGACGACCTGGCCGGGCTCCGCCGCCTTGGCGGTGATGACGCCGTCGCGGTCGGCCCGCAACTCCGTGTAGGACAGCGTGTCCTTGGCGGAGGCGAGGTTCGCCTGGGCGGAGTTCAGCTCCGCCTGGGCCTGGGCGTAGCGTTTCTGGGCGTTGTCGTACTGCACGCGGGTGGTGAAGCCCTGGGCGAGGAGGGTGCGCTGGCGCTCCTCCTGCGTGCGGCTCTGTTCGACGAAGGCTTGCGCTGCCGCCACGTCGGATTGCGCCGACTGGACGGCGTTCTGCTGGTCCTGGCTGTCCAGCCGGGCCAGAAGGTCCCCGGCGGACACCGCCTGCCCGACCTCGACCAGCCGTTCGGTCACCTTGCCGCCGACGCGGAAACCCAGGTTGCTCTCGTGCCGCGCCTGGACGGCGCCGGTCAGGGCGGCGGTGTGGTCCAGCGTGCTGACCTGCACGGCTATGGCGCGGACCGGGGTGGCCGACGCCGGCGGCGGCACCGGCTGCTCGCATCCCGCCAGAGCCAGGGCGGCGAGAAGGACCCCGGAAACTCGTGTCGTCGGCGTGGGCATGGCGGTCACCCCTTCACCGGTTCGGCGATGCGTGTGCGGTGGGCGTAGAGCGCCGCCACCGCGCTGGAAGCCATGCGGGTCATCACGCTGTCGGCCCGGCTGGTCAGCACGATGGGCACCCGCGCGCCCAGCACGACGCCCGCCGCGTCGGCGTTGGCGAGGAAGGTCAGGTTCTTGGCGAGCATGTTTCCCGCCTCCAGATCCGGCACGACGAGGATGTCCGCCTGCCCGGCCACGGGGGACTGGATGCCCTTGATCTTCACCGCCTCCGGGCTGATCGCGTTGTCGAGCGCCAGCGGGCCGTCCAGCAGCCCGCCGGTGATCTGCCCGCGGTCGGCCATCTTGCAGAGCGCCCCGGCCTCCACCGTCGAGGGGATCCTGGGGGTGATCGTCTCCACCGCCGACAGGATCGCCACCTTGGGCAGCGCGATCCCCAGCGCGCGGGCGAGGTCGATGGCGTTCTGGATGATGTCCCGCTTGTCCTCCAGCGTCGGCGCGATGTTCACCGCGGCGTCGGTGATGAAGAGGGGCTTCGGGTAGGTCGGCACGTCCATGATGAAGACGTGGCTGATGCGCCGCTCCGTCCGCAGCCCGCTTTCCCGCCGCGCCACGGCGTGCAGCAGTTCGTCGGTGTGCAGGCTGCCCTTCATCAGCAGCCCGGCGCGCCCCTCCCGCACCAGACCGACCGCCTGGGCGGCGGCGGCGTGGCTGTGCGGCGCGTCCACGATCTCGTATGGGGCGATGTCGATCCCCTCGGCCTGCGCCACGGCGCGGATGCGCGCCGCGGGGCCGACCAGGATCGGGGTGATGAAGCCCTCCTTCGCCGCGTCCACCGCCCCGCCGAGCGAGGTGGCGTCGCAGGGATGGACGACCGCCGTCGGCACCGGCGCGATCGACCGGCAGGCCGCGACGAGCCGTTCGTACTTCTCGTGCCGGCGGGCGGGCGGGCCGCCTCCCGGGGTGGGTGCCTCGTTCATCGGTCCGTCACCAGTGCAGGAAGAGGCCGATGTCGCCCGGCATGCCGCCGGGATAGTCCAGAACCTGGGCGCGCAGCTTGTAGCCCGCGGGTCTCAGATACTTGTCGTAATTGTCGTAGACCTCCCGCGCGAAGCCGGTGAGGCTGTCCGGCCAGTCCGGCTCGAAATTGTTGATCGCCCGTCCGCCGTCGTTGCAATAGCTGCTGGGGAAGCGGACGATCTGGAGCTCCTTGACCCCGCGCTCCGCCGCGGCGCGCACGGCGCGGGTGAAGCGTTCCTTGGCGTCGGGGCGGACATGCTGCTGCATGAAGGCTTCGTGGATCGCGCTCTGCTCCTCATGCTTCTTCTTTTCGAGTTCCTGCGCCTCCTTGAGGAGCGCCATCTCGCGGTCCTCGGCGATCTTGCGGAGGTCGTTCGGCGTGATCAGGTCGCCGCCGAGCGGCTGGGTGGAGGGGCCGGCGGGGGCGCCGGTGGGGGTGTTGGTCGCCATGTCACGTGTCTCCCGGATGGAGGGTGCCGGTCACTTCGCTTTTTCGGCCTTCGGACTTTCAGAGGCGGCGGGCCGCCGCGGTGCCGCCACCCGGCCGATCTCGGCGCCGGCCTGCGCGATGGAGGAGCCGTCGCCCAGCGGAGCGGCGCTCAGCGCCGGTTCCTCGCCGGGTTCGGCCTTTCCGGCCATGATCGCCTCGGCATGGCGCAGCCGGCGCCGCTGGGCGGCGTCGAGCGGGCCGGCGGCGGACAGAACCCGTTCCGCCGCGGCGACGATCTCCTTGCGGTCCTGCGCGTCCGGGACGAGCGTGGGCAGCGCCGCCATGGCCGCCACCTCGTCCAGCAGCATCAGGAAGACCTGCTCGCGGAAGATCGCGCGCACCCGTTGCAGGGGCAGGCGCTCCAGGGAGGCATGCTCGTCGCGCACCCGGCGCAGCGTCTGGAAGGCGCGCTCGTCGAAGGCGCCTTCGCCCCGCCCGGCGTAGATCAGGACGCGGAACAGCGCCTCGCGCAGGCCGCCCTGGTCGATGCGGGCCAGGATCTCGTCCGTCTTCCTGGCGACCAGCGCCTCGAACGCCTCGTCGCGGACGCGCGGCGGGCGGGCCTCGGCGCCGGGGGCGGCCAGCCCGACCAGCGCCTGGAGCAGCGGCGCGTTGTAGAGCGTCATGAACAGCCGCTCCACCGCCCCGTCCCGCGCGTCCCGCCAATGGTCGAGCGCCTGGACCATGGCGTCGGACAGCATCGCCTGCGCCTTCAGGTACGGGTTGCCGGGCCGGACGGGGTGGCGGTTCTCCCGCACCTGTTCGGCCAGCGCCTCCACCGGCGCCATGAAGGGGTTGAGGTGCGAGAAGAGGGTGTACTGCACCCGCGCCGGGTTGGTCTGGCGCAGCCATTCCGCGGTCCCTTCGGTGACGGCGGCGCGGACGACGGGCCGGGCGAAGGCGGTGTAGAGGCCGGTGTTGATGTCGGAGATGCGGGCGACGGTGGCGAAGCGGCGGTCGTCCTCCGGCGTGTTGACGCCGAAGGCGCGGATGTCGTCCAGCGTCCGCGGCTCGAACCGGGTCACATAATCGCCGGCCACCAGATCGGCGCCGGGGGCGTCGGGGTCCTTCGGCTCGATCACCATTTCATAGAGGCCGGGGGGAAGCAGGTCGATCAGGTCGATGTTCTCGACGAACTCCGCGGTCTCCCGCCGCGCCACGCGCCCCGACACGAAGATGCCGAGGTGGCCGATGTTCTGGTGCAGGTTGTAGACGATGGTCTGCTCGCGGGAGCGGATGTCGTCCACGCTGCCGTACAGGTCGAGAATCCAGCCCAGCGCCTGCTGCGGCGGCGTGATGTTGTCGCCCCAGGAGGCGAAGACCAGGATGGGCGAGCGGATGTTCCGCAGGTCGAGCCGCCGACCGTCCTTGCCCACGAGGCCGCCGCTGGTCAGCTTGTTGCCGACGAACAGCTCCTCGGTGATGGTCTCGATCTCCTCCCCGTTCAGCAGGAAGAAACCGCTCCACCATTTTTCGAAGTCGAGATAGCGCGGCGCTTCCGTGTCGATGGAGGCGTACAGATTGTACGCCTTCTTCCAGTAGGTGTTGGCCGGGTCGAGCTTCTCGAAGTTGCCGACCAGATGGGCGCCGTCGAAATGCCCGTTGCCGAGGTCGGCGGCGAGCGCGGACAGCCACGCGCCGCCGTACAGCCCGCCCAGATAGCGCATCGGGTTGCGCCCCTTCACCCCGGCCCAGTAGGACAGCGGCGAACCGGCGATGATCAGCGGCCCCATCAGGTCGGGGCGGACGGCGCTCAGCGCCATGATCGCCCAGCCGGCCTGGCAGTTGCCGATGACGCAGGGCTTGCCGTCCGCCTGGGCGTGCAGCTTGCCGACATGCTCGATGAAGGCGGCCTCCGCGGCGCCCACGTCGGCCAGGGTCTGGCCGGGCACCGGGTCGGGGGTGAAGCCGATGAAATAGCAGGGATGGCCCGCCCGCAGCGCCGCGCCGATCTGGCTGTCCGGCTTGAAGCCGCCGATGCCCGGCCCGTGGCCGGCGCGCGGATCGACGATGACGAAGGGGCGCTTCGCCGGGTCGGTCCCGGCCTCCGGGTCGGGACGGATGCGCAGCAGCAGGTAATTGCTGGGGCGCGGCAGCCGGCGCCCGTCCATCACCACCTCGTGCGCGAAATCCAGGACGGGAGGCTTGCCGTGCTGGGCGTGTTCGAGGAACTGGTCGCCCCGCCGCCGCATCACGTCCAGATACAGCACCCAGCGCTGCATCGCGTCGATGCCGTACTCGAAGGCGTCCAGCACCGGGTTCGGGAATGTTTCCTTTGCCGGGCCTTTCGCCGGGCCGGCGGCGGGGGGCAGGGTGGGAAACAGAGCCGCGGGAAACAGGGCCAAGGGAAACAGTGTGGGCAGATTTGCCGTCCAGGCGGACGGATTCCAGGCGGCCAGCCACGCCGCCGCCGGGTTTGGCAGCGGCTGGGGCGCCTGGGAATGGTGCCGCAGGGTCGTCATCGCCGGTCCTCTCGTGTGTCTTTGCGCCTTCGGGGGCGCTTGCTCACGAGTGTCGGCGAATGGCGGGCGGCGCAGAGGTACGGAACGGTTTCGTACCCCCGGAATGTTCAGGCGTACGGCGGCCTGTTACCGTAGCGCACCGGCCGGGCGGGACGAGAGGGCTACCCGAAAATCGCCAGCCCGATCACCGTCGCGGCAAAGGCGCCCACGCCCGAGGCCAAGGCGGCGATGATGGTGGGGGCGTGCGATTTGGCGGTCTTCACCTTCAGCGCGTCGTCGAAACCGCGCAGGGTCGTGTCCATGCGGACCAGGAAGACCTCCAGCCCGGCCACCCGCTCCTGAAGGCCGTGCAGCGTGTCCGACAGGGCGGCCTGCTGCGCCGTGGCCGTGCCGGCGGCGGCCTGACCGGCGGCGGCGCGGTCCTGCATCTCGCGCAGGATTCGGGCGATGCCCTGCTGGGCGGCGGCGATCTGCTGGTGGTCGCGGCGGGCGGCATCCAGCCCGGCGCCGATGCGCACCAGATGCGGCGCGAGCGTGCGCTCCAGCAGCTTTTCCTCCGCACTCGGCTGGGCGAAGGTCGCGATGGTGCCGGTGCTCGGGGCGGCGACCACCGCGACGACGCGCGCCGGATCGAGCCCCGCCGGAAGCTCAAGCTCGGCCTCGAAGGCGTGGTGCCCGTCGCCGAAGTTGCCGCCCACCAGATCCTCACGCGGACGGTCGGCCAGCGTGCGCCCCAGAACCACACTGCGCCCGTCCGGCGTCTCGGCGCGGAATTCGACCGGCAGGCGGTCGGTGGGGTAGGAGCGGTCCCAGGCCCAGCCGTAGATCCGTCCGGCCTGGACGGCGTCCACGCGGCCTTCGATGACGGACGCCGCGGGTTCCGCAGCGACCGGGGTTGCTGCAACGGTGTCGGGCATGGCGGGTACTCACGGAATGGTTGAAGTCCCCTCTCCCCAGGGGGGAGAGGGTTAAGACGCCGCAGCGTCAGGCCGCCTTGCGCTGCGGAGACTTGCGCGCGGTCGGGCTGGGCATGCGGTGCGGGATGTAGTTCTCGTCCAGGAACTCCCGCATGTCGCGGTAGCGCTGGTAGAAGGTGCGGTTGAACTTCTCGAACAGGCTCTGGTCCCAGTATTCCTCCAGGACGAAGGGCTTCTCCGAATAGACGTCGTAGCAGGGGATCGCGAAGGTTTCCGCGAACTCCGCCGTGCGGCTGTCGTAGCTGAAATAGACGGACGGCGTGCCGTTCGACAGGGCCATCAGGTTGCCGTGCAGGCGGTAGCCCAGCACGAGATCCTTCGACCGCACGAGGTTCTCGTAGTCGGCAACGACGTCCGAATACCACAGGCGGGTGCGGTACAGCTCGTCCAGCTCCTCGTCGAAGTAGCCGGTCTTCAGCCAGGGGTTCTTGTGCAGCTCCTCCCAGGCCTCGGCCTTCTGCTCGTCGGTGCCCCAGAGCAGCTTCTTCTCCTCGACCTCGCCCTGCATCATCAGGACGGTGTCGAAGCGGCGGCTCATGTCCTTCACGAAGTCGCGATGGCGGGCGAGATAGGTCTTCACGTCCGGCGAATAGTGGCTGGACACCTCGCGGCGCATGGTGATGCCGACGTTGCGCACGCTGTCCAGCGACGGCAGGTCGATGCGCAGCTCCGGATCGCGGTTGCGGAAGGCGGTCGGGCAGCCGACGATGCGCACGTTCTTGATGCCGAGGTCCCACAGCACTTCGGCGGTGTAGGTGCCGCGCACGCCCAGCGTCGTCGATTTGTCGGCAAACATCTGCCAGATGCGCTTGCTCTCGTCCGACAGCGTCAGCTTGCCGGTGGCCGGGGCCTGGGCGCCGACGCCGAAGGCGATGACCGGGATGCGCAGCTTGGACAGCACCTGCTCGGTGCCTTCCGGCCAGGTCATGTGGTCGTGGATGTAGTTCGACCCGCGCAGGAACACGTAATCGTATTCGGCGTTGGCCTTGTCCACCACCTCCTGCTTGAATTCGCGGATCTCCACGACATCCAGGCGGTCGAAGGTCAGCAGCTTCAGCGAGGAATCGTAGACGAAGGCGTCGCCGATGTTGTGGTAATGGTTAATGCTGCGTTGAATGTTCTGGTAGCTGTACCACCGCACGCAGTCATGATCGTAGACTTCGCCGGAGGGAATCATGACTAGGATGTTAGCCAATTTAATTCTCCTGGGGTCGGGGTGGTGGAAGGTTGCGGAAGCCGGGTTTTATATTGGTTAATTTTAGTCGCCTTCGGACGGCTCAACCCGGATCATTATTCGGACCAGATCGCGTTCCCGGGTCGGCTTGCAGTCTTTCTGGGCAAGCCGGGTCAGGTAGAGCTGGGCGTTTCCATCCGTGTCCTCGAAATTCCGGCTTCTGGCGTCCGGATCGAGAATGGCGGGGTAATAGAAGGTCTCGGCCACGCCGCAATTCTTGTCGGTGAGCAGCGGGGCCGCCCAGGCGAGGCGGGGGGCGGACCAGCCGATCAGGTCGGCGGAGGTGGACACCCACACGCCGGACACCGGCTCGGCCCCTTTGCGCTCGGCCCGCCGCCCGGCCATCACCGCGGCGTAGAGGCCGCTCGGCGCGTGGCGGACGAGGCTGGTGACGGTGAAGGGCAGCCGGTCGGGCGGCAGCGGTGTGCAGACCGACGCCTCGGGGTCGGCCTCGCCCTGCGCGTAGGGATCGCGGAAGCGGACGGTGAAGTCCCGCCCGTCCCACGCCCGCCAGGAGGCGGGGTCGGCGAGATCGCGGGTGCGCATCAGGCAGACGCCGCGCTTCTGCGCGCCGATGCCCTCGGCGAAGGCCATGGCGTAGTACCAGCCGCCGCGCTCGACGATGTTGCTCGGTGCGAACAGCCCGGCGCGGCGGCCGAGATCGCCGCGGAAGCGGTAGGGCACCCCGGCGACGTAGCGCGCCGGCCCGAAGCTCTGCCCGCCGTCGTGCGAGACGGTGAGGGTCAGCGCGTTCCACCAGCAGGCCATGTAGTCGCCGGTGGGGCAGAGGTCGCGGCGCTTGTGGCCGTGATATTCGTTGTGGACCAGGCCGTAGACGGTCGTCCCGTCCAGCGTGTAGGGCGAGGTCAGCCAGCCCATGTCGTCGAACCGCGCCGGGTCGTCGCGCTTGGCCGACTGGAAGACGATGCGGCAGGCGTGGTGCAGGTCGTTCAGCGACGGGCCGCTCAGCGTGCGGGCGCGGGTGTGCGCGGCGAGCAGCCGGACGCTGCCGTCCGCGGCCTTCCAGGCGCGTGCCGGGGCGTCGGGCACGTCCCAGTCCTCGCAGGCTTGCGTGCGGTGGTCGTAGACGGTTTCCAGCGCGGCGCCCGCCGGGACGGTGACGCGGAGGTCCGCGGCGTGGACGGGGGTGGTGAGGAGCGTGCAGGCCATGAGGGCGTATTGCCCCCACCCTCCCCACTTCGTGGGTTCCCTCCCTCCCCCGCTGCGCAGGGTGGGGGCCCGTTTCCCGGACATCCCCATCACGGCTTCTGCGCCACCGCCCGCTCGGGCATCGACACCGCCCCGCCGCCCGCGTTGGCGATCAGCGCGTCGAACACGTCGGCGTGGCGGCGGGCGCATTCCGCGCGGTCGATGGGGCGGCGGATGCGCATGCGCAGACGGTCCCACAGGTCCGGCGTGGTCAACGCATCGGTCAGCCGGTCCACCAGATCCTCGACGCTGGCGTTGCGGAAATGCAGGCCGTCCACGCCGTGGGTGACCTTCTCGCCCATGCCGCCGATGTTGCTGGAGATGATCGGACGCCCGTGCAGGAACGCCTCCTGGATCACCACCGGCGAGTTCTCCCACCAGATGGAGGGCATAACCACCCAATCCACATCCTTCATCAGGCCCGGCAGTTCGGCGGAACGGTAGCTGCCGTAGAAGCGCACACGGTCGCCGGCCCGCTCCACCGCCGCGTTGAACGTCTTCTGGTAGGCTTCGGGCTGGCGCTCCAGGTTGCCGCCGAAGATCATCAGCGCGCCGTCCTCGCCCCACGCCTTTTCGGAGACGCGCCCGATCGCCTCGACCAGCACATGGGCGCCCTTGAACTCCGTCAATTGGCCGAAGAAGGCGAAGCGGTTGCGCTTGCCGCCGCGGGCCAGCGGACGGGGCGGGGCGATGCCCTCGATGGTCAGGCCGTTCTCGATCATGCGGAACTTCTCGCGGGGCAGGCCCCAGTCCACATAGCGGTCGATCAGGAAGTTCGACGGGCTGACGTAGAAATCGGCCTGCTCCAGGAAGGTCTTCAGGAACAACTCGCGCTTGAAGAACTGCGCCTCGCCGATGTGCGGGAAGCAGCCGGCGCAGTCCGCCGGGCTGGCGCGGTAGCACAGCGTGTTGCGGCTGGTCTTCACCATCTGGCCGTGGTGGTGGCAGATGGACAGATACTCGTGGAAGGTCACCACGATCGGCACGCGGGGCAGCGCCTGCCGGATCGCCTGGATGGTCTCGATCCCCAGCCCCAGGAAATGGTGGAAGTTCACCACGTCCGGCTGGAGGTCGCGGACGTAGCGGACGAAATCCTTCTCCAGCCCCGGCAGGTTGCGGTTCGACAGCCGGAAATGGTCGTAGTCGTTGGCGTAATAGAGGACCTCCCGCTCCTTCTGGCGAAGCGCCATCAGGGCGGAGCTGCCGTGCGGAGTCACCGGCGGGGAGGTGCGGGCCAGGTAATGGCTCTCCCAGCCCGGCAGGTCGTGCAGCCCCTGGTGCAGGTTGTAGGAGGCCACCTCCGCGCCGCCCAGCGAAAAGGCGGGATGGCCGTGGCTGATGATCAGGACGCGCTTGTTGCTCATGGTCGGGCCGATCTCGAATAGGGCTGGGGAGCTTTCAGAGGGCTCAGGCGGCGGCGCGGGCGGACCAGATGTCCTCGAAGCTCCAGCGGTCCACCATGGCGCCCGCCCGGCGCCAGCGGTCGGCGTGCGCGTCGCGCGGCTGCTCGTCCAGCGCCACCAGAGTGACGCGGGGCAACCAGACGCAGGCCCCCCCCAGCGCGCGTAGGCGCAGGCAGAGATCCAGACCCTTGTGGTCGGCCCCCATGTAGGAGCCCATGGTGGCGAGCGCGCGGATCAGAGCGTCCTTGGGCAGCAACGCGCATTCCGGGGCGGCGGCGTCCACCGTCGCCGCGTCCTGCTCCTTCAGCCAGTCGCGCGGGTAGCCGGCGAAGCGGCGCTCGAAGGTCTTGGCGCCGTCCGGACCCTCCACCGCCATGATGCCGGCGAAGCGGATGGAGTGGTCCTCATACAGAAGCGTCGGGCTGACCATCACCGGCCCGCCGGACTTGCGCGACACCCGCTCCAGCGCCGACAGCCAACCCTTCTCGGTCGGCAGGACCGAGGGGGAGAGCAGCAGCACCCGCTCGCCGCGGGCGTGGGGCAGGGCGGCGGCCACCGCCTCGAACGGGTCGGTGGCGTCGGGCGCGGCCACGAAGGAGACGGCCATGCGGTAGAAGGCGGCGGCCTGACGGACCGCACCGCCCAGCCGCTCGTGCGTGCCGGCGGCGGCGACCACCAGCAGTTCGGTCTCCGCGAAGTCCGGGTCGATGGCGAGGCGCGCGATGTTGAGGTCAACATCCTCCCGCCCATCGGTCACCGGCAGGATCACCGAGACGCGCGGCGCCTTCACCGGGCGCCCCATCGGGTGCACGCCCGCCGCCGGCGGCGTGGCGGAGCGGGAACGGGCGGTGCGCAGCATCGGGCCGACATGGCGGGCGATCAGCGTGTCGATGGACGGGCTGTCCAGATTGACCAGCGACAGCATCCGGCGCAGCGCTTCCGGCGCGGGCGGCAGGCAGCTCAGCGGCAGGAAGGCGAAGCGGTCGCCGGCCAGCTCCAGTTCGAGGTGGAACTCGGCTCCCTGGGGCAGGCCGGACGGCTCCGCGGCGAAGGCGGTGAAACCGTGCTGGTCCTGGCCGGGGATCAGGCGCCCGGCGAACAGCCCGTCGTTCTGGAAGGCTTCCGTCACGTCGCGGCGGGCCAGCCGCGACCAGCCCTCGTCCAGCCGGACGGCGACCCCCGGACCCTTCAGCGTGACGGCGCGGACCTGCCGCGTCGGGTCGAGCAGCCAGCCGGCGACGAACAGCCCGGCCCCCGGCACGCGCAGCGCCATGTCCAGCCCGGTCCGCACCGGGATGTCGAGCCGCGACACCGTTTCCGCCCCGTCGTAGCGCGACGCGGCGATGCGGGCCATGGTCTGGCGCGTCTCGGTGTCCCGGATGTTGCCCAGCATGTCGCGCACATGGGCGGAGGCCACGCCGTCGGGCAGGATGGTGCGGTGCTCGAAGATCTCCAGATGCCGCCAGCCCTCGGCGGCGCGGTAGTGGATGCGGCGGATGGAGGTGGGGAGCGGGGTCTGGTCGGTCAGCACCGCCATCACGCCCGCCGCGTCCGGCGGCAGGTCCGGGCGCGCGAAGGAGCCGGCGGTGGTGCGGTAGGCGGCGGTCTCCTCCGCCTCGATCAGGATCTTCTGGGCGCCGCTGCGGAAGCTGCGTGCCCAGCCCTGGAGCATCAGGCTGCCGTCGCGGAAGCGCCCGAACACCTCGGCGAAGCCGTCCGGCTGCGACACCTCCTGGGCGAGGCCCGACAGCAGGCGCCCAATGCGGTCCGACCCGCCCTCGGCCCCATCCTTCGATGCGGCGGCGAGCTGGATCGTGAAATCCAGCGCCAGCGCCAGGGCGCCGGGCTGGAAGCCCTTCAGCGCCGAGACGAGGTGCGACGGGTTGGTGCGGACGTTGGACAGGCGCGGCAGGACGAGGCGTTCCCCGTTCTCGTCCGCCAGTTCGACGCGCGAGGGGCGCATCTGGGCCAGCCCCGGCACGCGGATGCCGCCCAGGAACCAGCGCTCGCCCTCCGCATCGGCCCAGGAGCGCCCGGCGTAGCGGCCCTCCACCGACCCGTCGAGATGCACGGCGCCCTGCACCGGCAAGGACCGGTCGATGGCGCCGAACAGAACCAGCGTGTCGTCGTCAAGAAGAATGGCCGCCGTGATGTCGGCCTTGGTGATCGGTTCCTTCATCCCGCGATGCTCCCCGCAATCGAGCCCTGCGCATGCCTTCCTCCCGGACCGTTGATTATGTCGTCATAGAGAATGACGTGATTTTCGGCGGCCTCCTCGGTCGTCGGGACCGCCGGTATGTTGGAGACGAGCCGGTCCCACAGGCCCGGCTCGGTCATCGCGCGTGTCATCACGCGGGCCAGATCCGCGGCGTCCCCCGCCCGGAAATGCAGCCCGTCCACGCCGTCCGTCACCGATTCCGCCATGCCGCCGATGCCGCTGCAGATCACCGGACGGCGGTGCTGGAAGGCTTCGCGGATGACCAGCGGCGCGTTCTCCCACCAGATCGACGGCATCACCACCCAGTCGGCGGCGGCCATCAGCTCGGGCATTTCCTCGCGCCGGTAGGGGCCGTGGCGGACGGCGGTGCCGCGGGCACCTTTGAAACCCTGCTCGACCTTCTCCTTGAAGGCGTCGGTCTGGAAGGGCGCGCCGCCATGGACGGCCAGCGTCAGGTCCCGCCCCTGCTTCTCCAGCCGGGCGGCGGCGTCCAGCGCGACCGTGATCCCCTTGAAGGGGTTCAGGTTGCCGAAATACGCGAAGGCGTTGCGCGACGCGCCCGCGGTCAGCGGACGGTGCGGCGCCGGCCGGACCGCGGGGCGCCCGTTCTCCATGACGGAGATGCTGTCCGGGGCGATGCCCCAGGCGATGTAGCGGTCGCGCAGGAAGGCGCTGGGCGCCAGGAAGTGGTCCACCAGCCCGAACATCGCCTTGATGTGCTTCTCGCGCAGGACGAACTGGTCGGCGGGCCGCTCCGGGAAGCAGCGGTGGCAGGCGTCGGGCGAGGCCATGCGGCAAAGGGCGTGCCCGGTCGTGGTGACCATCTGCCCGTCGTTGGCGCAGATCGGGTAATAGTCGTGCAGCGTGTAGACGATCTTCGCCCGCGGGCAGACGCGGCGGATCAGGAACAGCATCTCCACGCCCAGCAGCAGGGTGTGGTGGATGTGCACGATGTCCGGCTGGAAGGCGCGCAGCAGGTTCGACAGGTCCGGCACGATGCCGTGCAGGTCGATCTGGCTCTGGAAGAAGTGGTCGAAATGGCCGGCCCACAGCACCACCTCGTCGGCGCTGCGGCCCAACGTCTGGAGGTTGGTGCCGGGCTTGCGGTCGCGGTGGACGCCGTTGGTGCAGGCGAGGAACAGGGCCTCCGCCCCCTTGGCCTTCAGGCTGCCGAACAGCTCGTGCGCGAAGATTTCCGTGCCGCCGGGGTGCAGGCTGGGGTGGTTGTGGGCGACGATCAGGACGCGGGGCAGGCTCATCGCGCGCTCTCCTTTTCCAGCACCAGGAGATCCTGGAAATTCTCGGCGTTGCGCTGCCCGCTCCAGTGGCCGCGCAGCACCGGGCGCGCCGGGCGCAGTCCTTGTTCCGCGAAGGTGCCGAGCAGGAAGGATTCGCCATAGGCGACGGCGGCGTTCGGGTTGGCCTCGTCGGCGATGAACTCCGGTCCGGGGGCGTCGAGGAAGGCCGGGCGGGCGGTCTTCTTCGCGATGCCGTCCCGCGCGCGGGCGTCCACCAGGAACAGGCTGAGGAAGCAGCGTCCGCCCGGCTTCAGCACGCGGGCGATCTCCGCGGCGTAGCGCACCGTCTCCGCCGTCCGCAGATGGGTGATGACCGAGGTCAGGATCACGAAGTCATGCCCGCCGTCCGGGAAAGGCAGGCGGGTTTGCGCCGCGTCCTCCGCCCCACCGGGGTTGTAGAGGGCGTTCGCCACGTCCAGCCGCTGGAAGCGGAATTCCGGATAGGCCGGGGTGATCGTCTCCGCGCACCAGCGGATGCCGTCCTCGACGATGTCCACGCCGTCGTAGCTGGAGTCGAGATACTGGGTCAGAGGCACCGCCATGCGCCCGATGCCGCAGCCGATCTCCAGCACGCGGTGCTTCGGCTTCAGCCCGCCGACGCGGACGAAATGGCGCAGGAACTCCGCCCCGATGGCCCGGAAATCGCCGTCGCCGATGAACACGCGGTCCGGCGGCGGCACCGGCAGGAAGCGGTTGCGCGTTACCTGCGCGCACAGCCACTCCAGCCGCGGGTCGGTGTTGCGGCGCAGGATGGCGAGGCGGCGCCCGGTCAGGATCTCGTTCATGGGGTCAGCTCCGGTTCCGGTTCGCGCGCCCGAACAGGCGGGATTTGGCCGGGGCGGCAACGGGGATGGCGGCGTCCGCGGGAACGCCCGCCGTCAGGGGCCGCATCAGGCTCTCCTCCAGGGCGGGGGGCGGGGGCAGCCGGTCCCAGTCGCGGGCGGACAGCTCCTCCATCATCGCGTCCCAGCGGCGGGCGTGGAGCCAGCCGTTGTATTCGGAGGCGACGCCGCGGGTGTAGCCCTGGTGCCGGCTGATCGAGCGGCGCTCCAGATGATACAGCTCCACCGAGGGGACGTAGCGGATGTCCAGCCCCGCCTTGCGGACGCGCAGGCAGAGGTCGGAGTCCTCATAGTCGCCGATGACGTAATCCTCGCAGAAGCCGCCCACGGCATCGAAGGTCCCGCGGGTCATCATCAGGCAGGCGCCGGTGACGCCGGGCACGCTGCGCTCCCGCCGGGCGGGCAGGAAATCGCGCGGCAGGCCCTTGAAGAAGTGGTGGTTGTACCAGCGCCCGCGGACGTCGCGGTCGAAATAGAGGCCGGCGTGCTGGAGGCTGTCGTCGTCGAACAGCAGCTTCGGCCCCACCGCTCCGGTGCCGGGCGTGCGCTCCAGCGCGTCGAGCAGGGCGGGCAGCCAGCCGGGCTGGTCGGGGATCACGTCGGAATTCAGGAACAGCAGCGTCCGCCCGGTGGAGGCGGCGACCCCGGCGTTGTTGGCCGCCGAATAGCCGTGGTTGGCGGACTGCACCAGCAGCCGCATCGGCAGGCCGTAGAGCGCGTGGAAGCCGTGCAGCATGTGCACCAGCTCGTCGCGCTGCTCCGGGCTGTCGAGCACGAAGACCAGTTCGGCCCCGGCCATGCCGGGATCGGTGGCGAAGCTGGAGAGCTGGAAGCGCAGGAACTCCAGCGCCCGGTAAAGCGGGATGATGACCGAGACGAAGGGCTTGTCCGGCACGCGCCCGAAGGTGAGGATTTCCGGGTCCTTGCGGGTCGCCGTGTGGGCGGCGTGGAGCGGCGCCACCGCCGGGGCGATCACCGTTTCCAGCACCAGCGGCGTCGCGTGCTGCGGCGGCAGGCTGCCCAGCACGGCGGAGCGCGCGTCGGCGGGCGACAGCGGGCGCAGCGGCGGCACCAGCCGGATCGACCCGCCGGAACCGAGCCGAAGCTCCGCATGGACCTGAAGCGCCGCGGCGGGCTCGGGCGCGCCGGGCAGATAGGCGACGAAGCCGCTGCGGTCGGTGGACGGGGCGGTGCCGAACAGCTTCGCCACGTCCTCGCGCGGGAAGCGGTGCTCCAGCACCTCCAGCCGCCGCTCGCCGCCGAAGGGCGTCTGCACGGTGAGGCCGCCGGACAGGCCGTGCGGGTCGTGCACCCAGCCGGCCAGGAACAGCCCGCCGTCGCCCGTGGGAACGGCGAGGTCGAGCGCGGCGCCGATGGAGCGCTTGGCGTCGGCCACCTGCCGCTTGGGCAGCGGGGCGAGCACCTGGAGTTCGCGCACCGCCGCCGCCGCCGTGGCGTCCGAGCGTCCGCGCTGGGCGAGGGCGCTCAGGATGTACTGGCGCAGCGCCAGCGGCGTGTCGCGGCGGGTGGACAGATGCTCGGTCAGGCTCGGCAGGGTGGCGGCGACGGCGGAGAAGGCGCGGCAGGCCAGCCCGTTGCGGCCCAGGACCACCAGCAGGTTGCCCGGCGCGCACAGCGCCTTGTCCACCAGCAGCGACATCGCCGCGCGCCCGCGCCGGTCCAGCGCGGAGCCGACGCAGACGTCGAAGGGGGAGGGGCCGACGGCGCCCGTGGTGATGATGACCGCCCCGGTCACCTCGCCGAAGCCCGACGACAGCGACCCGGCGCAGAGCAGAAGGTCGCCGGTCGCCAGGGCGCGGGCGGTGATCGGGGACGGGGTGGGCGACAGCTCCAGCACCATGCGGCGGCAGACCGTCGCGAAGCCGGCGTCGCTGCGCAGCGCCGGGGTGGAGCGCGCGAAATCGAACAGGAAGCGGACCACGCGCAGCCGCGAGGGCGCGTCGAGGCTGCCCAGCAGGAAGGCGGGATCGGGATCGGGGACCTGCGGTTCGGCCAGAACCTCCGCGACGACGCGGCTCTGGGCGACGAAACGGACGGGCGCACCGGAGGTCCGGGGCGCCCGCAGGATCGACAGCACCCGCTGCCCACCCCAGCTCGTCCGGACGGACAAGGTGGTGTAGGGGGGGCGGACCTCCTCGCCGTCGAGGGTGGGAACGACCCGGCCGGAGGGCTCCGGTCCGTCGCTCTCCCACGAGGCGAGCACGAAATCGTCGCCGAGCGCGTGGAGCTGGGCGGACGCGATGGAGGCCGAGGCCGGCAGGACGGCGAGTACGGTCATGCGCTCCTTAGCCGGACTCAGCGGCGGCGTGCGGGGGGCACGCCGCCGGTCCGGTCCCTGGGTGGGTTACGGCTTAGTGAATGACGAAGAAGTCGTTCGGGTTGTTGTGAACTTCGTCGGCCGAAACGCCCTTCAGCATGATGCTGTCGCCGTTGCCGAGGTCGATGACGGCGTTGCCGCCCATGTCGGTGACGCGGGCCGCCAGATCGGAGGCGTCGTTGATCTCCAGGCCATTGATGTTGCGCTCGATCTGGAGGACGTCCTCGCCCGCGCGGAAGTCGAGCACCACGTCCTGGCCGCCGCCGCCGGAGAAGACGAAGACGTCGTTGCCGGCGCCGCCCACCAGCAGGTCGTTGCCGGCGCCGCCGTCCAGGATGTCGTTGCCGTCGCCACCGGACAGGAAGTCGTCGCCCTCGCCACCCTTCAGGATGTCGTCGCCGGTGCCGCCCTGCAGGATGTCGTCACCCTTGCCGCCGTCGAGGTAATCGTTGTGGCCGCCGCCCTGCAGCACGTCGTTGCCGTCGCCGCCCTTCAGGATGTCGTCCCCGTCGCCCCCGGACAGGACGTCGTCGCCCTTGCCGCCGTCGAGAACGTCCTTGCCGCGGCCGCCGATCAGCACGTCGTCGCCGTTGCCGCCGGACAGGTAATCGTCGCCGTCGCCACCGTCCAGGGTGTCGTTGCCGTTGCCGCCGTCCAGGATGTCGGCCCCGTTGCCGCCGGACAGAAGATCGCTGCCGTTGCCGCCGAACAGGGCGTCACGTCCTTCGCCGCCGAGGACCGTGTCGGCGCCATTGCCGCCCATCACGATGTCGTCACCGTTGCCGCCGTCGATGAAGTCGCCGCCGTTGGTGCCGGTGATGACGTCGTCGTAGTTGCCGCCAGGAAGGGTGGCCATGAATCATACTCCTTAACGATTGGATTCGGTGGGGCAGGGATTTTGTCTACCCCGAAATGGCGAGGTACCCCTAAGCCTTTACCCAAATACCGCGGCGCATGGCTGTGACAAACATAAGGTCAAACCCAGGGAAAACTTGAGTTCGCAGAGTCCAAACACAATAATCATCAACGTTCGTTACGTCATTACCGCCACCTTGGCTTCAAAGCCCTTCGAAAATCTAAACATCTTGTCTTGTTAAAAACGGTGAGTTGGCGTTTTGGATGCCAACTTTCCGGATGGTGACTTGCGTTCAAAGCAAGAAGCGAGATTGTTTGCGCATAATACTTTTAAAGATGTCCGGAAGACGTTTCGTCGATTCTCCACGAAATGCTTTGAAAAGATCCGTAAGGACTATGCATTCGGCATAGGATTATGCCGTCGATCACTGCCGTTCGGAGGATATCCGCAAGGCTGCGGCGCGTTTGGCGGACCGGATCTTTGAAAGAAGGCCGGCGAAGAGGGCAGGGTTTTTAAAATCCGGATTTTGAAAGCCCAAGCGGGGCCGCGTGCGCCGGGCAGGACGCGCCGCATCCGCAAGGCGTCCTGCCGGCCTGCCGGGGCGGAAAACACCCCGAAACCGCCCCGCCCCGGCGGCGTTCCGGAGGCCGCCGGACGGCGGTGACCGATGGAACGCAAGGCGATGTTTTTTGTCGAAGGCGTGTCCGGATCAGGTCCTTCCGGCCTCCGCGGCCTCCAGCGCGGCCCGCGCCAGCTCCATCAGCTTGTCCTCGACCGCCGCCCGGTCATAGCCGGGACTGTCGGCCAGCGAATCGCGCAGGCGCATGGCGACGAATTCGCCGGTGTGGTGCTTGTCGTAGAGATGCACGTCGCCGATGGCGTCGGCGACGCGCTTCAGGGTGTTCCGGTCCCACGATGCGGTCATGTCCGCGCGCTCCCATTCCTGCCTGCTGGGCAACGGGGGAGCGCGCGAAATGATCCTGCGGGCCGCCGTGATCGGTTGCCGTGATCGGTTGCCGCGATCAGTTCTCGCGGAAGGCGCGGTTCATGCCGTCGGTCAGCGGGGTCAGGAAATACTCGATGGCCTTGCGGGTGTGGCCGTGGATCATCACCTCGGTCGGCATGCCGGGATGCAGGTCCACGTTCGGCAGGGCCTTCAGCGCCGCGGCGTCCAGGCTGATCCGCGCGATGAAATAGCCCTGGCCGGTGCGCTCGTCCTCCAACTGGTCGGCGGAGAGGGTCAGGACCTTTCCCTGGACCGGCGGGACCAGCCGCTGGCGGTAGCCGACCAGCCGCACCATGGCGCTGCCGCCCACGTCGATGTTCTGCACGTCGGCGGGCGACACGCGGGCTTCCACGATCAGCCCGTCGTCCTGCGGAACGATGTCGAGGATGCCCTGGCCCGCCGGGATGACGCCGCCCGGCGTGTAGAAGCGCAGGTTGGTGACCCGGCCCGCCTGGGGCGCGACGAGCTCCTGGCGCTTCAGCACGTCGCCCGCGCTGCGCAGCCGTTCCGACAGGTCGGACACGGTTGCCTGAATGGTCTGAAGCTCGTTCCCGACCTCCGACCGGCGGTTGTTGCCGAGGTTGATGATCTCCAGCTCCGCCGCGGCGATGCCCTGTTCGGCCTTCGACTTGTCGGCCTGGATCTCGCCCAGCCGGCCCTTGGTGTCGGCGACGTTGCGCTGAAGCTCCAGCATGCGCGGCTTGCGCTCGTAGCCCTTGGCGAGAAGGGTCTCGACGATCCGCAGCTCGTCCTGGGTGTAGCGCAGCCGGTCGTTGGCGGCGACGCGCTGCGCGTCCAGCGCCACCAGCTCGTCGCGGAGCTGCCCGATGCGCTTGCGCTGGATGGAGATCTGCCCTTCGTAGGCGTCGCGCCGCGATTCGAACAGGCGCTGTTCGGCGGCCAGGGCCTCCGCGGCGACGGAGCTGGTCTTGGCGGCGGTCACCAGCTCCTCGGCGTAGACGGGGGCCTTCGCGTCGGTCTGTTCGGCGCGCAGCCGGGCCAGCCGCGCCAGCGAGGTCCAGTACTGGCCGTGAAGCTGGGCGACCACCGCACCGCTCTGCGTGGTGTCCAGCCGCAGCAGGACCTGCCCGGCCACCACCAGATCGCCGTCCTTGACCAGCAGTTCGCTGAGGATGCCGCCCTCCAGGTGGGAGACGGTCTTGCGGTGGCTTTCCACCGCGATGGTGCCGGGCGCGATGGCCGCGCTGTCCAGGCTGGCGGTGAAGGCCCAGCCGAAGAAGCCGCCGAAGCCGATGGCGACGGCCAGGGCACCGGCCAGCGCGGTCCCGCGCAGCGTGGGTTCGTGCGGCGTCACGTCGATGACCGGCGACCAGCCGGCGGTGAGCGGGGAATGCGCGTTCGCGGGATTCGGGATCGTCGGCTGGGGGATCGTCGTGTCGGTCATGCGGATTCTCCCGTCCGGACCAGCCGGGCCACCTTCACGGCGCCGCCGGGCTGGACCATCTTCAGCACGTCGGTGCGCTCGCCGAAATGCTCGACCATGCCGTCCTTCAGGACCAGCAGCTTGTCGGCGACCGACACGATGGAGGGGCGGTGGGCGACCATCACGACGGTGGCGCCGTCGCGGCGCGCGTGGTTGATTGCGTGCAGCAGCGCCTGTTCGCCCTCGTGGTCGAGGTTGGAGTTCGGTTCGTCCAGCACGATCAGGCGGGGCTTGCCGAACAGCGCGCGGGCCAGCGCGATGCGCTGCCGCTGGCCGCCGGACAGGGCGAAGGCGTTCTCGCCGACCGGCGTGTCGTAGCCGAAGGGCAGGCGCCCGATCATGTCGTGGACGCCGGCCAGCCGGGCGGCGCGCACAATCTCCGCCGGGTCGGCCTGGGCCATGCGGGCGATGTTCTCGCCGATGGTGCCGTCGAGCAGGGCGACCGACTGCGGCACGTAGCCGACATACTGGCCGAAGCTCTCGCGCTCCCACAGGAAGGTGCTGGTGCCGTCCAGGTAGATGCCCCCGGCGGTGGGCTCCCAGATGCCGACCAGCAGGCGGGCCAGCGTCGATTTGCCGGCCCCGGACGGGCCGATGATGCCCAGCACCTCCCCCGGTTCCAGCGCGAAGGAGACGCCGCGCAGCACCGGGCGTTGCAGGCCCTTGGGCACATGGCTGACGCGGTCCACGCTCAGGCGCCCGTCGGGCCGCGGCAGCGGCATGGTGCTGCGCCGCGCGCCCTCGCCGTTCAGAAGCTCGCGGATGCGCTTGTGGGCGGTCTGGGCGACGATCCACTGGCGCCAGTTCTCCACCAGATGCTCGAAGGGCTGGAGCAGGCGGGCCATGATGATGCCGGTGGCGATCATGCTGCCCGGCGACGCCTCGTTCCGGATGACCAGGGCCGCACCCGCGGAAATGGTGGCGATCTGGAGGATCAGCCGCAGCGAGCGCGAGGCCGAGGCCATGCCGCGCGACACCACCACGCCGCGGTCGATGAGCGAGGCGGAGCCGATCTGCGCCAACTGCCAGCGGCGGGCCAGCGGCGGCAGCATGCCCATGGCCTCGATGGCCTCGGCGTGGCGGACGGTGCTGGCCACGTCGGCGAAGACCTTGGCGGATGCTTCGTTCGCCTCGGCGACGGGGCGGCGGGTCAGCGCGTCGGTCAGCGCGTTCATGGTCAGCAGAAGCAGCGCCGACCCCACGGCGATCCAGCCGTAGATCGGGTGCAGAAGGAACAGGATGACCAGGAAGATCGGCGTCCACAGCAGGTCCAGCGGCACCACCACGGCGTTGCTGGTCATGAAGTTGCGCAGGTCGTTCAGGTCGCGCATGGTCTGGCCGGCGTTGCGCGTGCCGCCGCCCAGCGCGTCCACGATGGCCGCCTGGAGCGCCGGCACGTTGAAGCGGTGCGCGATCACCGCCCCGCAGACCAGGAAGGCGCGCGCCCGGATGAAGTCCAGCACGCCATACAGGACCAGCCCGCCCACGGAGATCACCGCGAGCATCGTCAGCGTCTCCAGGCTGCGGCTGCTCATCACCCGGTCGTAGACCTGCATGGTGTAGAGCGGCACCACCAGCATCAGGATGTTGACGAAGAAGGTGAGGGTGCCGGCCAGCAGCAGGCCGCGTCCGATCTTCCGGTAGGCTTGGGTCAGCAGGGTCCGATCCATACCGCTCATGCCAGTTCCTTTTCTTGCGTCCCGCGTTTTCACGTTTGGGGCCGGGCCATGAAGCCGGTCATGCAAAGGGCTCCATGGTTAACGAAATGTTGCGGCGCGGCCGGGCCGCCTGAATCCCTTTTGAGACGAAGTCCGGATAAAGACCGCCCGTTGCGGGAAAGCTCGGCCCGCGCCATTTCCGCTTACGTCCGCCGCCGCAGCGCGGCGTGTGACAAGTTTGAGCCCGTACCCCGTCCGAGGAACGTCGAAAGGGGTATTTGCAGCGCTGTAAAATATTGTTTCAAAACATTTTTCCGAAGACGCCGGGAGCTGTTCCGGACCGCCATGTCTCTTTTTCGTCAACTGGCCTTCCGTCTGAATTGACGGCATGCTGCGCCGCGGAACTCTTGCACTTGCCACCAGGGGATGTACGATCCTTTGATGCCGGCGGGTGCCTGGACTGACGAATATTTCTCAAATCCAAGGAATATTTACGATGAACACGCCCCAGACCGTTCTCGTGACCGGCGGTGCCGGCTATGTCGGCAGTCACTGCGTGGCCGAACTGCTCGACCGCGGCTTCCGGGTCGTCGTGCTCGACAACCTGCGCCAGGGGCACCGCGCCGCCGTGCCGTCCGATGCGGCCTTCGTGGAGGCCGACCTTGCCGACGCCGACGCGCTGGCCCGCGTCTTCGCGGAATGGCGTTTCGACGCGGTGTTCCACTTCGCCGCCCTGTCGCTGGTCGGCGAGTCGATGCGCGACCCGCACCTCTACCTGCACGGCAACACGGTCAACTCGCTGAACCTGATCCGCGCGGCGACCGTGGCCGGCGTGCGCAAGATGGTCTTCTCCTCCACCGCCAACCTGTTCGGCACGCCGGAGCGCCTGCCGATCGACGAGGAGACGGCCATCGACCCCGGCAGCCCCTATGGCGAATCCAAGTTCTTCATCGAGCGCGCCCTGCACTGGGCGGGCCGCTGCCACGGGCTGCGCTCCGCCTGCCTGCGCTACTTCAACGCGGCGGGCGCGCACCCGAACGGTCGTCTGGGCGAGGACCATCATCCGGAAACCCACCTGATCCCGCTGGTGCTGGACGCGGCGAGCGGCCGGCGGCCGCACATCGAAATCTTCGGCGACGACTACCCGACGCCCGACGGCACCTGCGTGCGCGACTATATCCATGTGTGCGACCTCGCCGACGCGCATCTGCGGGTGCTGCCGGCGCTGGAGACGCGGAGCGTCCGCTTCAACCTGGGCAACGGCAAGGGCTACAGCGTCCGCGAGGTGATCGAGGCGACGGAGCGCGTCACCGGCCTGACGGTGCCGGTGAAGGTCGGGCCGCGCCGCGCCGGTGACCCGGCGGTGCTGATCGCCTCGTCGGAGCGCATCCGGAGCGAGCTGGGCTGGACCCCGCGCTTCCCCGACCTGGACAGCATCATCGGCGGCGCGTGGGACTGGCGCCGCCGCCATCCCGGCGGTTACCGCGGTCCGGCCCTGGCGCAGGCCGCCGAATGACGGGCCGAGTGACGGAGAGACGAGGATGAACACGCAGCGCCGGGCGGGCGCCGAAGCCAAGCCGGACGCCGTGGATGCGGCGGAACTGGCCGAGTATCACGGGCTCGCCCGGCTGATCGAGCGGATGCACCGCCGGTTCCTGGACGTCGTGCGGGCCGGCCTGCTGAGGCAGGGGATCGACGACATCGGGCCGGTGCAGGCACTGATGGTCATGCTGATCGGCGACGACGAACCGTCGGTCCGCGACCTGATGGAGCGCGGCTATTACCTGGGGTCCAACGCCTCCTACAGCCTGAAGATTCTGGTGGAGGCCGGCTACATCGACCGCGGCGCCAGCCAGCGCGACCGCCGCACGGCCCGCCTGCGCCTGACCGACAAGGGACGGACGCTGCGCGACGAGCTGTTCCGGCTGGAGCAGGTCCAGGCCGGCGCGCTGGTCCGCAACGAGGCGGAGGCGGCGGACCTGAAGGCCGCCTACCGCACCCTGCGCCGGCTCGACCGCATCTGGGGCGACATGGTCCGCTACGCCGGCCAGGGCCTCGATTGAGTGGCTCGATTGAACCGCCTTACGCATCTTCCATCCGCAGGCAACCGCACATGACCGACACCTCCCTGTCCATCCGCGATGTCGAGCGTCTGCTCGAATCCTCCTCGGCGGAGGCCCGCATCGACACGATGCGGAAGCTGGCCGGCGATCTGGAGAAGGGCGGGCTGACCGACGCCGAACGGTCGCTGGCCCTGGAGGTCATGCATTGCTTCGCCGCCGACGCCCAGGTGGCGGTGCGCGAGGCGGTGGCTTGGCAGATCCGCAACAACGCGATGCTGACGGCGGAACTGGCGGAGCGGCTGGTGAAGGACGTGGCCCGCGTGGCCTTCCCGATCCTGCGCGACGCCGGGAGCCTCGGCGACGACTTTCTGCTCGGCGTGCTGGCGGACCCGGACGCCGGCAAGCACATGGCCGTCGCCAGCCGCCACACCGTGTCGGCGCGGGTGGCCGGGGCCATCGTGGAGACCGGGAACGTCGCGGTGGTGACCGCCCTGCTGCGCAACCCCGGCGCGGAACTGGCCGAGCCGGCGCTGCACCGGGCGCTGGACCGTTTCGGGCGGGTGCGCATGGTCAGCGAGGCCGCGGCGACCCGCCCCGGCCTGCCGCTGGCCGTGGTGGAACGGCTGGTCGCCTTCGTGTCCGACGCGGTGCGCGCCACGCTGGCCCACACCCATGGCCTGTCCAAGGATCTGGTGGACCGGCTGGCCAACCGCGGGCGCGAGTCGGCAACCCTGCGCCTGCTGCGTCCGGCGCTGCGCAACGCGGAGGACGCGGAGGCGGCGGCCCGCTGGCTGCACGCCAACGGGCGCTTCACGGCGGCACTGCTGTTCCGCGTGCTGTGCGCGGGGGACATGGCGCTGTTCGCGGCGGGGCTGGGGGCGAAGGCCGGCATCCCGGCGGAGAACGCCCGCAGGCTGGCCTGGGACGACGGGGCGCTGGGGCTGCGGGCGGTGCTGAAGAAGGCATCCGTCGCGCCGGTCCTGGTGCCGCCCTTCCAGGTGGCGATCGGCACCGCCAAGCGCATGGGCTATGAAGGGAGCGACAACCGCCGCGACGATTTCCAGGCGGAGGTGATGGCCGACCTGTTCGCCGCCCTGACCCCGACCAACGACTGGGCGGTGGACGAGTTGCTGCTGCAACTGTTCGACGGCGCGTCGGACGAGGTGATCGACCGGGCGCTGGATCAGGCGGGACTGCCCTTCGCGCCGGTCCGCGGCACGGGAACCTGAGGGGCCCGCCGCGAAGCGGTGGGAGGGTGAGGGTACCGCCGCGAATCAGCGCTTCGATCCTTGATCCTACCCTCACCCGCCCGCTGCGCGGGCACCCTCTCCCGAGACGGGAGAGGGATTCTCATGCGGCTTGGTTCAACTGCTCGGCCCGCTGGGGGGCGATCCGCAGCCGGGTGGCGAGATAGGCGAGATAGGCCCGTTCCGCCTCATGGTCGCGGTCCACCGCCATCAGCGACGCCAGATAGACCTGTTCGGCCATGTCCGGATCGGTGACGGAGCGGACCAGCGCGTCGAGCGATTGGGGCTGGGACAGCTCCCGCTCCACGATCCGCCGCTCCTCCGGCCCGCCGCCGGCCTCGTCCAGGGCGGACAGGACGCGCTGGCGCTCCGCCGCGGAGATCTCGCCATCGGCGTTGGCGGCGGCGATCATGGCCCGGATCAGCAACAGGGCATGCTGGTCCTCCATGGCGAGCGGGGGATAGGCGCTGTCGTCGTCGTTGTCGGATGGGGCGCCGCCGGATGGGGAAGCGGTGCGCGTCTGGAAGACCTGGGACAGCCGCTCTCCCAGCGTTCCGCCGCCGCCAGCCCCCACCCCGCCGAGGATGCCGCCCAGAATGCCGCCCGGCGTGTTGCCCGAGCCGCCCGGCGGGGTGCCCCACGGGCTGGATCCCGGCTGGCCGGTCCGGTCCGGGGCCTGCCCGGATTGCGGAAGGTTCTGTTGCCGCTCCTGATAGGCCCGATAGGCGAGGTAGGCCAGCGCGCCCAGCCCGGCCATGGGACCGACGCCCATGCCGCCGCGGGCGTGCATCGCCGGTCCGCTTCCCATCCCGGATTGGGCCAGGCCGGACCGGTTCAGGATCGAGCCCAGATTCTGGGCGCTCTTGCCGCTGTGGCCCCCCATGCCGGTCGCCAGAAGGGTGCCGAGGATGTTCTGCAGGTTTGCCATGACGCGCCTTTCTCTGTCGATGCAGCCTTGCGCTCCATCAACAGGCGAGGCGGACGGGCGTCACGGCACAGCTGAGGGTGCCGATGATGGGCCTGACCAGCCGACCACGCATCTATGCCGGAGGTGGTGTGGCATTGGTACAGGCTGTATTGGGCGCCGCCTTCCGCTATCGTCGCGGGCATAGAGCGCATCAAGCGCCAGCGTCCGCCGTGCGGCGGGCGGCATCTTGGAGGAGACGCCCATGACCATCGACTGGAGCGCGGAGCCGCCGCCGCTGTCGCCACCCCTGCCGGCTCCGGCCGGCGGATCGCTGTGGAACGACTATCTCAACCGGCTCCTCGGCGCCGCTCACGGCTGCGTGGCCGGCGGCGCTCCCGCGAACGACGACGATTCCGACCCGGAGCCGGCCTGCTGCTGCGCCGTCGGCTGATGCCGTGACTCCGTGACGGGGAATGGCCCGGGGCCGCGGGTGGGCACCCGTCAGCGGGCGCCCGCGGCCTCGATGATGACCGCTGCCACCGCGTCGGGCCGGGAGGCGTGCGGGATGTGGCTGGTCCCGACCTCGACCGTCCGCGCGCCGATGCGCTCGGCGGTCGCCTTCAGGAAGGCCGGGGGAAGCATCCGGTCCTCGCCGGCGACGATGTACCAGGACGGCTTGTGCTCCCACGCCGCCGCGGTCACCCGCGTGCGGAAGCAGCCGGCATGGACCGGCCCCTGCGTCGCGGCCAGCAGCGCGGCCTCCGCCGCCGGCAGATCCTGGGCGAAGTTCGCCGACAGGCTTTCCACCGGCAAATGAAGATAGCCCGAGCGGTCCATGGACACGCTCGACAGGCCGGGCGAGGGCGGGAAGGGCTTCAGCGTGTCGTTCGGCGACTGCCCGACGCCCGGCGCGAAGGCCGCCACATAGACCAGCGCCTTCACCTTCTCCTGGTTGCCGGCCTGGGTGATGACCGCCCCGCCCCAGGAATGCCCGACCAGCACCACCGGCCCCTTCGCGCGGTCGATGGCGCGCTGGACATGGGCCACATCCTCCTCCAGCGAAGTCAGCGGATTCTGGACGGCGATCGCTTCCAGCCCCTGGGCCTGGAGAAGAGGAATCACGCGGCTCCAGGCGGAGCCGTCCGCAAAGGCGCCGTGGACGAGGATGACGGAGGTGGCGACCGGGGCCATGGACCGATTCCCGTGACAGTGACCGACCCTGCCGTCTGAGCACGGCGGGCTCCGCCTGTCCAGCGTGGAGCCTCCGCTTTTCCTCCCTGCGGAAAAGGCGGCGCCCGCCGGGGGCGAAGTCCGGCTTGCTGCGGAGCGGGATGAAAATTTCGCGAAATCGCTATTGAGGCTAAGATTATTCTGGGATACGGTATACCAACAGTGCGGCGGGGCGATTGTCCGCCAATCCCGCCGACGCCGGACCGTCCGTAACGTCAACCCGAACCGTTTCAGCCCGAACCGTTGAGGTGAGCCATGGTCAAGACCCTTTCCGCCGTCCGTCCGGGAACCCGCCCGAACGCCGTCCGCGGCGCCGGCGAGGCCGCTTCCGCCGGTGTGGTGATCCCGCTGCGTCCGGATCACCGGCAGCGGGCCGCGGTGCTGGCGGCGACCACCGGCGGACGCGGGCCGCGCATGGACATGCTGACGATCACCCACAGCCGGGGAGAGCCGGAGGGCCGCGGGGCGGACATCATCCACATCGACGGCCCCTATGCGGACGTTCTGGCCTACATCGCCGATTCGCCGGATTGCGTGGTCTGTTTCGACACGCTGCATGGCGGAATGGCCCGCGCGCAACTGTCCGTCCCCTGATCCGGCGCAACGCCCTGGCTGGAGAGCGAACCGATGAGCGAATCCGTGACGACGCCTTTTTCCGGGCTGGAGCTGGCCTCTGCGATCATCGCGACGGCGCTGTCGCGCCCGTCCGCCGATGGCCGGCTGCGCCTGCCCAACGGCGCCGTGCTGTGCGATCCGGCGGTGCTGGAGCGGGAATTCTCGCTGGCGAGCCAGGGGCTGTCCCATTGGCTGGCCCAGAACGACCGCGATCTCGCCGCCGCCTCGCGGGCCAGCCGGCTGAAGATCGGGGCCGGCGTCATCCGGGCCGCCGCGGCGACCCTGGAGCATGCCGGGCGGCGCTGCGGAGAGCTGCGCACCCACGGGCAGCGGGCGCTGTCCATCGACTTCAGCGCGGTCTGCGATCTGGTTCAGGACCGTCCGGGCCTGCTCGCCCAGACGGTGGCCGCCGTCGCCGCCGGCCAAGGCGCCCGGGCCGCGGTCCAGGCCGCCGCCTGAGCGGCCCGGCTAAAGAAGCGTGTGCTCGACCAGGATCTTGGTGCCGATGGCGAGCAGGCCCAGGCCGCCGATCAGCTCCGCCCGGCGGCCCAGCAGGGGGCCGGCGGCCCGGCCCAGAAGGACGCCGCCGAAGCCCATCAGGAAGGTGACGGCGCCGATCAGGCTGGCGGTCACCGCGATGTCCACGTCCGCCATGGCGAGGCCCACCCCCACCGCGCTGGCGTCGATGCTGGTCGCCACCGCCACGGTCAGCAGGGCCAGCCAGCCCGACCGCGTGGCCGCCGCGTCGTCGTCGCCTTCCCCGGCCAGCGCGTTGCGGATCATCGAGCCGCCGATGAGCAGAAGCAGGCCGAAGGCGATCCAGTGATCCACCGCCTGGACGAAGCCGGAGAAGGCCGAACCCACCGCCCAGCCGATGGAGGCCATCGACAACTGGCAGGCGCCGAAGGCGAAGCCCACGCGCAGCGCCTCGGACACGCCGGGGCGCTTCTGAACCGCGCCGCGGCCCAGCGCGGCGGCGAAGCTGTCCATGGACAGGCTGACGGCAAGGGCGAGGGAGGTTGCACCGAACATGGCAAACAGGCTCCGGCCAAACGGACGCGACAGCACGGCTGCACCCGGTTGGCCTTCGGGAGCGTCCGCACCATCGGTCTTGCCGAACCGGCCGGACCTCGTCCGGCTGCCGCACGCGCCACGGGACGCCCTGTTCCAGGATCGCTCCGAGTCTGTTGGCGCGCGCCCCTCTCTCAGGAGGGTGGCTACTCCCCAATGACAAGGCGGACCCTAACGCCGCGGGGCCTGGGCGTCAATCTATATGAACAGCTGTTCATATATTTTTGAACGACTCTAAAGAGCGCGCTCCGTGGGGTGCGGGAACAGGCCACCGCTTCCTTCGGCGCCTGCGTTCGGCGTAAACGAAACTCCATCCCCTTCTCCCAGGCTGGGCAGAGGGGCTTGCAGTCACCGTTCCGGAGGTCCCCGTCCGTGTTCCGCAATCCGCGCTCGCTGCTGTTCGTGTTCTTCTTCGCATCCCTGGCGGCGCTTCTGGTGTTCAGCGGCGATCCGCCGGACGGCGGGCGGACCGACGCGAACCGGGACTTCCTGGCGGCCTGCGAAGCCAGCCCCTTCGCGGCGGGCAGCACCGGCTCCACCGAGGCGGCGGTGCGGGTCTGTTCCTGCATCCTGTCCTGGCACCGGAAGGAAGGCGGGACCGCCGGCCAGCCCTTGCCGGCCTCGCTGTATGGCGGGGAAGGGGCCGCCGGTTCCGCGGCGGCGGCGGTGGATGCGCGGGCGCGGGCGGCCTGCCTGTCCGGGCGGGTCCCGCACTGATTATCTGCCGGGGGTCCGCTGGAAGCGGCGGCAAGGGGCTTTTCCTTCGCCGCCGCCGCACCCATCCTATGGACGCTATGGGCACGCACGACACCCGCAATCCCTGCACGAAGCTCTGCCGCTACGACGCGGCGGACCGCTGCATCGGCTGCTTCCGCACCCGCGCGGAGGTGAAGCACTGGAAGCGCCTGCCGGACGAGACGAAGGCGGCGATCAACGCGCGCATCGCCGCTGGCGGCGGCACCGTCTCCAGGAAGGACGGCAAACGCGCACGGAAGCTCGACAAGAAGATCCGCAAGCTGGAGGCGAAGCTCGCCACCCTGCGGCTGCGCCGGGCCGAATTGGAGGGGCCGGGCCTGAAGGCCGCCGATTGACCGTCCGGCGCCGAATCCGCTTGCGGCAAACGAACAAAGAGAGAACAATGCCCATCTGCCGCGAAACGACGGGAGAGGATGGGACCATGTTCGTATGCGTCGATGGGGAGCGCACCACCCGCCTGCGCCAGTGGGCTTGGCTCGACATCGGTTCCGCAGAGGGGCTAGGCGAGCGCCGCCTCGTCGGCTGGAGCGTGACGGACGAGGCGTGGCTTGTTTCCGAACCCATCGGGGTGGTCGCCACCAGCCCGCTGGGCCGTCCGCCGGGCTGGGCGGTGACGGACAACCGCCGCCAGTATCTGCTCGAACAGCCCGGCCTGCCCCAGGGCGACGAGCCGCTGGCCGCCATCGACCTTCTGCGGGCCAACGGCAGCCTCGACCCCGCGGCGCCCATCAGCATCGTGCCCTGGCGCCCCGGCAAATCCACCGCCGAACGCATCTTCGAACGCCGCACGGCGTGAGCGGTCGGCCCCCGATGACGCTGAACGCCGCACCGCTCATCCTGCCTGCCGTACCCTTGACGGAAGCCGGATTCGCGCCCTTCGGGTCGGTGGCCGCCGCCGGGACCGGGCGGGCGACCAGCGTCAACGACGGGCGCGGCGTCCGTTACGACGCCGGCCATGGCCTGGGCTGTACGGGCGGCGGCATGGGCGGCGGCACGGGCGGGCCGCTGCCGCCGGTGCTGTCCATCTACCGGATCGCGCCGTCGCGCCTGCCCTTCGCGGTGGAGGCGATGGAGCGGCACCCCTTCAGCAGCCAGACCTTCGTCCCGATGACCGGCGGGCGCTATCTGGTCGTCGCCGCGCCGGCCGATGCGTCCGGCGCGCCCGATCCGGCCGGCGCGCGGGCCTACGCCGCCGGGCCGGGACAGGCCATCACCTACGCCGCCGGGGTCTGGCATTGCCCGCTGGCGGCGCTGGGCGAGGCCGCCGACTTCGCCATGATGATGTGGCAGGCCCCGGACCCCGGGGACGACTGCCGGATCGCCCGCCTGTCCGTTCCGCTGCTGGTCACCGATCCCGCCGCGTGACGGAACGGCCCCTCCGCCGTTGAAAGGCTTGGTTGAGCCGGGAAGGGGTCGTTCACCATGCAGCAGCGCTGGCCGCAGAGGCTTTGGGTCGTCCGTCACGGGGAAAGCGCCGGGAACGTCGCGCGCGACGCCGCCTACGCCGCGGGGCTGGGGCGGATCGAGATCGCCGAGCGCGATGTGGACGTGCCGCTCAGCCGGCAGGGGGAACAGCAGTCCGAAGCGCTGGCGCGCTGGTTCGCCTCCCTGCCGCCGGGGGAGCGGCCCGACGTGGTGCTGACCTCCCCCTATCTGCGCGCCCGGCGCACGGCGGAGATCATCCACGCCGGGGGCGGCCTGCCGGTCGGTCCCGCGGAGTTCGTGGTGGACGAGCGGCTGCGGGAGAAGGAGTTCGGCATCCTCGACCGGCTGACCGCCGTCGGCATCGCGCAGGAGCATCCCGATCAGGCGGAATTCCGCCGCGTCCTCGGCAAATTCTACTTCCGCCCGCCCGCCGGGGAGAGCTGGTGCGACGTGATCCTGCGGCTGCGCAGCGCGCTCGACACCATCAGCCTGCACCATGGCGGGCAGCGCGTGCTGGTGGTCAGCCATCAGGTCGTCGTGCTCTGCCTGCGCTATCTGCTGGAAGGCATGACGGAGGAGCAGATCCTCGCCATCGACCGGGAGGGCGACGTGGCCAACTGCGGCCTCACCGAATACGCCTTCGATCCCGCACAGGGCCACAGCGGGCGGATGCAACTCCGCCGTTACAACTTCGTCGCTCCGCTGGAGGTGGCCGGGGCGCCGCTGACCTCCGAACCCGACGCCAATGTGGCCGCCCGATGACGGACATTCGCAAGAACGACGCGGTCCCCGTCACGCGCGACCTGCTGCGCGGCATGCCGCTTCCCCATCCGGGCGAGGAGGCCGACAAGGACGGGCGGGGCCGGGTGCTGGTCATCGGCGGCAGTGTGGAGGTGCCGGGCGCCCTGCTGCTGGCGGGCACCGCGGCGCTGCGCGCCGGGGCGGGCAAGCTCCAGATGGCGACCTGCCGCAGCGTGGCGCCGCATCTCGGGCTGGCCGTGCCGGAAGCGCTGGTGCTCGGCCTGCGCGAGACGGCGGAAGGGGGCATCGCTGCCGACTGCGTGGACATGCTGTGCGGGCGGGCGTCCCGCTGCGACGCGGTGCTGATCGGCCCCGGCATGATGGACAAGCAGGCCGTCGCCGACCTGACCGCCGCCCTGGTCGCCGGGCTGGACGGGGAGGGCGGCCCGGCGCTGGTCATCGACGCGGAGGCGCTGATGGGGTTGAACGGCGCCAACGAGGCGCTGTGCCGGCGCGGCGGGCGGACAATCATCACCCCGCACGCCGGGGAAATGGCCGGTCTGTCCGGAATCAGCCGGGAGGAGGTCGAGGCCGACCCGCCCGCCGCGGCCCGCCACGTCGCGGAGCTTCACCGGGTGATCGTCGTGCTGAAGGGCGCCTGCACCCACATCGTCACGCCGGACGGGCGGATGTGGGCCTACGACGGCGGCAATGTCGGGCTTGCCACCTCGGGGTCCGGCGACACGCTGGCGGGCGTCATCGCCGGGCTGGCCGCGCGGGGCGCCGACCCGGCGCAGGCCGCCATATGGGGGGTCCATCTGCACGGCGAGGCCGGCAACCGTCTGGCCCGCCGCGGCCCGCTGGGCTTCCTGGCCCGCGAACTGCTGGCCCAGGTGCCGGAGATCATGGCCGAGCTGTCGGCGTGATTTCGGGTCACATCTCGTCGATGGCGGTGGAGCGCTGCGGCGCGTCGGCGGTGCCGTCCAGCGTGAAGCGCCCGCGCGAATCGACGTAGAAGCTGGCGCCGAAGCGGCCCACCGGGAAATAGTTCTGAAGCCGCACCCGCCAGCGCTCCGTGTCGATCAGCTCGTCGCGGGCGTGCATCCACTGGATCTTGCCGATGAAGATCTGGCGGCTTTCGGTCTCCAGCAGCTCCCACAGCACGCATTCGAAGGCCACGGGCGCCTCCGCGATGCGCGGCGGTTTCACCGACATGGAGGGGGCGGCGGTCAGGCCAAAGACCTCCAGTTCGCTGACGTGCGGCGGCAGGCGCTCGCCGCAGCGGTGCATCTTCTCCGCGATGGCTTCGTCGGCGATCTGCACGACGAACTCGCGGGAGCGGACGATGTTGGCGGCGGTGTCCTTCAGACTGCCGTCCTTGCCGCGGTTGATGCTGAGCATCAGGATCGGCGGCTCCTCCCCCAGCATATTGAACATGCTGAAGGGGGCGGCGTTGACCACCCCGTCGTCGTTGACCGTGGTGACGAGCGCGATGGGCCGCGGCACGATCAGGCTCGCCATCAGCTTGTAGCGCTCGTGCTCGGTCAGCGTCGAAAAATTGATGTCCATCCCGCCTCTCCGGTTCCGGTGCTCAGAACACCAGTTTGGCGGCTTGGTAAAGGACGATCCAGGGGGCGGCGATCAGCCCGCTCCACAGGGCGACCAGAGGAAGGCCGCGCAGCTTCCGGGCCGGGGCCGGGGTGGGGAAAACAACGGTTTCGGTGGAGACGACAGCGGGATTGTACGGGGACATGATGACCTGCCGATCTGTGTGTGAGGGCAGGATGCGCGCCGATCCCTTAACGACGATTAAAGTCGGGGGTAGCCGCCGCGCGGGATTCCGGCGTACCGCCGCGGGGGTGCCGGCGCGTTCGGATGAAAACCAAGGGCGTCTCTGTGCAAGCGGATTTTTACCATAGGGACACGGAAGCACGGGAGACCGACGCGCTGTCGGGCGCCCTCCGTGTCTCCGTGTCTCTGTGGTTCAAAAAGGAAGGGAGCAGACCATAGGGAGGCAAGGCGGCCTCCCGCCGGTTCAATTCACTGTGTTCAGCCCGCCAGCGTCTTGTTGATCTTCAGGGCGAGCAGCGTGCACACCGCGCCCGACAGCAGATAGGCCCCCGCCGAGAACAGGCCGAAGTTGCTGGACAGCACCAGCGCCACCAGCGGCGCGAAGCCCGCCCCGAACAGCCAGGCGAGGTCGGAGGTGATCGCCGCCCCGGTGTAGCGGTAGCGCTGTGTGAAGCCCGACGTCACCACGCCCGACGACTGGCCGAAGGACAGGCCCAGGATCACGAAGCCGACGATCATGAAGACCAGCTCGCCCAGCGGCCCGCCGTTCAGCAGCAGGGGCGCCACGCCGCTGAACACGGCGATGGCGGCGGCGCAGCTTCCCAGCAGGGTGCGGCGCCCGATCCGGTCGGCGATCCAGCCCGAGGCGACAATGGCGCCGAGGCCGAAGACGGCGGCGACCGCCTCGATCACCAGGAAGTCCGCCGGGGTGTCCTGCGTGTAGAGGAAGATCCAGGACAGCGGGAAGACGGTGACCATGTGGAACAGCGCGAAGCTGGCCAGCGGCGCGAAGGCGCCCAGAACCACGCGCATGCCCTCGTTGCGCAGCATCTCGGTCACCGGGACCGGCTGAAGCTCCCGGCTTTCGAACAGGTGGGTGTATTCCGGCGTCACCACGATGCGCAGCCGCGCGAACAGCGCCACCACGTTGATCGCGAAGGCGACGAAGAAGGGATAACGCCAGCCCCAGCTGAAGAAATCCTCCGCTGACAGGTTGCCGGCGAAATAGGCGAAGAGGCCGCTCGCCACGATCAGCCCGATGGGGGCGCCGAGCTGCGGGATCATCGCGTACCAGCCGCGCCGGTTCTCCGGCGCGTTCAGCGCCAGCAGGGAGGCCAGCCCGTCCCAGGCGCCGCCCAGCGCCAGACCCTGGCCGATCCGGGCCAGCGCCAGCAGCCAGATGGACGCGGCGCCGATCTGCTCGTACCCCGGCAGGAAGGCGATGGCGACCGTGGAGGTGCCCAGCAGGAACAGCGACAGGGTCAGCTTCGCGCCGCGTCCGTGGGCGCGGTCGATGGCCATGAACAGCACGCTGCCCAGCGGGCGCGCGACGAAGGCCAGCGCGAAGATGGCGAAGGACCAGAGCGTTCCGGTCAGCGGGTCAAGATAAGGGAAGACGAGCTTCGGGAAGACGATCACCGAAGCGATGGCATAAACGAAAAAATCGAAGAATTCGGACGTCCGTCCGATGATGACGCCGATCGCGATCTCACCCGGGTTCACCCGGTGTTCGCGGGCATTGACCAGCCTTGCGTCCCGTTCGGCCGCCGAGGACGTCGCCGTGGTCGATGATCCCATGATCCCCCCACCGTCTGGCAATTGCGACAGGAGGAATTAAATAGGCACCGCAACGGCATCCTGCCACATCCGCGGACGACCTGCCTTGATGTGCGTCAACCGGGCGCGCGGAATCACGGCGCATTGGACAAATTGTCCAATGTCCGACCTGCGCCGTGGGGGTTAGCTCTTCCCCCAAATCCGAAGCGAACCCCTGCCGACAGGTCCTGCCTTGACCCGTTTCCGCACCCTGGCCCTGCTGCCGCTGATGGCGGCGCTGAGTGGCTGCAACCTCGTGGTGATGAGCCCGTCCGGCGACGTGGCGAGCCAACAGGCCAACCTCATCACCATTTCCACCCTGCTGATGCTTCTCATCATCGTGCCGGTGATGGTGCTGACGGTGCTGTTCGCGTGGCGCTACCGCCAGTCGAATAGCACGGCCAAGTACGATCCGGACTGGGACCATTCGACGCAGCTCGAACTGGTCATCTGGGCGGCCCCGCTGCTCATCATCATCTGCCTGGGCGCCCTCACCTGGATGGCGACCCACCTGCTCGACCCCTACCGCCCGCTGGACCGCATCGCCGCCGGGCGTCCGGTTCCCGCCGACGCGAAGACGCTGGACGTCAACGTGGTGGCGCTGGACTGGAAGTGGCTGTTCATCTACCCGGAATACGGCATCGCCACGGTGAACGAGGTGGCCGCCCCGGTGGACCGCCCGATCCGCTTCAGCATCACCTCCTCCACGGTGATGAACTCCTTCTACATCCCCGCTCTGGCCGGGCAGATCTACGCCATGGCCGGCATGGAGACGAAGCTGCACGCCGTCATCAACGAGCCGGGCAGCTTCAAGGGCTTCTCCGCCAACTACAGCGGCGCCGGCTTCTCGCACATGCGCTTCACCTTCCACGGTCTGGCCGGCGACGGCTTCGACAAGTGGGTGGCGGACATCAGGGCGGGCGGCGGCACGCTGGACCGCAACGGCTACCTCCAGCTTGAACGCCCCAGCGAGAACGAGCCGGTGCGCCGTTACGGTTCCGTCGATCCGGGCCTGTTCAAGGCCATCGTCGGCATGTGCGTGGAGCCGGGCAAGATGTGCATGCACGACATGGCGGCCATCGACGCCAAGGGCGGTCTCGGTCTGGCGGGCATCGACAACGTGATGCCGCTGATGCACGACAAGCGGGTCCGCCGCGGCACCGCCGTGCTCGGCCCGGCGCCGGTCTATGTGGCGGGCATCTGCTCGACCGAAGAGCTGACCGGCCGCGTCGTCGAGTCCGTGGGCGGCCCGAACGCTCCCATCGAGTCGTCCCCGATTTCCGGCGCGGGTCTGCCGCGCTCCTCCTTCACGCCGATCTCCGCGCCCGCCCCCGTGTTCGGGCCGCGGACGACGGCCAATCCGTGAGCGGCCAACCGCCATGCCAACTGCCATGATCGACACATCGACCGTCGCTACCCATCCGCTCTTCGGGCGCCTGACCCTGGAGTCCTTCCCCTATCACGAGCCCATCGTGGTCGCGACCTTCGTCGCGGTCGTGCTGGGCGGCATCGCGCTGGTCGCGGCGCTGAGCTATTTCCGGCTGTGGGGCTATCTCTGGAAGGAGTGGTTCACCACCGTCGATCACAAGCGCATCGGCATCATGTACATGGTGCTGGGCCTGATCATGCTGCTGCGCGGCTTCGCCGACGCGATCATGATGCGCCTCCAGCAGGCCATCGCCTTCGGCGGCAGCGAGGGCTACCTCAACGCGCACCATTACGACCAGATCTTCACCGCCCACGGCGTCATCATGATCTTCTTCGTGGCGATGCCCTTCGTCACGGGCCTGATGAACTACGTGGTGCCGCTGCAGATCGGCGCCCGCGACGTGTCCTTCCCGTTCCTGAACAATTTCAGTTTCTGGATGACGGTGGGCGGTGCGGTGCTGATCATGGTCTCGTTGTTCGTCGGCGAGTTCGCGCGCACCGGCTGGCTGGCCTATCCGCCGCTGTCCAACATCGCCTACAGCCCCGAGACGGGTGTGGACTATTACATCTGGGCGTTGCAGATCGCCGGTGTCGGAACGACATTGTCCGGCATCAACCTGATCTGCACCATCGTCAAGATGCGCGCCCCCGGCATGACCATGATGAAGATGCCGGTCTTCACCTGGACGTCGCTCTGCACCAACGTGCTGATCGTTGCCTCCTTCCCGATCCTGACCGCCACGCTGGTCCTGCTGTCGCTGGACCGCTATGTCGGCACGAACTTCTTCACGAACGATCTCGGCGGCAGCCCGATGATGTACGTGAACCTGATCTGGATCTGGGGCCATCCGGAGGTCTACATCCTGATCCTGCCGGTCTTCGGCATCTTCTCGGAAGTCACCTCGACCTTCTCGGGCAAGAAGCTGTTCGGCTACACCTCCATGGTCTATGCGACGGTGGTCATCACGATCCTGTCCTACCTGGTGTGGCTGCACCACTTCTTCACCATGGGGTCGGGCGCCAGCGTGAACTCGTTCTTCGGCATCACGACGATGATCATCTCGATCCCGACGGGTGCGAAGATCTTCAACTGGCTGTTCACCATGTACCGCGGGCGCATCCGGTACGAGCTGCCGATGATGTGGACCGTCGCCTTCATGCTGACCTTCGTGATCGGCGGCATGACGGGCGTTCTGCTGGCCGTTCCGCCGGCGGACTTCGTGCTGCACAACAGCCTGTTCCTGATCGCCCACTTCCACAACGTCATCATCGGCGGCGTGCTGTTCGGCCTGTTCGCCGGCATCTACTACTGGTGGCCCAAGGCCTTCGGCTTCCGGCTGGAGCCCTTCTGGGGCAAGGTGTCCTTCTGGTGCTGGGTGATCGGCTTCTACTTCGCCTTCATGCCGCTCTACGTCCTGGGTCTGATGGGCGTCACCCGCCGCCTGCGCGTGTTCGAGGACCCGTCGCTCCAGATCTGGTTCCAGATCGCGGCCTTCGGCGCTGTCCTGATCGCGGCGGGCATCGGCGCCTTCCTGGTCCAGATCGCCGTCAGCGTCTGGAAGCGCCGGGAACTGGTGGACCGCACCGGCGACCCGTGGGACGGGCGCACGCTGGAATGGGCGACCTCCTCGCCGCCGCCGGACTACAACTTCGCCTTCACGCCGATGATCCACGACAACGACGCCTGGTGGGACATGAAGAAGCGCGGCTACAAGCGTCCGCTGGGCGGCTTCAGGGCGATCCACATGCCGAGCAACAGCGGCACGGGCGTGATCCTGGCCGGGATCAGCGTGGTCCTGGGCTTTGCGCTGGTCTGGTACATCTGGTGGCTGGCCGCGGTGAGCTTCGTCGCCCTGCTGGCGGCGGCCATCCACCACACCTTCAACTATCACCGCGACTTCCACATCCCGGCGGATGTGGTCGTGCGGACCGAGAACGAGCGGACCCGGCTCCTCTCCGGGCAGGTGTAAGGCATGACCATGACCACGACCCTGACAGCCGAACGGAGCCGCGCCCAACAGGCTCCGGTCTTCCATGTGGCGGACGAGCACGCGCATCCCGAAGGCTCCAGCACCATGCTGGGCTTCTGGATCTACCTGATGAGCGACTGCCTCATCTTCGCGGTGCTGTTCGCGACCTACGGCGTGCTCGGCGGCAACTACGCCGCCGGGCCGGCGCCCAAGGATCTGTTCGACCTGCCGCTGGTGGCGCTGAACACCGCCATGCTGCTGTTCTCCTCCATCACCTACGGCTTCGCCATGCTGGCGATGGAGAAGGGGCGGGTGTCGCAGACGCAGCTCTGGCTGGCGGTGACCGGCCTGTTCGGCGCCGCCTTCCTGGCGATCGAGCTGTACGAATTCGCCCACTTCATCCACCTCGGGGCGACCCCGCAGCGCAGCGCCTTCCTGTCGTCCTTCTTCACGCTGGTCGGCACCCACGGGCTGCACGTCACCTTCGGCCTCGTCTGGCTGGTGACGCTGATGGTGCAGGTCAACAAGCGCGGCCTGATCCCGGCCAACCGGCGGCGCCTGATGTGCCTCAGCCTGTTCTGGCACTTCCTGGACGTCATCTGGATCGGCGTCTTCACCTTCGTCTATCTGATGGGAATGCTGCGATGACCCCTCACGCCGAACATCACGGTCACGACGCGCATCATGGGCACGCCGATGACGGGCACGCCCACGGCACGCTCGGCAGCTACATGATCGGATTCGTCCTGTCGGTGATCCTGACGGTCATTCCCTTCTGGCTGGTCATGGACGGGACGATCCTGGACAAGAACATGACCGCGATCGCGATCATGGCGCTGGCCGCGGTCCAGGTCGTCGTGCACATGATCTTCTTCCTGCATATGAACGGGCGGGCGGAAGGCGGCTGGACCATGCTGTCGCTGATCTTCACGATCATCGTCGTGGTCATCATGCTGGCCGGTTCGCTGTGGGTGATGTACCACCTGAACACCAACATGATGCCGATGCACGACCCGAGCCAGTTGCCGTGACCGGCCCGGCGACGCTCCGTCCGCGCCGGGGGCTCGTCCTGCTCGGCGTCCTGGCGCTGGCGGGCGTCGCCGTCCTCACGTCGCTCGGCGTCTGGCAGGTCGAGCGGCTGGCCTGGAAGCAGGACCTCATCCGGCGGGTGGAGGAACGGGCGCAGGCCGCCCCCGTTCCGGCCCCCGGCCCGGACGCCTGGCCCGCCGTCACCGCGGCCAGCCAGGAATACCGGCGGGTCAGCGTGACCGGGCGTTTCCTGAACGACGGGGAAACGCTGGTCCAGGCGGTGACCGGGCGGGGCGGCGGATTCTGGGTGCTGACCCCCTTCCGCACCGACCAGGGATTCACTGTCCTGGTCAACCGCGGCTTCGTGCCGCCCGAACGGCGCAGCACCGACAGCCGCGCCGCCGGGCTGATCGCCGAAGACACCACCGTCATCGGCCTGCTGCGGGTGACGGAGCCGGGAGGCGGCTTCCTGCGCTCCAACGACCCCGCGCAGGACCGCTGGTATTCGCGGGACGTCGCGGCCATCGCCGCCGCCCGCGGCGTGACGGAGGCGGCCCCCTACTTCATCGACGCGGAGGCCAGCCCGGAGGGCGGCTACCCGGTCGGCGGGCTGACCGTCCTGAAGTTCCCGAACAACCACCTCGTGTATGCGCTGACGTGGTTCGCGCTGGATCTGATGCTGATCGCCGCCGCGCTCTATGTCGCGCGCAGTGAATGGCGGCGCCGGCGCTGAACCGGATACTCGTTTTTTCTTCATGGTTTTTCGTCGGGTGGAGGCCGCTGTTTGCCGGTGCTTCCATCCGGCTTCTTTTGTGCTAAGGCTGCCAAGCGGCGGCCTTGTGCCCATATAGGGTGGGACCGAACGAAGCCGGCGAAGGGCCAGACGTTTCCCGTGCGCGACACCACCGACAAGAAGAACCTGTTCCTGCTGGTGCAGTTGCGCTGGCTCGCCGTCGCCGGGCAGGTGGTGACGATCCTGATCGTGCATTACCAGATGGGCATCGCCCTGCCGCTCGATCAGATGGGCGCGGTGATCCTGTTCCTGGTCGGGCTGAACATCGTCAGCATGCTCCACCTGCGCCGGCAGACCTCGGTGTCCAACACGCAGCTTTTCCTGGAGCTGCTGATCGACGTGTCGGCCCTGACGGTGCAGCTCTACCTCAGCGGCGGCGCGTCGAACCCCTTCATCTCGCTTTACCTTCTTCAGATCACGCTGGGGGCGGTGCTGCTGGAGGCGTGGTCGGCCTGGGCGCTGGTCCTGGTCGCCACCGCCTGCTTCACCTGGCTGATCGGCGCCTACCGCCCGCTGGAACTGCCGCCGGGGCAGGAGGGGCTTCTGCTGGGCCTGCACATCCAGGGCATGTTCCTCTGCTTCGTGCTGACGGCCAGCCTGATCGTCCCCTTCATCACCCGGATCACCCGCAACCTGCGCGCCCGCGACGCCCATCTGGCCGACCTGCGCCAGCGCTCCATGGAGGAGGACCACGTCGTGCGGCTGGGTCTTCTGGCCTCCGGCGCCGCGCACGAGCTGGGGACGCCGCTCGCCACCCTGTCGGTGATCGTGAACGACTGGCGGCGGATGCCCGCCATCAAGGCCGATCCCGACATGGCCGAGGACATCGCGGAGATGCAGAACCAGATCGACCGTTGCAAGGCCATCGTCTCCGGCATCCTGCTGTCCTCCGGCGAGGCGCGGGGGGAGGGGACGCTGCGCACCACCGTGACCGCCTTCCTCGACGATCTGGTGGAGGAGTGGAAGGCCAGCCGCTCCCCCGCCTGCGTCGATTACGACAACAGCGTCCGCTCGCGGGAGGGGATCGTCTCCGACCTCGCCCTGAAGCAGGTGATCTTCAACGTGCTGGACAACGCGCTGGAGGTTTCCCCCGGCTGGGTCGGCGTCGCCGCCGGGCGGCAGGGGGACAGCCTCGTCCTGACGGTCAACGACGCCGGCCCCGGTTTCGAGGACAGCATGCTGGCGGAATTCGGCAAACCCTACCGGTCGAGCAAGGGGCGGCCCGGCGGCGGGCTGGGGCTGTTCCTGGTGGTCAACGTGGTGCGCAAGCTGGGCGGCACGGTCGCCGCGCGCAACCGCGCCGGGGGCGGCGCCTCCGTCACCATGACCCTGCCGCTGGCCGCCCTGTCCGCGGGAGAGATCCATGGAGACTGACCGTTCCCTCGTCCTGGTGGAGGACGACGCCGCCTTCGCCAAGGTCCTGCGCCGCTCCTTCGAGCGCCGGGGCTACCGCGTGCACTGGTGCGACAGCCTGGACGGGCTGCGGGCGCTGCTGGAGGCGGTGCCGCCGGCCTACGCGGTGGTGGATCTGAAGCTGGGCAGCGGCTCCGGCCTGGAATGCGTGAGGGAGCTGCACGCCCACGACCCGGAGACGCGGATCGTCGTGCTGACCGGCTTCGCCAGCATCGCCACGGCGGTCGAGGCGATCAAGCTGGGCGCCTGCCATTACCTCGCCAAGCCGTCCAACACCGACGACATCGAGGCCGCCTTCGAACGGACGGAGGGCGATCCGTCCATCGCGCTGGCCGCGCGGGCGACCTCGCTGAAGACGCTGGAATGGGAGCGCATCCACGAAACCCTGGCGGAAACCGGCTTCAACATCTCCGAAACGGCCCGCCGCCTGGGCATGCACCGGCGGACGCTGGCGCGCAAGCTGGAGAAGAAGCAGGTGCCCTGAACCGGATTATCCTGTCCAGGCGGTCAGGGGATGCGCAAGTCCGCTGGACAATGGCGGCCACTCCGCCCATTTTTCACGGCCTGTTACAGTCGTGTGTCACACGCAGCATCAAGGAGCAGAGTGAAGTGTCTCTTTCCACGTCGAGCAGCAGCCCCGCCGATCCCCGGACCGAGGCCCGCCGTCTTCTGACGGACGCCATCTCCACGTACCTCCAGTCGTGCAAGGATCTGGCTGCTGCGACCGAACGCGCGACCGAGACGAGCGGCAGCATCGACACCCAGGCTCGCCGCAAGGCCTACCAGACGCTGACCGAGCTGGGCGATCAGGTCCGTCTGGCGCAGCGCCGTCTCGTCACCGCGGCCAAGCAGGCCCGCCGCGTCATGCCGGTGGCCGAGATCGAGGAAGTCGCCAAGAAGCTGGACAAGCGCGACACCACGGAAAGCGCCGCCGTGCTGGTCAAGGCCGCTCTGGTCGCCTGATACCGGCGTCCATCGGGAAATTTGCGGGTCACAGCGTCGCGCCCGGTCGATTCCGGGCGGGAGCATCTTGCGCGCGGACGCCCGTCAGGGTAGGTCAGAGGCGCCTGGAGCCCTGGAAGATGCTGGGGTTCCGCCACGAACAAGGGGAACTGGGAATGACGAAGGCCGATCTCATCGACGCGATCGCCGGCAAGCTGGGCGGCACCAAGGCCGACGCCGGCAAGGCGCTGGACGCGGTTCTGGAAAGCCTGCAGGACGCGCTGGTCAAGGGGGAGACGGTCAAGCTGCCGGGCTTCGGCCAGTTCGAGATCGCCGAGCGCGGCGAGCGCACGGGCCGCAACCCGCAGACCGGTGCGGAGATCAAGATCGCCGCCTCCAAGGCGCCGAAGTTCTCCGCCGGCAAGGCCCTCAAGGACGCCGTCAACGGCAAGGCCGAGTAAGAGGGCTTCCGCCCCAACCCTTTCCCGCTCTCGGCGGACCGAAGGTCCGCCTGCCGCGTCAGCGCAAACCTCCGGTTTGCGCGAGAGCCGGGCGGGGGAGGGAGCAGGTGCTTGTTCGCAAAGGCGACGGCAGTCCCTCCCCCGCCCGGCGGGGGAGGTTAGGTGAGGGCTAAGCCGATGGTCGGCCTTTAAAACCTACCGGACGATGACGACCACCAGCCGCTTCGGCCCGTGAACGCCATAGGCCAGCGTCTGCTCGATGTCCGCCGTCTTCGACGGGCCGGAAATCAGCAGGGCGTTGGTCGGCATGCCGTCCGCCCAGCGGTTCTCGGTCATCGCCTGCCAGAAGGTGTCGTACAGCGCGTCGGCGCGCAGCAGCGCCAGATGCATGTGCGGCACCAGCGACATCAGCCGCGGTTCCTCCGGCGTCGGCCAGACGATCAGGCTGCCGGTGTCGGCGATGGCCCCCAACGTCGTGGTGATGCCGGCGTCGATGCCGTCGAACAGCCGTTCCTTGAAGGTCTCCACCCGGTCGGCGTAGGGGACCAGTTCCGGCCCGCCCGCCGTCCATTCGGACGACAGGCGCGCACCGGCCCCGGTCGCCGGTCCGAACAGCAGGTTGCGGGTGCCCTGCGCCGTCAGGAACGCCTGGACGTCGGCGGGCCAGTCGGCCTCCGTCGTCTCCAGGAATTCCGTGTGCACGGCCTCCATCATGCGCTTGATGCGCTCCAGCCGTTCCGCACCTTCCCAGCGCTTGTTGCGCAGGACGGCGAAGTCGGACTCCGGCGGGGTCAGAGGATGGGCGTCGCGCCCGGCGCGCAGCTTGCCCAGGATCGCGTTTCTCGACTCAGACATCGGGAATTCCCTTCTCGCGGGCGAGGGCGTGGAGCGTGCGGGTGGCGAAGCGCGGCTTGGACCGCACGTTCGTCCACTCCTTCAGCAGCGGCAGGCTGGTCGGAGCGGCGTTGCCCAGCTTCGCCAGGAGCGCCGTGGCGAACTGGTAGGCCAGCGGGGAGGCGTAGGTCATCGACCAGCCCTTCCATACCATGGCTTCCGCCTTGCTGGCGTGCGACCCGGCACCCTTAACGGCATCGCCGGGGTGGACGGCTTCCGAGCGCAGGCGGCCCATGATCTCCACGATGGGGATCTTGACCGGGCAGATCTCGACGCAGGCGTTGCACATGGTGCAGGCGTGCGGCAACTCGCCCCGCTTCTCCAGCCCTTCCACCTGCGGCATCAGGATCGAGCCGATGGGGCCGGGGTAGGGCGCCTGATAGGCGTGGCCGCCGACCTTGGTGTAGACCGGGCAGTGATTCATGCAGGCGCCGCAGCGGATGCAGCGCAGCGTGTTGCGCAGCTCCTCGTCGGCGTAGATGCCGGACCGCCCGTTGTCGAGGATCACCAGATGGATCTCGTTCGGGCCGTCCTTCTCGCCCTCCTTGCGGGGGCTGGAGATCATGTTGACGTAGGTGGTGATCGGCTGGGCGGTGGCGGAGCGGGTCAGCAGGCTGATGACCGGCGGCACGTCCTCCAGCTTCTCCACGACCTTTTCCAGGCCCATGACGGCGATGTGAACGGGCGGCACGGTGGTGCTCATGCGCCCGTTGCCCTCGTTCTCCACCAGGCAGAGCGTGCCCGTTTCCGCCACCGCCATGTTGACGCCGGAGATGCCGACATCGGCGGTCGCGAACTTCTTGCGCAGGACGCGGCGGGCGAGGTCGGTGAGCTGGGCCACGTCCTCCGTGTATTCCGCCTCCTTGATCTTCTGCTTGAACAGATGGGCGATCTGCTTGGTGTTCATGTGGATCGCCGGCATGATGATGTGCGAGGGCATCGCCTCATCAAGCTGAACGATGTATTCGCCGAGGTCGCTTTCCAGGCTTTCGATGCCGTGCTTTTCCAGGAAGGCGTTGAGGTGCATCTCCTCCGACACCATCGACTTGCCCTTGACCACCAGCTTGGCGTTCACGCGCTGCATGATGGACAGGACGATGGCGTTGGCCTCGTCGGTGGTGGAGGCCCAATGGACCTGGATGCCGTTGCGGGTGCAGTTGGCTTCCAGCTTCTCCAGCAATTCCGGCAGCTTGGACAGGGCGCGCAGGCGGACCGAGGTGCCGAGCGCGCGGACCCCGTTCCACTCGGCGGTGTCGGCGAACTGCACCGCGCGCTTGGACATCAGCCCGTCCATGGCGCGGCGGAAGTTGCCGCGGAGCTGCTGGTCCTGAAGCGCCGCGCTGGATGCCTTGGCGAAGTTCACGCCATTGGTTTTCAAGGCGGTCTCACCCATGGGTGCGCTCCTTCAGGAACTGGGCGATGTGGACGCCGCGGACGGGCTTCTTGCCGCCTTCCAGCGCGCCGGAGATGTTCATCAGGCAGCCGCAGTCGCCGGACACCACGGCCTTGGCCCCGGTGTTCTCGATGTCCGCCACCTTGTCGCCGACCATGGCGGCGGAGATCTCCGGATGGCGGACGGCGAAGGTGCCGCCGAAGCCGCAGCATTCCTTCTCCCGCTGCAACTCGACCAACTCAACGTTGGCGAGCTGGCGCAGCAGGGCCTTGGGCTCGTCGGTCACGCCCATTTCGCGCTGGGCGTGGCAGGAGGCGTGCCAAGTGATCTTCACCGGCGGTCCCTGGTCCTCGAACGTCACGTTCAGGACCTGGACGAGGAACTGGGTCAGCTCCCACACGCGGGACGCCACCTGACAGGCGCGGGCCTCGTCCGGCTCGCCCTTGAACAGGTCGGGCCAGTGCTTCTTCATCATGCCGGCGCAGGAGCCCGACGGCACGACGATGGGCCAGTCGCCGGGGAAATAGTCGAGCTGCGCGCGGGCGACCTTCAGCGCCTCCTCCCGGTAGCCGGAATTGTAGGCGGGCTGGCCGCAGCAGCTCTGCCCCTGCGGGAAGACGACGCGGATGCCTTGCGCCTTCAGCAGCTCCATGCCGGCCATGCCGGCCTCCGGATAGAACAGGTCCACCAGACAGGTGCCGAAGAAGTACACGCTTTCGGGGCGGCTTATGGTGCCGTCGTGGGTCATGTTTTTCCTCCCTCCCGCGTCAGAACGCGGGTTCCGACGCGCGCGAGGATGCCGGGGCGGGAGCCTTCGGCGTCGTGCAGGCATCGACCAGATAGACGATGGAACGGTACGGCAAGCCGGAGTGATCGGACAGCCCGATCTCGCAGGTCCGGCTGTTCGAATAGCCGGCCTTGGCCCCCGCGGGGATGTCCTTGGACAGGTGGCGCAGGGCGTGGGCGTTGAGTTCCGGCGTGGTGAAGCCCTTGTCGCCCGCGAAACCGCAGCAGCCGACGTCCTCCGGCACCACCACCTGGGTGGCGCAGGCCGCGGCCACCGCCTTCATCTTGCCGTCCAGCCCCATGCGGCGGGTCGAGCAGGTCAGGTGCAGGACCACCGGTTCCGTCTGCCTGGTGAAGGTCAGCCGGTCGAGCAGGTGGTCGTGGATGAACTCCACCAGATCCAGGACCTGGAGCCCGGCGTCCTTCAGATGCTTCTTCAGCCGGAAGGAGCAGGGGCTGGTGTCCAGGACCACCGGGGCGGTGCCGTTGGCGCTGGCCGCCCAGATGGCGCGCACCATCTCCTCCGCCTTGGCGTCGGCCTGTGCGGCGAGGCCCTTGCTCTCCAGCGGCATGCCGCAGCACAGCGAGGACAGCTGCTCCGGATAGACGACGCGGTAGCCGGCCTTCTGGAACAGGGCCTCCACCTTCACCGGCAGCGGGGTCTTTTCCGGATCGTCGGCGGCGGGGCCCATGCTGCGGCTGGTGCAGCTCGGCACATAGACCACGGTCGGGGCGTCGGCGGACGCCTTGGGCTGAGGCAGCGGGGTGAAATTGGTCGGGGTGGGCAGGGCGCGGGGCAGGTGCGGCAGGCGTTGCCCGGTCACGTTGCGCAGCCCCTCGAACAGGGAATTCGCCGTGTCGTTGCCCAGCGTCCGCTTGGCCAGATCGGCCAGCTTCAGGCCGGCGCGGGCAACCGACAGCGCCCCGGCGGTGTGGCCGGCGACGTAATTGCCGAAGCCCTGGGCCACCGCGCCGCGGCGGTCGCCGCGCAGCGCCTTGATGAGCAGCCCCGTCTCGATCCCCACCGGGCAGGCGGTGGAACAGAGCCCGCAGGCCGCGCAGGTGTCGATGCCCTGGTAATCGTAGGCGTCGTGCAGCGCATTGAGCCGTGCCGCGTCGGCTCCCGTGGCCTCCAGCCGGGAGATCTCGCGCCAGCCGACGATGCGCTGGCGGGGGGAAAGCGTCAGCTTGTGCGACGGGCAGGTCGGCTCGCAGAAGCCGCACTCGATGCAGGTGTCTACCAGCGGGTGGGCGGCGGGCATCGCCTTCAGGTTCTTGAGATGCGCCTCGGGGTCGTCGTTCAGGATGACGCCGGGGTTCAGCAGGCCCTGCGGGTCGAGCAGCGCCTTGATCTCCTTCATCAGGCCGTAGGCTTGCGGACCCCACTCCATCTCCACGAAGGGGGCCATGTTGCGGCCCGTGCCGTGCTCCGCCTTCAGCGAGCCGTCGTACTTGCGCACCACCTGATCGCACACCGCGTCCATGAAGCGGCGGTAGCGGTCCACCTCCTCGTCGGTGTCGAAAGCCTGGGTGAAGACGAAATGCAGGTTCCCTTCCAGCGCGTGGCCGAAGATGATCGCCTCGGTGTAGCCGAACGTCAGGAACATCTCCTGGAGTTCCACCGTCGCCTCGGCCAGCCGGTCGAGCGGGTAGGCCACGTCCTCGATGATGACCGTGGTGCCGACCTTGCGCATGGCGCCGACCGCCGGGAACAGGCCCTTGCGGATCTTCCAGTAGCTCTCGCCCAGCTTGGCGTCGGTGGTGAAGGCCGGCTCGAACAGGGTGCGGGTCTGGGCGATCACCGCGCTGACCGCGGCGATGTTGGCGTCGAGCGCCGCCGCGTCCTCGCCGCGGATCTCCACCAGCAGGGCGGAGGCGTCCGGCCCCAGACCGCCGATGAAGTCCGGCATGCCCGGCTTGCCCTCGACGGAGCGGAGCGACGCGCGGTCCATCAGCTCCACCGCCGAGACCGGCGTCGGCTTCATCAGCGCGACGGCGCGGCAGGCTTCCCCGATGTCCGGGTACATCAGCAGGGCGTTCGCCTTGTGGGCGTGCTCCGGCACCGTGTTGTAGGTGATCTCGGACAGGAAGCCGAGCGTGCCCTCCGACCCGATCATCAGGTGCTGGAGGATCTCGACGGGTTCCTCGAAGTCCACCAGGGCGTTCAGGCTGTAGCCGGTGGTGTTCTTGATGCGGAACTTGTTGCGGATGCGCTCGGCCAGCTTTTCATCCGCGCGGGTGCGGGCGGCCAGATCCGACAGGCCGGACAGCAGGGCGCCGTGGCTGGCCGCGAAGGCCGCGCGGCTGGCCGCGTCGCCGGTGTCCAGCAGCGTGCCGTCGGCCAGCACCAGCCGCATGGAGGCCAGCGTGCGGTAGCTGTTCTGCGCGGTGCCGCAGCACATGCCGCTGGCGTTGTTCGCCGCGATGCCGCCGATCTTGGCGGTGGCGATGGAGGCCGGGTCCGGCCCGATCTTGCGCCCGAAGGGGGCCAGCTTGCGGTTCGCCTCCGCCCCGATGACGCCGGGCTGGAGCGTGACCGTCGCCGCCCCCGGCGGGATGGTGCAGCCGCGCCAGCCGTCGCCCAGCAGGACCAGGACGGAGTCCGTCACCGCCTGACCGGACAGGCTGGTGCCGGCGGCGCGGAAGGTCACCGGGGTCTTCAGCTCCCGGCAGAGGTTCAGCAGCCGCACCACCTCGCCCTCCGCCTCGACGATGGCGACGATCTTCGGGATCAGGCGGTAGAAGCTGCCGTCCGTGCCGTAGGCCAGCGTGCGCAGCGGGTCGGTGACGAGGCGTTCGTCCGGCATGAACTCCCGGAGGGCCGCGTGCAGGCGGTCATAGGGCGCGGGCAGCATCGGTTCTCGGGGCCTCCGGATCTGGGACCGCGCGACGACTCCTCCGTGATCGCCGGTCCGGGTTGCGCGTGGCTGGGGAAATTTTGTTTCCGCCGGTCTGGTGGACCGCTTCTTATCTGCCGCAGCCTACAGGTCGGATAATCGATTTGCTTGAGGACCGCAATGGTAAAATCAATTGACCAAACGCCCCCGCAGTGCGGTGGGGCAATGCAAAAGAAAACGGCGCCACCCGGCCGGATGGAAGGCCGAGCGGCGCCGTAGGGAATAAAGCTCGGCAGGAGTAAACGTCCCTCTCCCGTCCCGGGAGAGGGAAGGGACCCGCGCGACGCGCGGGGAGGGTGAGGGTGCGTCCAAGAATCAAGCGCCTGATCCTTGGCTGTACCCTCACCCGCCCGCTTCGCGGGCACCCTCTCCCGGGACGGGAGAGGGGATTCATGTGACCGCTTACGGGATCATCCAGGGCAGGATGTAGGCCTGGATCATGGTGATGACGCCGATGATCGCGACGAAGAACAGGCTGTGCTTCACGGTGAAGCGGAACAGCTCGGACTCGCGGCCCACCAGACCCACCGCGGCGCAGGCCACGGCGATCGACTGCGGGGAGATCATCTTGCCGGTGACGCCGCCGGTCGTGTTGGCCGCGACCATCAGCACGTCGGACACGCCCACCTGCTGCGCCGTGGTGGCCTGGAGGCCGCAGAACAGCGCGTTGCTCGACGTGTCGGACCCGGTCAGGAACACGCCCAGCCAGCCCAGGATCGGCGAGAAGAACGGGAACAGGAAGCCCGTGCCGGCCAGCAGAAGCGCCAGCGTGGAGGACAGGCCCGAGTAGTTGGCGATGAAGGCGAAGGCCAGAACCATGCCGATCGAGTAGATCGGGCGCTTCAGCTCGCTGACCGTCTCGACGAAGGTCTTCACGCCGTCGGCGGGGCGCATCTTCAGCATGACCATCGTGACGATCGCGGAGATCAGGATGGCCGTGCCGGTGGCCGACAGCAGGTCCAGCTTGTACACGGCGTCGATGGGCTTCGGCGAGGCGACGATCGGGGCGGCCTTCAGCACCAGCTTGTCCAGCCCGGCGATCGGGAAGTACAGCACGGTGTCGGCCAGCGCGCCGCCCTTGGCGAACAGGGCCTTGAAGGGCTTCAGGCTCCAGATCGTGACGATCACGGTCAGGATCAGGAAGGGCGACCACGCCTTGGCGATCTCGCCGGCGCTGTAGCTGCGCGAGGCGTTGAACTCGCTGGTCGCCATGGCGCCGACCGACTGCGGCACCGGAGCGCCGGCCAGCGGGGAGTTGGCGAAGCGGAAGATGGCCTTCGGCTTCCAGAACTTCAGGAAGACGGTGATGCTGACGAGGCTGACCAGAGCGGAGGTGATGTCCGGCAGCTCGGGCCCGATGAAGTTGGCGGTGAAGTACTGGGTGACGGCAAAGGTGCCGCCGGCGACCAGGATGGCGGGCCAGGTCTCGCGCACGCCCTTCCAGCCGTCCATGATCATGATGATCCAGAAGGGCACGAAGACGGACAGCAGCGGAAGCTGGCGGCCGGCCATCGCGCCGATCTTGAACGGGTCGAGCGAGGTGACCTGACCGGCGACGATGATCGGAATGCCCATGGCGCCGAAGGCCACCGGGGCGGTGTTGGCGATCAGGCAGAGACCCGCGGCGTAGAGCGGGTTGAAGCCCAGCCCGACCAGCAGCGCCGCCGTGATGGCGACCGGCGCGCCGAAGCCCGCGGCCCCTTCCAGAAAGGCGCCGAAGGAGAAGCCGACCATCAGCATCTGAAGACGCTGGTCCTCGGTGATCGACACCACCGACGAGCGGATGATCTCGAACTGGCCGGTCTTGACCGTGATCTTGTAGAGGAACACGGCGGCCACGATGATCCAGGCGATGGGCCACAGACCATACAGGAAGCCGTAGCCGGCGGATGCCAGGGCCATGCCGACCGGCATCTGGTAGAACAGGATGGCGACGGCCAGCGAAATGGCGACGGTGATGGTGCCCGCGACGTGGCCCTTCATGCGCAGGGCCGTCAGCGCGATGAAGAAGAAAATGATCGGCAACGCGGCCACAAGTGCCGAAAGCCAAAGGTTACCCGCGGGATCGTAGACTTGTGTCCAGGGCTGCATGTTTCCTTCCTATGCCGCGATTCTCGGTACTGCTTTTTGGCCAGCGACCGTGAATGGAACCCGGACCCGCGCGTCTTATCCGGACGCGCGCCGATTTTCGTTCCGCAGCCCGTGGACTGTGGAGATCAGTTTTTTGTTGGGTTGGGCTCCGGTCAAAAAAAGTGACCAAAGGCTCAGCACGGATACATTGGGTCGCCATGGTTGGCAATAGGGAAAATTCAATTTACCGTCAGCGGGGCCAGGGACTTTTTGTTGCTCGTGGTATTACCACCTGACCAGTTCGGCGGCGGAGCGGCTTGGAAACAGTGTCGCGGGGTCTGGTGGGGCTGGACGTGCGAAAGCCGTGACGATATCTAGCTTTCAGGATCAGGCGGGCGGAATCAGGCGGGATTGCTGCGGATGCAGGGCAAGGGAATGATAAAGCCGGCCAAACTGGCGGACGCCATCGCGGATCATCTGGAAACGCTCATCCGCGAGGGCGTTCTGCGTCCGGGGGAAAAGCTGCTGCCGGAACGGGATCTGGCGCTGAAGCTGGACGTCTCGCGCCCGTCGCTGCGCGACGCCCTGGAAAAGCTGGAGGAGCGCGGACTGCTTGTCTCCGGACGCAACGGCACCCACATCGCCCAATTCCTGGCTCCCATCGCCGCCCCGCTGGCGGCGCTGCTGCAGGCCGATCCCGAGACGGCCTTTCATTATCTGGAGTTCCGCAGTTCCATCGAGGCGACCGCCGCCGGGCTGGCCGCGCAACGGGCGACCGACCTCGACCGCACGGCCATCCGCGGGCTGGCCGACCGGATGAAGGCGACCCACGGGCAGGACGATCCCACGGAGGAGGCGGACGTCGATGCGCAACTGCACCTCGCCATCTACGAGGCGGCGCACAACACGGTGATGCTGCACATCATGGGCGCCCTGTCGGAAATGCTGCGCAACGACGTGTTCTACAACCGCGACCGGCTCTACACGCGGCCCGGCGTGCGCGACCTGCTGCTGAACCAGCATCTGGCCATCGCCGACGCGGTGGTGGCGGGCGACGCCGAAGGCGCGCGGGCGGCGGCGGAGGCGCATGTCGTCTTCACGCTGCGCACCCTGCGGGAAATCCGCGAGGACGACACGCGGCTGGAAGCCTCGCTGCGCCGCATCGGGCGCACCGACCTGATCGAAAGCGCCGAGCGGGCCTGAGGCCGGGAACACCAGCGGCTTTTCCGGTTTTACACGGCATCGACCGAGGGAGGTCCAGCCGTGCCCTTCGAAACGCCGCCATCCGTCATCCCCTATTGCGGTCCTCCGCCGGTGCCGGAGGAATTCTGGAGCGCCTGGAACGGCGATCCGGTTTTGCTCGCCGTCTTCGCCCTGGCCGCTGCCGGATACGCCACGGTGGTGCATCGGCGTAGGGCAGGGATGGAGCGTCACCAGCCCTGGTGCTTCGCCGCGGGGTGGCTGGTGCTGTTCGCCGCCTTCGTGTCGCCGCTGTGCAACCTGACCTCCGCCCTGTTCTCGGCGCGGGTCGTCCAGCATCTCCTGACGATCCAGGTGGCCGCGCCTCTGCTGGTCCTGTCCTGGCCGGCGGGGGCGGTGCGCTGGCCGGCATGGTTGCGGAAATCCCTGGGGATTCCGGAGATCGCCTGGGGGCTGTTCGGCCTGTTCCTGTGGGTGTGGCACCTGCCGGGACCCTACATGGCGGCTCTCCGCTCCGACGCGGTGCTGTGGGTCATGCACGGCAGCCTGCTGATCGGCGCCGTCGCCGCGTGGCGGGCGGTTTTGGTGCCGGAGGGGGCGGCGATGCGGGCGCGGGGGCTGCTGTCGGCCTTCGGCACCTCGGTGCATCTTGCCATTCTGGCGGCGCTGCTGATCTTCGCGCCGCAACCGCTGTTCGTCCACCATCTGGTGACGACCGCGCCCTGGGGCCTGTCCGCCCTGGCCGACCAGCAGCTTGGCGGGCTGATCATGGGGGTGGTCGGGGCCGCGGTCTATGTGGTGCTGAACCTCTACGCCCTGGCGCGCTGGCTGATGGTGCCGGAGCGTCAGCGCACCTGACGCGACGCTGCCTTCGTCCCCACTCCCGCCCTCCCCCGCTGCGCAGGAGAGGGTTAGGGAGGGGGCAAAGGCTGGCCGCTCAGTGAACCGCGGCGCTGCGCCCGCCGCCGCCCGTCAGGGCGAAGCCCAGCGGCGGGCGTTCGGGGGCCTTGAAGCCGGTGGCGCGGTCCTCCTCGACCGAAACGCCGTCCAGCGTCAGCCGGCCATCCCGCGCCGACAGGTGCAGGGTCGAGCGTTCGTCCACCTCGCCGTCGAGCAGACGCTCGGCGATGGGGTCCTCCACCAGACTCTGCACCGCCCGCTTCAATGGACGGGCGCCGAAGGCCGGGTCCCAGCCGAGGTCGGCCAGCCGGGCGCGGGCCGCGTCGTCGGCGGTCAGGGACAGGCCGCGCTCCGCCAGACGGTCCGCGACGCGGGCAAGCTGGATGTCCACGATGTGGGCCATCTGCTCGCGCCCCAGCCGGCGGAAGATCAGCACGTCGTCCAGCCGGTTCAGGAACTCGGGCCGGAAGGCGCGGCGCACCGCGTCCATCACCTCGATCCGCGCCCCCTCCAGGCTGTCGTCCTCGCCGAGCGCCGTCAGGGCGTCCGCCCCCAGGTTCGACGTCATGATCAGGATCGCGTGGCGGAAGTCCGCCGTGCGGCCCTGCCCATCGGTCAGCCGCCCGTCGTCGAGCGCCTGGAGCAGCACGTTCAGCACGTCCGGGTGGGCCTTCTCCACCTCGTCCAGCAGGACGACCTGATAGGGCCGGCGCCGGATCTTCTCGGCCAGCGTGCCGCCGTCGTCATAGCCGACATAACCCGGAGGCGAGCCGATCATGCGGGCGACGGAGTGCTTCTCCATATACTCCGACATGTCGACGCGGGTGACCGCGTTCTCATCGTCGAACAGGAAGGCGGCGAGCGCCTTCGCCAGCTCCGTCTTGCCGACGCCGGTCGGCCCGAGGAACAGGAAGGAGCCGGTGGGACGGTTCGGGTCCTTCAGCCCGGCCCGCGCCCGGCGCACCGCCTTCGACACGGCGCGCACCGCCTCCGCCTGACCGACGACGCGCTCGGCCAGCCGGTCCTCCATGCCCTTCAGCCGCTGCCGCTCGCTGTCCAGCATGCGGTCCACCGGGATGCCGGTCCAGCGGGTGACGACGGCGGCGATGTCCTTCGCCGTCACCTCCTCCCGCTCCGCGTTGGCGCGGGATTCGGCCTCGGCCAGGCGCTTCTCCAGGTCGGGGATGACGCCGTAGGCCAACTCGCCGGCCTTGGCCCAGTCGCCGTCGCGCTGCGCGTGCTCCAGCTTCGTGCGGGCCTGGTCCAGTTCCTCCTTCAGACGGCGGCCCTCGGTGCGGCGGGACTGGCCGACGCGCCAGTCCTCCTCCATGGCGGTCAGTTTCGCCTCGTCCACCGCAAGTTCGGCCTCCAGCTTGTGCAGCCGCTCCTGGGACGCGGTATCGGGTTCCGCCTTCAGGGCCTCACGCTCGATCTTGAGCTGGGCGACGCGGCGCCCGACGGCGTCGAGCGCCTCCGGCTTGCTGTCGATGGCCATGCGCAGGCGGCTGGCCGCCTCGTCCACGAGGTCGATGGCCTTGTCGGGCAGGCGGCGGTCGGCGATGTAGCGGGCGGAGAGCTGCACCGCCGCGACCACCGCCGCGTCGGCGATGCGCACGCCGTGGTGCACCTCGTACTTGCCCTTGATGCCGCGCAGGATCGACACGGCGTCCTCGTCCGACGGCTCGTCCACGTTCACCGGCTGGAAGCGGCGGGCGAGCGCCGCGTCCTTTTCGATGTATTTGCGGTACTCGTCCGGCGTGGTGGCGCCGACGCAGCGCAGCTCGCCGCGCGCCAGCGCGGGTTTCAGCATGTTGGCGGCGTCCATCGCGCCGTCCGTGCGGCCGGCGCCGATCAGCGAGTGCAACTCGTCGATGAACAGGATGATGCGGCCCGCGGCCTGCTGCACCTCCGCCAGGACGGCCTTCAGCCGCTCCTCGAAGTCGCCGCGGAACTTGGCGCCGGCCAGCAGCGCGGTGAGGTCGAGCGCCAGGACGCGGCGGTCCTTCAGCCCCTCCGGAACGTCGCCGGACGCCAGCCGCTGGGCCAGCCCCTCGACCACGGCGGTCTTGCCGACGCCGGGCTCGCCGATCAGGACGGGGTTGTTCTTGGTGCGCCGGGCGAGGACCTGGATGGTCCGCCGGATCTCGTCGTCGCGCCCGATCACCGGATCGAGACGGCCCTGCCGCGCTTCCTCCGTCAGGTCGCGGGCGTATTTGGCGAGCGCCTCGCCCATCTGGGAATCCTCCTGCCGGTCGGCGGGGCGCTTGCGGTGCAGCGACTCGACGCCCTCGGCCAGCACCGCGGGATCGATTCCGGCGCGGTGGAACAGCGCGCGCATGGAACCGTCCTGGGCGGCCAGCGATTCCAGAAGCCGTTCCGGCGTGACGAACCTGTCGCCGGCCCCGCGCGCCGATTCGACGGCGCCCTGGAGCACGCCGGCGAGCGCCGGGGACATGAAGATCGGGTGCGGCCCTTCGCCGTCCACGCGGGGCTGGCGATTCAGGGTTTCCTCGGCGGCGGTCTTCAACAGCTCGGGGTCGCCGCCGGCATCGCGGATCAGCTTGGCGGGCACGCTGTCGGCGTCTTCGACCAGGGCCTTCACGAGATGTTCGGGGACGAGCTGTTGGTGGCGTCCGGCGAGAGCCGCCAGTTGCGCAGCCTGGATGACGCCGCGCGCACGGTCGGTGAACAGACCGAAGTCCATCAGGCACTCCGTTCGTAATGGTTCCCGCCCTTTCCGAAGGCGCGGGAAGACGGCCTGCGTGGCCCGCACCATGCGCGGCCCCGGTCGCCTCACAGGATCAGATGGGTAATGGCACCACGCCGATCAAGATGACGGGCAACTGTCTCACTATATGGACAACAAGAAATTTATTTGACACACTACGGGCGTATTCATAAAGTGGTGGAAACTGATATGCCAGATACCGGGCAAAAACGCAGGGGGGAGAATATGGCCGGCATCGGAGCAAATCCGCTCGATGCACAGGAGTCTCCGGAGAAGCCGCAGGCGTCCGGAACCCAAACGCTGATGCGCGGCCTCGCCCTCCTGGAATGCGTGGCGGCGGGCGTCGGCGACGTGAAGGGCATCGCCGCCCGGCTGGGCACCCCGCGCAGCACCACCCACCGGATGCTCAACAGCCTGACGCAGGACGGCTACCTGCATCACGTTCCCTACAAGGGCTATCTGCTGGGGCCGAAGCTGATCGCGCTCGGCATGCGCGCGCTGGAACAGCGCCCGCTGGTTGCCATCGCCCGCCCGCACATCGAGGAGTTGGCCCGCCGCACCGGCGACACCGTCCATCTCGGCGTGGTCGAGGGGGTGGAGGTCTTTTACCTCGACAAGATTCCGAACACGCGCGGGCTGGAGATGCGGTCGCGCATCGGCCTGCGCATGCCGCTGGCCTCCACGGGGCTGGGCAAGGCGCTTCTCCTCGGCCTGCCGCGCGAGCGCTGGCGGGAGCTCTACGACCACGCGCTGCGGCTGACCGCGGCGGCGCCGGAGCGGCCCCCGCTGGCGCCCTGGCCGGAGTTTGAATTCCGGCTGGCCGCCTATGTGGAGCGCGGCTGGTCCTTCGACCTCGAAGAAAACGAAATCGGCATCCGCTGCGTCGGCGCGCCGATCCGTGACGTCCGCAATCAGGTGGTCGCCGCCATCAGCGTGGCGAGCGCCGTGCCCTACATGCCGGACGAACGGATGGAGGAGCTTGGACCGGTCGTCCGGGCGGTCGCCGACGCGATTTCAAAGGATTTGGGATGGAAACGGGACGAACGGGCGTCGGGGCATCGCTGATCGCCCTCGACTGGGGAACCTCCAGCCTGCGCGGCTTCCTGATGGACCGCGCCGGGCGCGTGCTGGACCAGCGCGCCAACGCGCACGGCATCCAGAACCTGCCGATGCCGGGCATTTCCGGCTTCGAGCAGGCCTTCACCGACCTGTGCGGCGGCTGGCTGTCCGCCCACCCGGGCCTGCCGGTGGTGGCCGGCGGCATGGTCGGCAGCGCCCAGGGCTGGCGCGAGGCGCCCTATGTCCGCTGTCCCGCCGACACGGCCACGCTGGCGTCCCAGGCCATCGCGGTGGACAGCGCGTCGGGGGCGCGCATCCTGATCGCTCCGGGCGTTCTCTACGACCCGCCGAGCGGCCCGCCGGACATCCTGCGCGGCGAGGAGATCCAGATCGCCGGCGTGCTGGCCGACCGTCCCGACTGGGGCCGCGACGCCTGCATGGTGCTGCCCGGCACCCATTCGAAATGGGTGGAGATCGTGGGCGGGCGGATGACCCGCTTCTCCACCTACATGACCGGCGAGGTTTTCGCCGTGCTGTGCAAGCACTCCATCCTGGGCCGGCTGATGCCGGCGGACGCCGCCCCGGACGCCGCCGAGTCCGACGCCGCCTTTGCCGAGGGCGTGCGGGCGGCGCAGGCCAGCGGGCCGGGCGACCTGACGCACCAGCTCTTCGCCGCGCGCACGCTGGGCATCACCCGCCGCATGACGGCGGAGCTTTTGAAGGATTACCTGTCCGGCCTGCTGATCGGGCATGAGCTGACCTCCGGTCTCGCCCACCTGCGGAACGATCTGCACGAGGGCCGCCCGCTGCTGCTGATCGGCGAGGGCGCGCTGTGCCGCCGCTACGTCCGCGGCCTGGAGCTGCTGGGCGTGGAGCCCACGGACCGGCTTGAGAACACCGCCCCGCGTGGGCTTTTCCAGTTCGCCGTCGCCGCCGGCCTGATCGCGCCGGCGGGGGAGTAACGAGCATGTCCGACGATACCCTGAACGCCCGCTTCGACGCCGCCTTTTCCGCCCTGCCGCTGGTCGCCATCCTGCGCGGCCTGAAGCCCGCGGAGGCGGAGGACGTCGCGCAGACCCTCTACGACCGGGGCTTCCGCCTGATCGAGGTGCCGCTGAACTCGCCCGATCCGTTCGACAGCATCGCCGCCATCCGCCGCCTGCTGCCGCGGGACGCGCTGGTCGGCGCCGGCACGGTCCTGGCGGTGGAGCAGGTGGCGCGGCTGAAGGAGATCGGCGCCGATCTGGTCGTCATGCCGCACGCCGACACCGCGGTGATCCGCGCCGCCAAGGCCGCGGGGATGGTCAGCCTGCCCGGAATCGCCACTCCGACGGAAGCGTTCGCAGCGCTGTCAGCCGGGGCCGACGCCCTGAAGATCTTCCCGGCGGAGCTGATCGGCCCGCGCGTCGTCAAGGCGATGCGCGCCGTGCTGCCCCCCGGCAGCCGCCTGTTGCCCGTGGGCGGCATCGCCCCGGACACCATGGCGCCGTTCCTGGAGGCCGGCGTCGCCGGCTTCGGGCTGGGTTCGGCGCTCTATGCGCCGGGCCTGTCCGCCGCCGAGGTCGGCGAGCGGGCGGACGCCTTCGTCGCCGCATGGCGGCGCCTCAACCCGCGCTGACCGCGGTCCTCGTCTTTCCCCCCACCTCCTGTCCACCACAAGCAAAGACCCAGGGAGAACGCTCATGAAGAGCTATCGTTTCGTCACCGGCGCCGTCGTCGGCGTGCTGACCTCCGCCACCATGATGATGGCCGCGCAGGCCGCCGAGTACCCGGCCAAGTCGATCGAGCTGATCGTCCCGTATGCCGCCGGCGGCGGCACCGATCTGGTGGCCCGCGCCTATGCGGACGCCGTGAACCGCCACCTGCCGCAGTCGGTGGGCGTGGTGAACAAGACCGGCGGCGGCGGTGCCGTCGGCCTGTCGGAGATCATGGCCGCCCGTCCGGACGGCTACAAGATCGGCATGGGCACCGTGGAGATCACGACCCTGCCGAACCTGGGCGTCGCCCGCTTCACGGTTGCGGACTTCACCCCGATCGCCCGCCTGAACGCGGAGCCGAGCGCCATCACGGTCAACGCCAGCGCGCCCTGGAAGACCATCGAGGAGTTCCTGGCCTACGCCAAGGAGAATCCGGGCAAGGCCCGCATCGGCAACTCCGGCACCGGCGCCATCTGGCACCTCGCCGCCGAAGCCCTGGCCTCCAAGACCGGGCTGAAGTTCAACCACGTTCCCTATGACGGCGCCAACCCGGCGGTCACCGCCCTGCTCGGCAACCACATCGAGGCCGTCAGCGTCAGCCCGGCGGAGGTGTCCAGCCACGTCGCCGCCGGCACCCTGCGCATCCTCGCGGTGATGGACGACCAGCGCTCGAAGGCGTTCCCGGACGCTCCGACGCTGAAGGAGAAGGGCATCGACGTGACGGTCGCCACCTGGCGCGGCATCGTCGTTCCGAAGAAGACCCCGGAGAACGTCGTCAACACGCTGCGCGCCGCGTCCAAGAAGGCGGTCGAGGAGCAGGGCTTCCGCGACCAGCTCAACAAGATGAACCTCAGCTACGCCTATCTCGACGGCCCGGACTACAAGGTCGCGATGGAGAAGGACGCCGAGATGTTCAAGGCGCTGATGAAGCAGATCGGCCTCGCCAAGTAAACCATTTCACCTGAGCCGCATCCTCGGCGTGTCCCCGGCGGCCTTCGGGTCGCCGGGCGTCCGAAGGAGATCCAATCATGAGTCACGCTCCCGCCCCGGGCGGCAAGTCCGGCCTGCGCCCGCAGGACCGCCTCGCCACGCTGATCATCGCCGTTCTGGTCATGGCGGTCGCGGTGGCCGCCATCGTCGCCGCGGGGGACTTCCCGCCGACCATGCTGGAAACCGACGTCGGTCCCGCCCGCTTCCCCATCATCTTCGCCGTGGCCCTGCTGGTGCTGTGCGCGATCCTGATCGTCAACACGCTGCGGGCGCCCGCCGCTCCGCCGGACGATCCGGCGCAAGCCGGGCCGCGGGCCAGCTACGGCACCGTCGCCATCGGCATCGTTGCGACCGCGGCCTGTCTCTACGCCATGGAATTCGTCGGCTACGCTGTCGCGACGCCCGTGTATCTGTTCGGCCTGATGTGGCTGATGGGGCGGCGCAACGTGATCGCGAACGCCGTCATCGCCGCCGTGTTGACCGCTCTCATCTACGCCGCCTTCGCCTACGCGCTCAGCGTCCCGCTGCCGGTCGGGAGCCTGTTCGAATGACACGGACCGATCCGACCGGTTGCAACACTCCGCTGACGGAGGGGTGAGATGTACGAACTCGACATGCTTCTTCACGGCGCGCAGGCGCTGTTCAACCAGCCCATGGCGCTGCTGCTGGCCCTGTTCGGCGTGACGCTGGGCATCATCATCGGCGCGCTGCCCGGCCTGACGGCGACGATGGGCGTGGCCATCCTGCTGCCCTTCACCTTCGGCATGGACCCGCTGTCCGGCCTGCTGATGATCTCCGGCGTCTTCTTCGGCGGCATCTACGGCGGTTCGGTCACCGCCATCCTGCTGAAGATCCCCGGCACCCCCGCCGCCGCGGCCACCGCCATCGACGGGTTCGAGCTGACCAAGAAGGGGCAGGCCGGCATCGCCCTGGGCACCGCCACCTTCTCGTCCTTCCTGGGCGGCACGGCCAGCGTGTTCGTGCTGATCTTCCTGGCCCCGGTGCTGGCCCGCTTCGCGCTGGAGTTCAGCGCGTCGGAGTCCTTCGCGCTGGCCGTCTTCGGCCTGTCGATCATCGCCAGCATTTCCGGCGTGTCGGTCATCAAGGGCCTGATCGCCGGCTTCCTCGGCCTGCTGCTGGCGACCGTCGGGCTCGATCCGATGGCCGGCTTCCCGCGCTACACGGGCGGCTACACCGAACTGTTCAACGTGCCCTTCATCCCGGTGATGATCGGCCTGTTCGCCGCCGCCGAAGCCTTCAAGTCGCTGGAGGACCCGCAGGTCCGCGCGGGCATGGCCGCGGCGCTGGACCGCATCATCCCGCCCTGGCACGTCTTCCGCCGCCAGTTGGGCAACATCGCGCGTTCGTCGGGCCTGGGCATCGTCATCGGCATCATTCCCGGCGCCGGTGCCGACATCGCCGCCTTCGTCGCCTACAACGAGGCCAAGCGCTTCAGCAAGACGCCGGAGAATTACGGCAAGGGCGAACTGGGCGCGGTCGCCGCCTGCGAATCCGGCGCCAACGGCTGCACCGGCGGCGCGCTGCTGACCATGCTGACGCTGGGCATCCCCGGCGACGCGGTGACCGCGGTGATGCTGGGCGCCCTGACCCTCCAGGGTCTCCAGCCCGGTCCGCTGCTGTTCAAGGACCACGCCGATCTGGTCTTCACGCTGTTTGCCGGCATGCTGGTCTGCTACGTCATGATGCTGGTGGTGGGCCTCGGCTCGCTGCGCTTCATGGGCCGCATCCTGCAGATGCCCAAGTCGGTGCTGACCCCGACGATCCTGGCGCTGTGCATCGTCGGCACCTACGCCATCAACAACAGCATGTTCGACATCTGGATCATGCTGGCCGCCGGCGTCGCCGGCTATTTCATGCAGAAGTGGGACTTCCCGGCCTCGCCCGTCGTGCTCGCCCTCATCATGGGGCCGATGGCCGAGGCGAACTTCCGCCGCGCGCTGTCGCTGTCCAACGGCAGCTATGATTTCCTCTACACCCGTCCGATCACCGCGGCGCTGCTGACCGTGGCGATCCTGACGCTGATGCTTCCGCTGCTGCGCCGCCTGTGGAGCAGCCGGAGCGGCGGGCCGACGGTGAATGGACCGACCGTCGCCTCGTCCGCGGCGGAGGGCTCGAAATGACCGCGGTGACCCGGATCGGTCTGGAGGCCGTCATCGACCCGGAGCTGCGCAACGGCACCGGCGAGAATCCGGTGTGGGATGCCGAACTGGGCCTGTGGACCTGGATCGACATCCCGGCGCGGACCGTCCACCGGCTCGACCCCGCCAGCGGCGTTCACCGCCGCTGGACCCTGCCGGAGATGATCGGCTGCCTCGTCCTCCGTCCGGACGGCGGCGTGGTTTGCGCCTGCGAAACCGGCGTCTTCGACGTGGACCTTCCGGGTGAGGGCGGAAAGGCGGTGGTCACCGCGCTCGCCACCCACCGCTTCCCCAAGGAGGGCATGCGCTTCAACGACGGGCGCTGCGACCGGCAGGGGCGGTTCTGGCTGTCCAGCATGGTCATGGACATCGGCAAGGGCGACGCCTCCGGCCTGTGGCACCGCTTCACCCGCGCGGAGGGACTGACGGAGACCGGGACCGGCGGCTACGTCATCCCCAACGGCTCCGCCTTCAGCCCGGACGGGCGCGTCTTCTACGCCTCCGACAGCCACCGCGACGTTCGGATGGTCTGGGCCTGGGATTATGACCCGGACACCGGCACCGCACGCGACCGCCGCCCCTTCATCGACATGCGCGCGATGATCGGGCGTCCCGACGGCGCGGCGGTGGACGCGGACGGCTGCTACTGGATCTGCTGCCTGGACGAGGGCTGCATCAAGCGCTTCACCCCGCGCGGCGATCTGGACCGCCGGATCGAAGTGCCGATGCGCAAGCCGACCATGTGCGCCTTCGGCGGGCCGGACCTGCGGACGATGCTGGTCACCTCGCTCTGCCGCGGGCCGGCGGATCTGGCCGAAGACCCGCATGGCGGGCGCGTCCTGATGTTCGACCCCGGCGCCCAGGGCCTCCCCGAACCCCGCCTGACCGCCTGAGTCGGGCCAACACGATGCAAAGACACGAGAGGCAAGGAATGTTTGACGATCTGAAGGGCAAGCGCGTTCTCATCACCGGCTCCACGCAGGGCATCGGCCTTGCGGCGGTGGAGGCGTTCGCGCGGGCCGGCGCCAAGGTCGCCATGAACGGGCGCCGCACCCCGGCGGACCTGGAGGCCACGCTGGCCCGCCTGAACGGGCTGGGCGGCGAGGTCGTCTTCCTGCCCGCGGATGTGTCGAACAGCGCCGAGTGCGGCACGCTCGTCGAGGCTTTCGTGGAGCGTTTCGGCGGCATCGACGTGCTCATCAACAACGCGGGCGGTCTGGTCGGGCGCAAGCCGCTGCCGGAGATCGACGACGACTTCTTCGACGCGGTGACCGACCTGAACGCCCGCTCCGCCCTGATGGTCACCAAGCACGCCCTGCCGCACCTGAAGGCCGCGGCGGCGCAGAACGGCACCACCTCCTCGGTGATCCTGGTCGGCTCGGTCGCCGGCTACACCGGCGGCGGCCCGGGGGCGGGCCTGTACGGTGCGGCGAAGGCGTGGCTGCACAACATCCAGAAGAACTGGGTGGCCTTCCACACCAAGGACGGCATCCGCTTCAACACGGTGTCGCCGGGCACCTTCGACACCGCCTTCCACGCCGACAAGGACGAGGACACCAAGACCCGCATCGGCGCTGGCTTCCCGATGGGCCGCTTCGGCCGTCCGGAGGAATGCGCCCCGACCTTCCTGTTCTTCGCCTCGCACGCCTGCAGCGGCTACATCACCGGTCAGGTGCTGGACGTGAACGGCGGCCAGTTCATGCCGTAACAAGCCTTTCCGGCTGCGTCCGCTTTGTCAGAGCGGGCGCAGCGGGTGCGCCGTGACCGTGGCCGCGGCGATGGCCGGCAGGGCGGGGAAGGGCAGGCCGTCCTCGCACCGCAACTGCCGGGCCACGGCGTGCAGGGTGCCGTGATGGCGGCGGCAGAGGATGCCGTCGGCGTCGCGGTCGTAAAGCCGGACGAACTGGACCGGGGCGGCCCCGTCCTCCGCATGGACCTCCACCTCCACCAGACGGGTGCAGAAGGAGCAGGCGGTCAGCGGGTCCGTCGAATCGAAGGCCACGCCGGCCGCCAGGCAGCGCTGCGCGAAGGCTTCCAGAAGCACCGACGCGCTGTCCACCGTCTCCAGCCCGCGCAGGGCGCGCACGACGTCGCGCATATGGCCGAGACCGGGCAGCACCAGCCCGGCGGCGGAATGCCGGTCGTGAATCACCAGCTTCATCATGATGCGTGCGCCGTCCCGAACCGCGGTTCCGGGCGGATGGCCGTGTTGCCGGCGGCGTAGCCGGGCCGGTTCGACCACACCCGCTGGCGGATGCGCATTTGCGTCCGGCAATCCGCCGAGCAGTAGAGCGGGACCGGTCCGCGGGAGGAGGAGCGGACGAAGGGACGCCCGCAGCAGGCGCAATGGAGCCTGGGCGTGGGCAGGGTCGGGCGGGGCTGGGTCATACGGGCGTGTGTCGGCGTCGGCATGGTTGGATTCACGGGGCATTTCCAAAGTTGGACGCACTATACGGGCGGTCTGTGACAGTTTGACGGGTGGGGGCGGGCTACCACTTTTTCGCGCGCCGCCCGCCGTCTGCGGACACGGAAACGCCCCCGGACCGCCGCCGGTTCCGCCGCTGGGGCACCGCGTCCGGCAGCTTTTGGGACGGGCGTCAGGGTCGGGTTGTTCTGTCCAGCGTCAGATGCGCATACAGGAGAAAAAAACAACCGGACAGCACCGATAAATTGTCTTTTATGGGCAAAGATCGCGCGCTAAGGTCCCAACTGGCGGATGTGGGTGTTTCTGGAGACCGATGGGATGCCGGTGCTGGCCGGCGGCCCCGAGCGGGGGAGTGCCGGATCGTCCCTTTTCGCCGCAAGAGGAAGGGGCGGATATGGGAGCACCGACGAAGGCGACGATTCTCATCGTGGATGACACCGCCGACAACCTGTCGCTGCTGAGCAGCCACCTGAAGTCCATTTATGCGGTCAAGACCGTGAACAACGGCGACGCCGCGCTTCGCATCGCCTTTTCCGACCATCCGCCGGACCTGATCCTGCTCGACGTCATGATGCCGAACATGGACGGCTATGAGGTGTGCCGCCGTCTGAAGGCCGATCCGCGGACCTGCGACGTCCCGGTGATCTTCCTGACCGCGCGCACCTCAGTGGAGGACGAGAAGTTCGGCCTGGACCTGGGGGCCGTCGATTACATCAGCAAGCCGATCAGCCCCCCCATCGTGCTGGCACGGGTGAAGAACCACCTGTCGCTGAAGGCCACCGCCGATTCGCTGCGGGCGACCGTGGAGGAGGTGCGCGCCGCCCACAACCGGCTGGAGGAGACGCAGCAGCACCTGATCCAGACGGAGAAGATGGCCGCGCTGGGCCTGCTCGTCTCCGGCGTCGCGCACGAGATCAACACCCCCATCGGCGTGGCCCTGACCGCCGTCTCCCACCTCTCGGGGTTGATCGAGTCGCTGGCCTCGCAGTTCCAGAACGGGGCGATCCGCAAGTCCGATCTCGCCCGCTTCCTGGAGAACGCACGGGAAGGGGCGCTGCTGGTCACCACCAACATCGTGCGCACCGCCAACCTGATCCAGAGCTTCAAGCAGGTGGTGGTGGACCGCGCCGGATCGGAACGGCGGGTGTTCGACCTGAAGGACTACCTGTCCGACGCGCTGTTCGGGCTGGACCCGCATCTGCGGGAGGCCGGGCACAGCTTCACCGTCTCCTGCCCCGCCGGCCTGACCATCGACAGCCATCCCGGCCCGCTGTCGGAGGTGCTGTCCATCCTGATCCGCAACGCCGCGGCCCACGCCTTCCGGCCCGGCCAGAACGGGCGCGTCACCCTGTCCGTCTCTCTGCGGGAGGAGGAATGGGTGGAACTGCGCCTGTCCGACGACGGCAAGGGAATCGACCCGGACCATCTGCCCAAGCTGTTCGATCCCTTCTTCACCACCCGCCGGGGCATCGAGTTCCCGGGGCTGGGACTCTACGTCGCCTTCAACCTCGTCAGCCAGGTGCTCCTGGGCACCATCGAGGTGGAAAGCCCGCCCGGTGGCGGCGCCACCTTCATCGTCCGCATGCCGCGGCGCGTGTCCAGCGTGGCCGAGGTGCCGGCCTGACGGTGGCCTCCACCGCCCGGCGTCAGGCGGGAAGGGCGGGCATCCGGGCGGCGACCCGTTGCAGAACCGCCGGCGGATCGACCGGCTTGGCGATGTAATCCACCGCCCCCATGGCGAAACCGCGCTCCCGGTCGGACTCCTCGGCCCGGCCCGTCAGGAAGATGACCGGGATGTCCCGGGTTTCCGGCGCACCTTTCAGGGCGGCGCAGACTTCGTAGCCGTCCATCTCCGGCATCACCACGTCCAGCAGGATCAGATCCGGCACCGGTGCGGCGGCGGCGATCTCCAGCGCTTTCCGCCCGTTGTTGGCGACCTTCACCTTGTAGCTTTCCTTCAGCAGGCCGCTGAGCAGCTTCAGATTGTCCGGCGTGTCGTCCACGATCAGGACCGTGCCCTTCGGTGGGGTGGCCTTCGATGCGGGGGATGCGTTGTCCATGGAAGCTTTCCGATCAGGGAGAACCGGCGGGGGGCGTCTTCTCAGGCTGCGGCGGTCGCGCCGCGTGCGTCCAGCGCGGCGTCCAGCGCGGCCGCCGCCTCGTCGAAGTCGAAATTGCGGATCTGGCCGGCGATGGCCTCGAATTGGTCGGGGAAGGCGGCTTGCAGAAGGCCTGTGTTGGCGGTCATCACCTCCTCCGCGTCGGGGTCGCTGTCCAGCAGAAGCCGGCGGAGCTGGCCGCAGACGGCGAGCAGGGCGTCGGCATCCACCGCGACGGGCGCGGCGCCGGCGGTCGGGGTGTCGCTTGCGGGGGCCAGTGCCGCCTCCAGATGGGCGAGCAGGGCGCCCAGCGGCGGTTCCAGCCCGGCCAGCAGCGCGTCGATGTCCGGGCGTGGGCGGGCTTCGCGGATGGCCGCCTCCAGATGTTCGGCGGCGTCCTGGACGGGGTGGGCGCCGATGTTGCCGGCGGTGCCCTTCAGCGTGTGGGCGTGGCGCTCCGCCGCGGCGAGATCGCCCTCGTCCAGCGCCGCGCGGATGACGGCGGCCACACCCCGCTGCCCGGCGGTGAACTTGCGCAGCAGGTCGAGGTAGAGGCGCTTCTTGCCGAGCACCCGCGACAGCCCCGCCGCGATGTCCAGTCCCGGAACGCCGGAAGGCAGGTCGCCCGCATCCTCCGCCGTAGCCGCGGCCGCCGTGGGGAGGAAGGCAGGCGCCTCGGCACCGAGCCCGGCACGGGGCTTCACCCAGGCCAGCAGCGTGGCCCACAGCGCGTCGGGGTCGATGGGCTTGGCCAGATAGTCGTTCATGCCCGCTTCCAGGCAGCGGTCCCGGTCGGTCTGCATGGCGTTGGCGGTCATCGCGACGATGGGCAGGCCGGCGAGGCCCAGCCGGCGGATTTCCAGGGTCGCGGCGATGCCGTCCATCACCGGCATCTGCATGTCCATCAGCACGAGGTCGTAATGGGCGGCCTGCACCATCTCCACCGCGATGGCGCCGTTCTCCGCGACCTCCACCACCAGCCCGGCGTCGCCCAGCAACTCGCAGGCCACCTGCTGGTTCAGGTCGTTGTCCTCGGCCAGCAGGATGCGGGCGCCGCGCAGGTGCGACAGATCCGCGGTGGGGGCTGACTGTACCGGGGTGGTGTCCGGCAGCTCGTCGTCGGCGCCCAGAACCCGCATGATGCCGTCGAACAGGGCGGAGGGGTTGACCGGCTTGAACAGAACCTCCTCGATGGCCGTTCCCTCGGCGCCTCTCAGCACCTCCTCCCGGCCATAGGAGGTGACCATGATGTGGTGCGGGGTCTGGGCCAGCTCCAGCGCGGCGATGCCGGCGGAGGTCTCCAGCCCATCCATGCCCGGCATCTGCCAGTCCAGCAGAACGACGCGGAAGGGCCGGCCCTCGCGCGCCGCGATCCGCGCCGCCTCGATGGCGGCGGGGCCGGAGGCCACCGCCTCGGGGGTGAAGGACATGGCCGCCAGCATGTCGGTCAGCACGACGCGGGCGTTCTCGTTGTCGTCCACCACCAGGCAGCGCAGGCCGCGCAGGTCGGGCCGCGGCAGCAGCACGCGGCGCGGCTTGTCGCGGCCCAGCCGCACGGTGAACCAGAAGCAGGACCCCCGGCCCGGCGCGCTCTCCACCCCGACCGCGCCGCCCATCAGCTCGGCCAGCCGCTTGGAGATGGCCAGCCCCAGGCCGGTGCCCCCGTACTTGCGGGTGGTGGAGGCGTCGGCCTGCTGGAAGCTCTGGAAAAGCTGGCTTTTCTGTTCCGCGTTCAGGCCGATGCCGGTGTCGCGCACCTCGAAGCGGACCAGCAGATTGTCCCCGGACTCCTCTTCCAGCCGGACGATGATGGCGATTTCGCCGCGTTCGGTGAACTTGACCGCGTTGTTGGCGTAGTTGACCAGGATCTGCCCGATGCGCAGCGGATCGCCGATCAGGTCGCTGGGCACGTTCTGGGCGACGTCGAAGATCAGCTCCAGCCCCTTGGCCGCGGCCTTTTCCGCGATCAGGTCGGCCAGCGTGCCCAGCACCTTGTCGAGATGGAAGCCGGTGCGCTCCACGCTCAGCTTGCCGGCCTCGATCTTGGAGAAATCAAGGATGTCGTTGATGATTCCGAGCAGATGCTGGCCGGACTGGCTGATCTTGAGAACGTAGTCGCGCTGGCGTGGCGTCAGGTCGGTCTTCAGCGCCAGATGCGACAGGCCGATCACCGCGTTCATCGGGGTGCGGATCTCGTGGCTCATGTTGGCGAGGAAGCTGGCCTTGGCCAGGGACGCCGCCTCCGCCCGGTCGCGGGTCAGGCGCAGCTCCTCCGTCTGTGTCCCCAGTTGGACGACGGCGTCCAGGATGCTGTCCAGCTCCTGCGTGCGGGCACCGGGGAGCCGGATGTCGCGTTCGCCCTCGCCGATGCGGCGCAGGCCGTCGGCGGCGGACAGCAGGGGCCGCACCACATGGCGGCGGATCAGCAGGCCCGCGGCGATGAAGATCGCCAGCACCGCGATGAAGGCGAACTGGATCACCTGCGACACCAGACGGGTGCGCTCCTGGATCTGGCCCAGCCGTCCGGCGGTCAGCTCGGTCACGTCGACCAGCAGCCGGTCGCCGACCGCGTTCAGTTCGACCAGCGTCTGCGCCCATTTCTCGGCGAGGCGCTCCTCCTCGGCATTCTGGGCGGCGGCCTTCGCCGCGGAAACCTGGCGGATGACGGCGTAGGCGTCCGTCACCTGCCGCTTCAGGGTGGGGTCGAACTGGAAGGTCGGGTGGAAGGCCAGCGCCTGGGCGGCCAGAAGCGCCTCGCGGCGGCGGCGGGCGTCGTCGGTGACGATCACCACGGTGCCCGATTGCTTCAGCCGCTCCAGATTCACCACGGCGCGCTGGCGTTCCAGGATCAGCGGCACCATCCGGTCCTGGCTGTCGGCGGCCAGCCGCTCCATCTTGCCCTGTTCCGCGACGATGCCGAGGAACAGCAGGCCGATCAGCGCGAGCAGGATCGCGCCGCTGATGAGGATCGCCGGCTGCAGCCGTACGCGGGAATGCCTGCGGTCGCGGGCGGACGCCATGGCCGGTTCCGGTTCAGTAGATGTCGAAGGGGAAGTAGCCGCGGTTGATCCGCTGATAGGTGCCGTCGCTGCGCAGGGCCGCCAGGGCCCGGTCCACCGATGCCTTCAACTCGTGCTGGCCGGGCGGGAAGACGATGTGCACGGTCCCGCCCAGCCCGTTCTCGGACATCGGCGTGCCGATGGTCTCGAAGCCGTCCCCCGCGTCGGACAGCAGGAAATGAACGACGTTCAGCGTCGGGCCGATGGCCATGTCGCTCTGCCCGCTGCGCATGGCGCCCCACAAATCCTCCAGCGTGGTGACGGGCACCAGATTGGCCTCCAGCTTCGGATCGGCCTTCGCCAGACGGATCAGCGCCTCGTGCTGCCGCGAACCGCGGATGGTCGCGATCGACCGGTCGCGGACCGCTTCCTCCAGGGTCATTTCGGGCGTGCCCCGCCGCCCCACCAGGCTCGTGCTGGACCGCCAGTAGGGAACGGAGAACAGAAGCCGCTGCTCCCGGTCCGGCGTGCGCAGCACGTTGCCGAAGCCGATGTCGAAGCGGCCCGCGGCGACGTCGTCGATGATCTGCTTGAACGGCGCCGCGTCGAAGCTGCACACCGCCTGCAGCGACCGGCACAGCTCCCGCCCGAAATCGACGTTGAAGCCGACCAGAGCTCCTTCGGCGTTACGGTCGCTGAAGGGGGGGGAATGGTCGATGACCACGATGCGCAGGTGCGGCCTAGCGGCCGGCGGCGGCGCCTCCGCCCGGGCCGGTCCGACCGCCGCGGGACCGGCCAGCAGGATCGCCGAAAGCAGAATGGCGCGTGCGGTGGAAAAGCGCGTGCGGAAACCCATCGGCGCCTCAGTACATCCGGAAGGGCAGGAAGCGGGAGCTGATGGCGTCGTAGCGCCCGTCGGCCAGGATGGCGCGCAGGGCCATGTTGACCCGGTCGCGCAGTTCCTCCCGCCCCAGGGGCAGGGCGATGGCGGACTCGCCGCCCAGCCCGCTTTCGGTGAGCGGGTCGCCGACCACCTCCAACGCCTCGCCCTCGGCGCTCGTCAGCAGGTGGACGGTGACGGCGGTCGGCGCCAGCGCCAGATCGACCCGCCGGTCCAGAACGGCGCGCAACGCCTCCGCCTGATCGTCGTAGATCACGACCGTGCAGCCGAATTTCTTTGCGGTCAGATAGTCGTACTGTTTCGATCCGCGGGTGACGGAAACGCGCTTCCCGGCCAGATCCGGGGCCACGCCCAGCGTCCATTCGCCGGCCCGCCCGATGTAGCTGGAACTGGACCGCTTGTGACGGTCGGTGAAGAGGTATTTCTTCATCCGCTCCGGCGTCTTCAGGATGCTGGCGACCGCGAAATCGGCGGCGTTGCGGTCCAGCAGGTCCAGGACTTCCGGAAATTGCAGGGCGGTGATCTCGCAGCGGATGCCCATCGTGTCGCACAGGGCGCGGGCGATCTCCACCTCGAAGCCGGTCAATTTGCCCTGATCGTCCACCATCGTGTAGGGCGCCATCTTCCAGGTCACCACCCGGTAGACCTCATCCGCGCGGGCGGGGGCCGCCGCCGTGACGCCGAGCAGGAGGGCAAGCCATAAGATCGCGAAGGGGCGGAACGGCGTCGGACGGTTCATGGGCTGCCTCGGCAGAGCGGAAGGGCGGAGAGCGGCGGCCATCCCTGCATTGCGGTACCGGGGAATGGGCAGCTTCCTGGTTGTGCTCCGGCGGATCGTTTGGGAAGACATCCCCCGATACAACGGAACAATACCACCATGTTCCGTCAGGTCAAGGAATCGTTACCCTATAGGTTGTTTCGCAGCGGACATAAACCATTTCACGAAACAAACAGAGCGGTCATTTCCCTTTATCCGAACCGCGTTCGATTTTTTACGACGTTCAAGCGCCACCACGACGGACGGCGCGCCGGTGGCCTTGGGCGCCGGGGATTCCGTCGTGCCGATGAGAAGTTGACTAGGAAACCAAATGATGATAGTTTCCTAGGAAACACAGGGGAGGAAACGTTGGTTCCACCGGACGTCAGCCCGCTCGACGCGCATCTCGGCTATTGGCTGCGCTTCGTGTCGAATCATGTGTCCCACGCCTTCGCCGTGAAGCTGACGGGGCGGGGGGTGACCGTCGCCGAATGGGTCATGCTGCGCGGCCTCTATGACCGGGACGGCGTGGCGCCCAGCCTGCTGGCCGACCGGCTCGGCATGACGCGGGGGGCCATTTCGAAACTGGCCGACCGGTTGGCCGGCAAGGGGTTGCTCATCCAGACCGCCGCCCCCGACGACCGCCGTTGCCAGACGCTGGCGCTCACCCCGGAGGGACGGGCGCTGGTACCAGAGTTGTCGGCCCTGGCGGACCGCAACGACGCCGAGTTCTTCGGCCACCTGGACACCGCCGACCGGGCACGGATCGAGGAGGCGCTGAAGGAGATCGTGCGCCGGATGGGCCTGCGCTCCGTCCCCGTCGAATAGCCGCCTCTTTCTCACGCACCGCAGGGAGAGAACCATGGACGCCAGGATCACAGCCGTCCTCCACGAATGCAGCCGGGCCTCCGGGGAGGAGCGCATCAGCTTCCCCGAGGTTGTCGCGGCGCTGGCCGCGGCAGGGGTGGAGCGCTACCACACCGATCTCGTGCGGGGGGAGACGACCTACTACCTCCCGGACGGCGCGACGGAGCGGGTGGAAACCAACCCCGCCGCCCTTCCGCCGGCCATGGACTTCACAGCCAAGGGTGTCGAATCCGCCGTCCGCGCCATCCAGGCCGGAGCGATCCGCTACCGTGGCTTCTGCGAACAGGTGCTGCGCGCCGGCTGCGTCGGCTGGACGGTCAGCATCACCGGGCGGCGGGCCGTCTATTACGGCCGCAGCGGCGACAGCCACACCGAGTGGTTCCCCGGCGCGGCCTGACGCCGCCCCGCCGTCACCATCCCAGGCGGCGGGACAGGACCGGGCCGAGGTCGCCGCGCCATTCCTTCAACTCGGCCTCCGCCCGTTCCACCGCGCGCTGGTCGCGGTAGCGCTTGAGCGCGCGGTTCGGATCGCCGCGCATCTCCATGGCCTGCAGCCGCTTGGCCACCTCCGGCTCCGACGCCACGGCCTGCCGCCAACGCTCCAGCCGCACCTCCGCCACCGCGTCCACGATGGGCTGGAGCGCGGGCATGCGGCCCAGCTTCTGCACGCCGGGCGCCAGCCGGGCGGCGGCGGCGGCGGCGGCTTCCCTGGGAATGCGCGGGAAGGCCCGCTGCACCGCCTTGGTCAGCGCGTCCTTCATGTCGTCGCCGCGCCGTTTCGCTTCGGCCCCCCGGCTCAGCCGCGCGGCGGTGCGCGCCTGTTTCTTGGTGTGCCAGGACAGGATGCCGTCGGCGATCTCCCGCGCGTCGGCGCCGAGCCAGACGACGGCCTCCGCCCCATCGGCCAGCGCCGCCTTCGCCTCGTCGGGAAGCTCGGGATCGGCGCCGGAGGCGGCGCTGGCCAGATGCAGCGCCTTCAGCGACCGCAGCGAGCGGGCCCGCCCCTCGTCGCCGGCCAGCAGGGCGGATTCCGCCAGCGTCCCGCCGTCCAGCAGGCTCTGCAAAAGCTCCAGGTCGCCGTGGGTCCAGCGGCGGGCGGCGGTCAGCCGCTCCACCCGCAGGCGCAGCAGGTCGCGCACCGCCGGGCGGGGCGCCGCCGGAACACAGGATTCGACGCGCCACACGCCGCCCTCGAACCGCGCGACGGCCCATTGGGCGCCGTTTTCGACGGGCCGGTCGGTGGCGAAGGCGCCGTCCAGGTTCCAGCGGTCGCTGGCCCGCAGGCACCCCTCCGGCGGCGCCTGCCACGGTGTTCCGGGCCTGGAATAGAAGCTGGCCGCCGCCGGGTTCCACAGGACGAAGCGCCAGCCCGCAACCTCCGCGGCGAGGCTGTCGGGCATGGCGGCGGGGCGCGGCCCGTCTCCCAGCTTCAAAAGGGGCTCGGGGGTGTCCTGGCTGGGCTGAGAGGCTTCGGGCGACGGGCGTTCAGACGGCATGATGGCTCCTTCCGGCGGCACTGTAGCACAGCGCGGGGCGGAGCCTTGGCAACTTTGCAGCCGCTTGCCCGGTTTCCGGTCTCGACAATCCGAAGTAATTTCTCAAAAGCAGGCCGGCAATATCCGGAACGGAAACAGGATGTCCGACCGGATGCCGGGCTCCTCCCGCCATTTGAATGCTCTTTGACAAAGGTCAAGGAAAGGCGTCCGGGCCTGCCGTTGACTCGGCGAGTGCTGTCCTTTTTCGAGGCGAACCCCATGCGAACCGTATCCATCAAGGCCGTTCTGCCGGTGATTGTCGGGGGCCTCGCTCTCCTTGGTCTGTTCACCGCGGGCGACACCGCCATCGACTCCCTGCGCGGCGCCGAGGCCGCTTCGGCGTACCGGCGCGTCAACGAGGCGGCCGGCCGGATGGTCGTGGCCGCCGGCGAGCTTGCCCTGGAGCGGGGCACCAGCAACGGCGCGCTGAACGGTCCGGACCCGCTCCCCGCGGAGCGGCGCGCCCGGCTGCAACAGCGCCGCGAC